>CAISEY010000431.1 GCA_903884435.1 uncultured Hyphomicrobiales bacterium | reverse complement strand
GGACGCGGTGAATGTCACCTCTTCCGGCAAGGGCGATATTGTCGTCAACGGCTCGAACACGATCCTCGGCGGCAATAACGGCGTGGTCGCGACGCAAAACGGGACGGGAACCGGCGCGATCAACATCACGACGACCGGCGGGACGATCACCGGCACGGCTGCGGCTGGCGTTTCGACCTCGATCGCCAACGCGGCGAGCGCGAGCGCCGTCACGATCGATCTCGCGGGCGCGGTCTCCGGAAAGACTTTCGGCGTCAGCGCGACGAACGCTGGCGCGGGCGACATTTCCGTGACGACGCGCGACAACGCGACGGCGACCGCCGGAACGGCGATCCTCGCCTCGCAGACCGGGACGACGACTGGCGCCGTCACCGTCTTCACGACGACGGGCAAGACTGTCGCGGCGACGGGCGGCAATGGTATCCAGGCGCAGCGGACCGCGGGGACCGGCGCGGGCCTCGTCTCCGTGACCAACAACTCGACAATCCAGGTCTCGGGCGGCGACGGCGTCATCGCGTCCGACGCGGCGGGCAAGAGTGGCGTGACTGTTGTCAATAACGGCCTCATCGGCAGCGGCGCCGGCGGCGCCGGCACGCTCGTGAACGGCATCAACGCCTCTTCCGGCGGGTCCGCCGGCGACGTGAAAGTGACCAACACGGCCAGCATCGGCTCCGCGGCGGACGTCGGGACGGGCTTCGGCATCGGCGCCTCGATCACCAACGCGAAAAACGCAGGCCAGGTTCTGGTCACGCTGACATCGGGCGACATCACCGCCGCGGGCAGGGGCGTCAACGCCACGTCCGTCGGCGCCGGGCCTGTCAAGGTCACCGGCGCCGGAACCGGCGCGATCACCTCGACGACGGGCACCGGCGTCTACGCAACCCTCAACAACACGGCCAGCACGGGCGACGTGACCGTCGATACCGCGGCGGCGACGATCAAGGGTCAGGCCGGCGGCGTCTTCGCCTCCGTTTTCAAGGGGACTGGCAACGTTGTCGTCAACCTCGCGGGAAGCGTGACCGCGACGACCGGGACCGGAATCGACGCTCGCCAGAACGGAGTAGCGTCGGCGACCGGAAACGTGACGGTGACGACAGCCACCGGACAGACGGTGACGTCAAGCGCTGGCGACGGCATCTTCGCCGAGAACACCACCGCCGGCGCCGGCACGATTATCGTCAACAGCAACGCGGCGATCTCGACCTCGGGCGGCGATGGCATCTTCACCAATCGCGACACGGCGGCCGGCGACACGACGATCACCGTCAACGGCAAGATCGCCAGCGATGGCGCGGGCGTGAATACTCTGGTCAACGGCGTCTACGCCCAGGAAGGAGCCGGCGGCAACGCCACGGTTAACATGAACGCCGACATCGGCGCCGCGGGCGACCGCACGACGACGTCCGGCGTCACCATCACCAACACGGGCGCGGCGACGGCGGGCGTTCTCAAACTGGTCGTGACGGGAGCGAGCATCTACTCGTCGGCGACCGGCGTTCAGATGACGCAGGCCGGCTCGGGCGACGTTACGCTGACGGGCACCGGAGCCGGAACCATCTCGGGTTCGGGCGGCACCGGCATTGTCACCGCCATCGGCAACGCTGCGGCGGGCAACACGAAAATCAACGTCACGCAGGACGTCGATGGCAAGGCCGGCGTCTCGTCGACGACAAACGGAACCGGCAACATCGACATCACCACGCAAGGCAAGGTGACGACAACCGCTGGCGTCGGCATTTCCGCCACGAACACCAACGCCGCCGCGAACGCGGGCACGATTTCCGTCACGACGACGACAGCGCTCGTGTCGGCGACCGGCGGCAATGGCGTCACCACCAGCGCAACGAACTCCAGCGGCAAGACGACGGTGTTGATCGGCGCCGGGGGAATCGCGACCGACAAAACCGGCGTGTCCTCGACCCAGTCAGGAACGGGCGACATCGCCGTGACCGCCAACGGCGCGATCACGGCGACGGGAGCCTCGGCGAACGGCGTCTCCACCTCGGCGACGAGCGGAACGACCACGGTCACGGTCAACGCGAAGATTGGCGTGACCGGCAACGCCGCGGGCTTCGGCGTGAAGACGGTGGCGACCGACGGGGCCTCCGCGGTCAACAACTCCAGCTCGATCACGAGTTCGGGCGTGGGCGTGACCCAGATCGAGACCGGAGCCGGCTCGAACGTCGTCAACAACAACGCCGGCGGCTCGATCTCCGGCGGCGCGGCGGAAGGCGTCAACCAGTCCGGCACCAGCTCGGTCGTCAACGCGGGGACAGCGACAATCACCGGCGCGACGGTCGGCGTGAAGCAGACCGGAACGGCGGCCAGCGACACTGGCAACGTCGATAACAAGGGCACGATCACGGGCACGGCGGCGCAGGGCGTCCTTGTCTCGATGGTTGGAGGCAACATCGTCGTCTCCAACACTCTGACCGGCGTCATCACCGGCAAGACGGACGCGGTGTCGGCGACGGCGACCGGCGCCGGCACGATCACTGTGACGCAGTCCGGCACGAAGCTGGCGGCGGGAACGGGTACGGGCATCCTCACGAATTCGGCGGCCAGCACGACGATCACAACGTCAACGGACGTGAATTCGGCGGGAGCCGCGGCGGGGGCTTCGGCCATTGACGCGACGGTGACGGGCGCCGGGTCGACCCTGAAGATTGTCAATAGCGCGAACCTGTTCGGAACGACCACGGGCATTACCGCGACCAGCGCCGGCAAGTTTGACATCACCAACAGCGGCACGCTGTCCACGACGGCGGCGACGGGTCTCAAGCTCGCCGGCGCGGGCGCCGGGGCTGGCAGCACGGTGAGCAACACCTCTTCCGGCAAGATCACGGGCACGACGACCGGCGTGGCCATGGCCTCGGCGGGAACGGTGGCGCTGACCAACGCGGGCCTGATCCAGGCTCCGACGGCGGTTGCGACATCCGCCGGCGTGTTCAACGTGACGAACAGCGCCGGGGCCTTCGTCAACGGCGGGTCGGGCGGAACCCAGGTCGCCTTCGCGACCACGGGCGGCGTGCTGAACCTGACCAACGCGGGCACGGTGAACGGCGTCATCACGACGACGGGCGGCGCGTCGAACGTGACGAACTCGAACGTCTGGAACGGAATCAACGGCGCTTCGACCGTGACGACGCTGAAGAACACCGGCACGCTGAACATGCTGCAATTCGCGGCCTCGGATTCGATTACGGTGACTGGCGCCTACACCGGCGGCGGCAACCTCACCGTCGATACGCGGCTCGCCGGCGGGGCCTCGACCTCGGACATCCTGAAACTCGCCGGGATCGCCGGCGCGGGGTCGGCGACGACGACCGTTAATATCGACCTGCTGCGTCTCGGCTCGGGCGATCACCCGGACGTGACGGTGGTTTCGAACCCCGGCGCGAACGTGTTCATCTCCTCGGCGAACGTGCCGACAACGGGCCAAAGCCCGTTCGCGGCCTCCGATCCGAACGCGCACGTCATTCAGGCCGAGGGATTGCTGCTGCAATGGTTCGGCAAGACTGCGGCGGGCAATTACGTGGTGAGGTCCGACATCAACACGCAAGTCATGGGTTCGCTGGTCGGTTCGATCAACGGAACGCTGTCGTCGATGAACAATATGTTCACCGAGCCGACCTCGGCCTTCGTCACGGGCCCGGCAAATCCCGACCCGGACAAGTTCTCGGTCGGCCTGTGGGCCAAGATGCGTGGCGGCGCTTATGACCTGAAGTCGAACAGCGTCGTCAGTTCGAGCGCGCCGGGAACAGCGGATCGACTCGCGGCGACCCAGGGCCATTCGACCTTCGCGGGCTGGCACACCGGCTTCGACATGGGCCTCTACAACATCCAGAACAGCGGCTGGAACGCCAACTTCGGCTTCCACGGCGGTTCGGTGACGGGGGACACCCAGACCGACGCGGGCAAGCTGAACGTGACGCAGCCGTTCTATGGCGTCTACGGAACGTTGAACAACGGGCGGGCGGTGTTCGACTTCCTGATCCGGCGCGACCAGTTCAACCTGCAGTTCCTGCCCTCGATCGCCAATGTTATCGCTGGCGGCACGAACGGCAAGTTCACGGGACGCGGCTGGAGCGGCATCCTCAACGCGCAGTACCGCTTCTCGCTCGGCGAGACCTGGTATATCGAGCCGTCTGCGGCCTATCTGTTCTCGCGCGCGGATGTCGATCCGCTCGGGACCACGGTGGCGCCGATCAACTTCGCGACGATTTCGAGCTCGACCGGGCGGCTTGGCGCCCGGGTCGGAACCGCCGTGCAACAGGGCTCGGTCATTCTCGCGCCCTACGCCTCGCTGTCGGTCTGGCACGAATTCGCGGGCAATTCGGTCGCGACGCTGCTGCTGCCGAGCTCGAACAATCTCTACACTGTCTCCACGGACCGCGTCGGGACCTTCTGGCAAGCCGGCGCCGGCCTCGCCGCGGTGTCGCTCGACGATTCCGTCACGGGTTTCGTCCGCGGCGACTACCGCTTCGGAGACAAGATCAACGGCTACACGCTCAACGCCGGTCTCCGGAAGCAGTTCTAAGACCAGCGGCGAACGGAACAACCGGGCCATGTCAAATGCCCCGCCAGTGGAAATCCACTGGCGGGGTCTTTTATTGGGCTGGAGCGCCAGAGGGAGACGGCGGGATGATCCCGCATTTGTCGCGCGCCGCTGCTTTAAGGCAGATCCAGCCTGAAAAGACGCGAGACGTGCGGTGAAGACGGCGCCACTTGTTAACCTTGAAGCGTCAAGGTTCCATGGTCCGGCGTGGATCACTTGCACGATAAACGTCTTCGGAATCGCCGGATGCTTGTTTGAGGTCGTGTTGTTAACGGATTATTAGTCAGCGCGTATGTCAGTCAAACCAACCGGCGCCAGCGTCTCCGGATTGCTGTTCCTGTTTCTCGCGGCCGGCGTTCACGGCGACGCGCGGGCCGCGTGGTCGGGCGGCCTGTTTGGCGGGGATGACGAGCAAGCCGCGCCCAATTCCGAAACGCTGCCATACAAGGTCGAAATCGACGATGGCGGCGCCGGTGTCTCCGATGCGATCCGCGACGCATCGAACCTGCAGAAATTGAAATCCGACCCGCCGCGCAGTGGAGACGTCCTGGCTCGACGCGCAGCCGCCGATTCGCCTGGAATTCTCGACGCGCTCTGGGCGGAGGGATATTACGCGGCCTCGGTCCGGGTTCTCGTCGCGGGTCGGGCGCTGCCGGAAAGCGGCGACGGCCTCGAGCTGGCGGCGAGCGCGGCGGAAAAGTTGCGTGGAGCGGCGATCGTTCCGGTCCGGATCGAGGCCGCGCCCGGCGCGCCCTACAAAATCGGGACGCTTGCGATCATCGACTCCCGGACGAAGGCGCCGCTCGACCCTGAATTAATTCATTTGCCAGCGCGCGCCGCGCGTGAGGGCGACCAGGCCCGGGCGGCGTCTGTCCGCGAACTGGGATCCTTCATTGTCGACGCGCTTCGCACGGCGTCCATGCCGCTCGCGAAAATCGTCGAAACCCGTGCGGTCGCCCGGCATCGCGACCGCTTGGTGGACGTGGCCATCATCGTCGATCCGGGACCAAAGGCGGGAATTGGAAGGGTTCAGGTCGCCGGCGCGCAAACCGTGGACCGAGACACCCTTGCGTCTTTCATTTATCTCGACGAAGGCGAAAGTTATTCTCCGGCAAAGCTCGCGGCCCTGCGGAAATCAGTCGGATCGGTCGAAATCGTCGGTTCGGTCCGAATCCTCGAAGCCGAGACGCTCGACGCGAACGGGAATTTGCCGCTCAACGTGGTGGTGGGCGAACGCAAGCCGCATGTCGTTTCGCTTGGCGCGCAATATTCAACGGTGGACGGACCTTCGGCGCGCGCGGCCTGGACCGACCGCAACCTGTTCGGGGGCGGCGAGCGTTTGCGACTTGAAGCCATCGCCGGCGTCGCCGCTGGCGATGGCGGCAATCCCGGCGTCACGCGCCTGCTCGATCCCAACCGGCTGACCGGACGGACCGGCGCGAGTTTCATCAAGCCGGGATTATGGGGCAGCCGGAACGATCTCCTCGCGGATCTCGTGTTCGCGCGGGAAATCACCAACACCTATACGAGCACCCTGGTCAACGCGACCACGGCGATCCGGCATCGTTTCGACGAGACGCTGTTCGTCCAGGGCGGACTGGAATTCGAACGCGGCCGATCGAGCGACATTTTCGCGACGCGCGACTACACGCTGGCGGGCGTGACGGTCTCGGCCCGCTACGACACGACGGACAACGCATTCGATCCGACGCGCGGCGTGAGGGTCATCGCGAGCGCGTCGGCGGACCCGCGCGCCCTCGGGTCGAGCATCAACCTCTATTCCGGCAAGGCGCAGGCGTCTGCCTATTACGCCTTCGACGGGGAGGCGCGGACGATCCTGGCCGGCCGCGTCGCGGTCGGGTCGCTCGCCGGCGCGGACACGAACCTGATCCCGGACAATCGCCGCTTTTTCGCGGGCGGCGGCGGTTCCGTGCGCGGCTTCGCGTGGCGCTCGCTCAGCCCGACCGGGCCGGGCGGAGTGGCTGTTGGCGGACGCAGCCTGTTCGAGGGTTCGCTCGAGGGTCGGGTCAAGATCACCGAGACGATCGGGATCGTTCCGTTCCTCGACGCCGGCCGCGCTTTCGCCGCGGGATACCCGGATTTCCGGGGAGGCCTCCGCTTCGCGGCGGGCCTCGGCCTCCGCTATTACACGGGTTTCGGACCAATCCGCCTCGATGTCGCGACGCCGCTGGCGCGCCGCCAGGGCGAGGCGCCGGTCGCTGTTTACGTCAGCGTGGGGCAAGCTTTCTGATGCGCCAGACCGGACGTATCCTCGCGGCCGTCATCGCCCTCGCGGGCGCCTGGCTCCTCGCGCCGGGACTTCCCGGATCGGCGACTTCGGGCGAGGACGACAAGGGCGTGCTCGCCTCGCTGATTTCCAGACTTCTGTCCTCGCCGGGCATGGACATCTCGGTCGGAGCGGTGGACGGCGCGCTCACCTCCGACGCCACGATCCGCGACCTCGTCATCTCCGACGCAAGGGGACCGTGGCTCCGGCTTGACCGCGCGCGTCTCGCGTGGAGCCGCATGGCGCTGCTCACGGGGCGGCTCTCCGTCGACAGGCTGGAGATCGGGCGACTTGAATTGTTGCGAAAACCCGCGCCGTCCGGCGAGCCCGCCGTGAAGAGCGACGAGCCGCTCCTTCCCGAACTTCCGGTCAAGGTCGAGATCGCGACCTTCAGCCTTGCCGATCTTGCTCTGGGCGAGGAATGGGTCGGGGCCGCCGCCCATCTCGCGGCCAGCGGACACGCGAAGCTTGGCAATCCCTCGGAGGGCCTCGATCTCCAGGTCGATCTGCGCCGCACGGACGCCAGCGGCGCCCTTGGTCTGAAATTATCCTTCGTTCCGAAAACGGCGGATCTGAAACTCGGCCTTTCGGCGCACGAGCCTCCGGGCGGCTTGCTGGCCCGCGCGGCCTCGCTCGAGGGCTTGCCGCCGGTCGATCTCGATCTCGCGGGCGAGGGTAAACTGGACGCTTTCGCCGCGAAACTCGATTTCAAGGCGGGGCCAAACATCGGGGCTTCCGGCGGCGCGCAACTGAAACGTCGGGGCAGCGAACGCGTGCTCACGCTCGACGCCTCGGCGCGGGTCGAGGGGTTGCTGCCCGAAGCGATCGGACCGCTGTTTTCCGGCGACACGCGGCTCACGGGCGGCCTTCGGTTCGGCGACGACGCATCGCTCCGCGCGGACAATCTGGCGCTCGTGGCCAGCTCCGCCCGCGTCGACGCCAGCGGCGGGATCGGCGGCGACAAAAGCCTCGATGGCCGCGTCAGCCTGCGTTCGACGGACGCGGCGGCCGGCGTCCACACGTCCCGGATCGACATCGGGGGCCTCACATTCGAGGCGAACGCGAGCGGAACGACCCTCGCGCCGAAACTGTCCGCTCGCCTCCTGCTCGACGCCGCGCGGACGCCCGCCGGCCGGTTCGGCCATGTGGACGCCACGCTCGGCGTCACGACCGACGGCGTGTTGAGCGACTCGCGCGCGCGGCTCGACGTGGCGCTCGCGGCGCGGGGGGAAAAGCTCTCCTTTGCGAACGAGGGTCTCGCTTCGGCCGTCGGCGACAGTTTCGCGCTGGAATTTCGCGGGCGCGCGAGCCCGGCGGGCGAGGCGGACATTTCCATCGCGCGGCTGACGCTGGCGACGGCGGAGGCGAACTACACGGGCAAGGCCGGGCCGGGCGCGCTCGCGGGCCGGCTGTTTCTCGCGGCGCCGAATCTGGCGCGTTTCGCCAAATTCGCGGGAGTTGATCTCGGGGGCGCGCTCACGGCGACAGCCGACCTTTCGGGCTCGCCCGCCGAACAGCGCGTGGACGCGAGCGTCACGATCGCGGCCCGGCGGATTTCGACGGGAATCGCGGCGCTCGATCCGCTGCTTGGCGGCAAGCTCGACGTGACGGGCGTGCTGGGTTCGCGCCCCGGCGGAGCTTTCGCCTTCTCGGGACTCACGGCGACGGGGCGGCGCGTCACGGCGCGGCTCGACGGCGAGGCGACGCCCGCCGCCGCCGACGTCAATCTGACCGTCGCCGTGCCCGACATGGCCGCCGCCTTCCCCAAATTCGCGGGCAAGGGCGAAATCGCGGCCCGCTTGACGGGAAGCGCGCGGCGACCCGATCTCGCGGCCGCGCTGGTTCTGACCGACGCTTCGGCCATGGGGCGGCCCATTCCGCGGCTGCGACTCGACATCGCGGCGCGCGATCTCCTTGGCCCGGTCGCGGCGGAAGCGAACCTCGCCGGACAGGTTGGCGGGCGCGCGGCGACGGGCCGCGTGACGCTGGGCAAGACCGCCGGCGGGGGCTGGCGGGTCGAGACCAGCGATCTGGCGGTTGGCGCGGCGCGCCTAGTCGCCGCGCTCGCCATCGATCCCGCGAACCGCGCCAGCGGACGCGTCACCCTCAAGGCGCCCGATCTCGACGAATTGTCGCCGCTCGCCCTCCGGAAGCTGGCGGGCCGGCTCGACGCCGAGATTCTCCTCGACGCGTCCGCCGGACGGCAAGGCGTCAGGGTCAACGCCCATGCCGCTGGCGTGCGCGTCGGCGAAGAGAGGCTCGACAAGCTCGATATCGACGCGAGCGTCGCCGATCTGTTTGGCGTTCCCGCCGTCGAGGGGATCGCGACCATCGACCGTGCGGTCGCCGGCGGCGAGACGATCACGCGGGTGCGCGCCGTGGCGAAGGCGACGCCGGGCGGCAGCGATCTGACGCTCGCCGCCGAGGCGCGCGGAGTGGCGCTCGACGCGCGGGGGCGGCTGCTCGCGGGCGACAGGCCGCGCCTCGCGCTGGGCGCGTTCGACGCGCGACGCGGCGGGCAAAGGATTTCGCTGGCGGGGCCGGCGAACCTCGAATTTGCCGATGGCGGAGTCTCGATTCGCGGTCTCGCGCTGAACGTCGGCGGTGGGCGGCTGACCGTCGAGGGGCGCGCCGGGGAACGGCTCGATCTGATGATCGCCGGGCGGGCGCTGCCGCTGTCGATCGCGTCCATGTTCGTCGCCGATCCGGGCCTGACGGGCGCGCTCGACGCCGAGGCGAAACTGTCGGGCGCGGCGAGCGCGCCAGCCGGCGACTGGCGTTTGCGCGTGAGCGGGCTCTCCGCGCCGCCGCTGCGGAGCGCGGGGCTGCCGCCCATCGAAATATCGGGAAACGGACGGCTGGAGGGCGGGCGGACCAGCGTCCAGGCGAACGTCAATCTCGGCAAGGCCGGCTCGCTCGCGGTGTCCGGCGCCGCGCCGCTCGATGGCTCGGCGCGGCTCGACATCGCGGTTCGGGGCGCGCTCGACGCCGCCATCGCCAACGGATCGCTCGCCGCCGGCGGGCGGCATGTCACAGGCCGCCTCGCCATCGACGCGAGGGCCGAGGGCGCGCCGGACCGGCCGAAGCTCTCGGGCGTGTTCGACCTGACGGGCGGAAGCTTCAGCGACGCGCTGGCGGGAATCCGGATCGACAAATTCGAGGCGGGGGCGCGGGCGCGCGGCGACGACATCGTCATCGATCACGCCAGGGGCGTCACCCGCAACGGCGGGACGATCGGCGTTTCCGGCTCCCTCAAGGCCTCGCCCGACGAGGGATTTCCGGCCAGCCTGCGAATTTCGGCGCAAAACGCCGAACTCGTGTCGAACCCGGTCGTCGCCGCCGTCGCGGACATGGCGCTCGATCTGTCCGGGCCGCTGGCGCGGAGGCCGCGCGTGACCGGCAAGGTTTCCTTCGCGTCGATGGACATCAGCGTTCCCGAGCGCCTGTCGTCGGCTGGCCAGCCGCTCGCGAACACGACGCACGTCGATCCGCCGCCCGCCGTGAAGGCGCGGCTCGCGCGGGAAAAGGCCAAACAGGCGAAGGCGCGCCAGGCGCCGATCTTCAACGCCGATCTCGATCTCGCGGTTTCCGCGCCGTCCCGGATTTTCGTGCGCGGCCGCGGCATCGACGCGGAATTCGGCGGCGAGCTGAAATTGCGTGGGACGCTCGAAAAACCGGTCGCCGACGGCGGCTTCGACATGCGTCGCGGACGACTCGAAATCGCCTCGCAACGTCTCGATTTCACCCGCGGCGTGATCAATTTCGCCGGCGACATCATGCCGAATCTCGACTTTCTCGCGCAAACCGCGGCGGCGGACGTGACCGCGCAGATCACCGTCACGGGCGCGGCGTCGAACCCGCAATTCACCTTCGGCTCGATCCCCAGCCTGCCGCAGGACGAGGTCGTTTCACGACTGTTGTTCGCGAAAGCGTCGGGAAGCCTGACGCCGGTTCAGGCGCTGCAACTCGCGCAACTCGTCGCCGAGCTTTCCGGCCAGGGCGGTCCCGACCTTCTCGGCAAGATGCGCAAATCGCTCGGCGTCGACACGCTCGACGTGCGCGTGGGCGCCGATGGAAAGCCGGTCGCGGGCGCCTCGCGCTACATCGCGCGCAACGTCAACGTCGGCGTGCGCACCGGCTCCCGCCCCGAGGACAGCGCGGTTTCGCTCGGCGTCGACGTGACGAAAAAGCTGCGCGCGCAGGGCGAAATCGGCGCCGACGGCAAGGCTTCGGTCGGCGTGGGCGTCGAGTGGGAATATTGATCCCTTTGACTTTCCGCGCCGGCGGGATTGAATGACCGCCGTCGCGCGCGGGGGAACGTCCAGTGAAGAAAAAGTCGCTTTTGGGGCTCGTGTTGCTGGCCGGCGTTCAGGCCTTTCCATCGCCCGCGCCGGCGCAATCGCCCGTCGAATCGTTCTTCAGGGGGCGCACGATCAGTCTGCTCGTCGGCTTCGCGCCCGGTGGCGTCAACGATATTTCCGCGCGCGTCGTCGCGCGTCATCTGCCGCGCTTTCTGCCGGGCGCTCCGAACATCGTGGTGCAGAACCAGCCCGGCGCGGGCGGACTCACCGCTTCGAATTTTCTCTACAACGCCGCGCCGAAGGACGGGACGGTGATCGCCAGCCTCGACCGCGGCTCGCCGCAACTCGCGATCCAGGGCGACAGGGACGCGAAGTTCGACCCGCTGAAATTCACCTGGTTCGGCAGCATTTCATCCTACGCGAACGACGCCTACATGCTGCTCGTCAACGCCTCCGGCCCCACGAAATCCGTGGACGATCTCCGGCGCGCCGGTCCCGTGACGCGGCTTGGCGCCGTCGCCGCCGGTTCCAGCAATCTCGTTTTCGCGCTCGTCGCGAAGGAGGTGTTGCGGCTCAACGTCGACATCATTCGCGGCTACACGGGCGCCGCGCCGATGTTCCTCGCCATGCAGGGCGGCGAGCTCGACGGGCAGGTGGTGGGCCTCAGTTCAACGCGCGCCGGCCAGCCCGATTTGTGGGCGCGCAAGCTCGTGCGTCCGCTGGCGCAGTTCGGGCGCACGACGCGGTTGCCGGAACTCGCCGACGCGCCGACGGGCCGCGAACTCGCGCCGGACGAGGACGCCCGCTCGCTCGTTGCCTTCGCCGAATTGCCATTTTTCATGGCGCTGCCCTTCGCGGCGCCTCCGGGCCTGCCGCCCGAGCGCGCCAAAGCCTACGAAGACGGGTTCATGGCGATGGCGCGCGATCCCGCCTTCGTCGCGGAGGCCGAAAAGCTCGGGCTCGACGTGAGCCCGATTGGCGCGGAGGCCCTGCGCGGTCTGCTCGCGCGATCCGCCGCGACGCCGGCCGCCGTCATCGATCGTTACAACGCGCTTCTGTCGCCGAAACGATAGGGTCAGCGGCGAAAGGTTCGCCGCAACCACGCCGCGACAATCGAGCCGCCGACGAGCGCCGCGGCGACGGGAATCGCGATCAGCAGCGCGCCCGCGAACAGAAAGAAAAATCCGGCGACGACGAGAATCGCGAGGAGCGACCAGACGAACAACTGAAATGGCCCGACGCGCCTGATGAAAATCGCGCGTTCGCCGCCGCTTTCCCACGAGGTCCAGCGAACGCCGCCGGACCCGAACGGACCACCGCTTCCTGGCGGAAGAATTTCAGGCTCCACGCGCGGCGTTTCGACGGGCGAGGGCCGGGACGTTTCGTTCATGGATGGCGTTCCTGTCGAAGCCTCGCCCACAATGTATGCACGCCCGCCGCGTTTCGCCAGCGCGCCGTTTGACAACGGCGGCGGGCCTCTTCTAGCGTTCCTCCAGACGCCGCGCGAACGGCGCGCGACCATCAAACCCGGAGGACACGACTTGGGCCGCCCCGCGACGCGCATGAACAACGCCAACCGGTTCAAGCTGGGTCTTTTCGGCATGAATTGCTCGGCTTCCGTCGCCACCACGGCGGAGGAACGATGGGACGCCGGCTGGGAGGAAAACCTCGCGGCCGCGCGCCTCGCGGACGAAGCGGGACTCGAGTTTCTCCTGCCGATCGGGCGCTGGCTGGGTTATGGCGGCGTCACCGACCGGCAGGGCACGAATTTCGAGACCATGTCCTGGGCCGCGGCGCAGCTTGCTTCGACGAAGGATATTTCGGTCTTCGCGACGGTTCACACGTCGCTCTTCAATCCGGTCTTCGCCGCGAAGTCCTGCGTCACCGCGGATCATGTCGGGCGCGGACGCTTCGGCCTCAATGTCGTGTCCGGCTGGAACACCGGCGAGTTCGCCATGTTTGGCGCCAACTTGCTCGAACACGACGAACGTTACGCCTACACCGAGGAATGGCTCGATATCGCGCGGCGCGCGTGGGCCGGCGAGACCTTCGATTTCAACGGGCGGCATTTTTCGCTGAAAGGCGTCAGCGGCAAGCCTGGCCCCTACGGCGGCGAGCGGCCTCTCATCATGAGCGCCGGCTCGTCTCCCGCGGGTCGCGCCTTCGCGTCGCGCCACGCCGATTGTCTGTTCATGGTGATCGAGGACGAGACGCGGCTCGCGGGCGAGATCGCGTCGGTGCGCGCCGCCTGCCCCGACCGGCGTCCCGGCGTTTTCGCGAGCGGGCATTTGCTGTGCCGCGCCACGCGGAAGGAGACGCGCGAGTATTATCATTATCTCGTGCACGAGAAAGGCGACTGGGAAGCCGCCGAGGCGGCCATCGCGCGGCGCATGGCGGGCGACACGCGCTCGCTGCCGCACGAACGGCTGCGCGAGATGAAGGAACGGTTCATCAGCGGCGGCGGCACCTTTCCCGTGATCGGCGGTTACGACGAGGTCGCGGCGACCTTCCTGCGCCTCGCCGACGCGGGGCTCGACGGCATGGCGCTCGCCTCGGTGAATTATCTCAGGGAAATGCCTGTCATTCGCGACGAAATCCTGCCGCGCATCGCGCGACTCGGCTTGCGCGCGTGACGGCGGCGATTGACGCGGGCGCCGCGCGTCGGGAATATGCGCGCGAGGGAAAGGAAACGCCGTGAACAACCGCGCCAACCGCATGACCAACGACAACAGGTTCAAACTCGGCCTGTTTTCGATGAATTGCTCCACGAATTTCGCCACCACCGCGCCCGAGAAGTGGAACGCCGGCTGGGAGGAGAACGTCGAGGCCGCGAGAATGGCCGACGAGGCCGGCCTCGAGTTCATTCTGCCAGTGGCGCGCTGGAACGGCTATGGCGGCGTCACCGACCGGCAGGGCACGAGTTTCGAAACCCTGTCCTGGGCCTCGGCGATGCTGGCCTCGACGAAGGACATCGTGGTTTTCTCGACGGTGCACGTCCCGCTCGTCAATCCGGTCTTCGCGGCGAAATCCATGGTGACGGCGGATCACGTGGGACGCGGACGTTTCGGGCTCAACATCGTTTCTGGCTGGAACCTCGAGGAATTCGGCATGTTCGGCGTCGGCATGCGCGAGCACGACGAGCGCTACCGTTATTCCGCGGAATGGGCGGAGATCGTCAAGCGCGTGTGGTCGGAGACCGAGCCCTTCGATTTCAGGGGACAATATTTCGACCTGAAGGGCGTTACCGGCAAGCCGAAGCCGTGGGGCGGCGGCAGGCCGATGCTGATGAGCGCCGGCTCCTCGCCGGCCGGGCGCGCCTTCGCGATCAAACACGTCGATTGCCTGTTCATGCCCATCGGCGAGGAGAAGGATCTCGCCGCCAGCGTCGCGCGGGCGCGCGCGCTCGATCCCTCGCGAAAGTTCGGCGTTTACGCCAGCGGGCATCTCCTGTGCCGCGCGACGGCGAAGGAGACGCGGGAGTATTATCATTATCTCGTGCACGAGAAGGGCGACTGGGAAGCGGCGGAAAACATCGTCAGGCGCCGGGCCGCCGGCGGTTCGCAATCGATGCCGCCGGAAATCCTGCGCAGGGCGATGGAGCGCGTCATCAGCGGCGGCGCGACCTATCCCGTCATCGGCAGTTACGACGAGGTCGCGGAGACGTTTCACCGGCTCTCCGTCGCCGGCCTCGACGGCATGGCGCTGATGCTCGTCAATTACGTCAACGAAACGCCCGTCCTGCGCGACGAGGTGCTGCCGCGTCTCGAGCGGCTGAAACTGCGCGCCGCGCGCGCGTGACAGAGAGATCGACATGAATGGCTTGAGAGACAGATGCGCGATCGCCGGCACGGGCAAGAGCCGGCTAGGGCAGGTGGGGCTTAACTCGCTCGCCCTGCTGGAAGAGGCGATCAAACACGCCCTCGACGACGCGGGCCTGAAGGCGAAAGACGTCGATGGCCTCGTGGTGCGCGGTCCCGACGACGTCTATTCGCATCACCAGATGATCGCGGCGCGGCTGGGAATCGACGTGAGTTTCTCCACCTCGCTCGACAATGGAGGGGCGAGCCAGATTCTCTCGATCATCCTCGCCGTGATGGCGATCGACGCCGGGCTCGCGACGACGGTCGTGTGCGGCTACGGGCGCGACAGCTGGACGCGCACGCATCGCAACGCGGCGGCGCGCCAGCAGAACGATCTCGTGCCGGCCTCGCAGCGCCCG
>CAISEY010000430.1 GCA_903884435.1 uncultured Hyphomicrobiales bacterium | reverse complement strand
CTCGATCAAGTTCCAGTCGCCGGCGGGCCGCTGGCTCACCGAGCGCCAGGTGCGCGAGGCCGACTTCAACCAGTACGGCACGCGCCGCGGCAACCATGAAGTGATGATGCGCGGCACCTTCGCCAACATCCGCATCAAGAACTTCATGAACAAGGGCTCGGACGGCAACGTGCTCGAGGGCGGCAACACCGTCCACTATCCCTCGGGCGAGAAGATGTCGATTTACGACGCCTCCATGAAATATCAGGCCGCCGGCGTTCCGCTCGTCGTCTTCGCCGGCGAGGAATATGGCAACGGCTCCTCGCGCGACTGGGCCGCGAAGGGGACGCGCCTGCTCGGCGTGCGCGCCGTCATCGCGCGGAGCTACGAGCGCATCCACCGCTCCAACCTCGTGGGCATGGGCGTTCTTCCCTTGCAGTTCGAGGAAGGAACCTCGGCGCAGACGCTCGGCCTCAAGGGCGACGAGCTCATCACCATCAATGGCCTCGCGGTCGGCTTGCAGCCGCGCCAGATGATGGAAATGTCGGTGCAGTACGCGGACGGAACGAAGAAGAAAGTGCCGCTGCTCTGCCGCATCGCCACGCTCGACGAGCTCGAGTACTTCAAGCACGGCGGCATCATGCAATACGTACTGCGCAATCTGGCGGCGTGAGTTCCTCGCCGCCTTGAAGAAACGCCAACCGCCGGGGCGAAGGCTCCGGCGGTTTTTATTTGCGCGAAAGCAGGAAAGGCCGGAGCCCCTTTCGAGGCCCCGGCCCTCCCGTCACGCACGCGAACGCAACGCTGATCCGTTCAGAAGTCCATGCCGCCGCCGGGCATCGCGGGCATCGGCGCTTCCTTCTTCGGCTTGTCGGCGATCATCGCTTCCGTCGTGATGAGCAGACCGGCCACCGAAGCGGCGTCCTGCAGGGCGGTGCGCACGACCTTGGCCGGGTCGATGATCCCGAGCTTGTAGAGATCGCCATACTCGCCCTTCTGCGCGTCGTAGCCCCAGGCGTAGTCCTTGTTTTCGAGGATCTTGCCGACGACGACCGAGCCGTCGATTCCCGCGTTCTCGACGATCTGGCGCGCCGGCGTCTGAATGGCCTTGCGAACGATCTCGACGCCGGTCTTCTGGTCGTCGTTTTCGGACTTCACGCCGTCGAGCGCCATCAGCGCGCGCAGCAGCGCGACGCCGCCGCCCGGCAGGACGCCTTCCTGCACCGCGGCGCGGGTGGCGTTCAGGGCGTCGTCGACGCGATCCTTCTTTTCCTTGACTTCGACTTCCGTCGCGCCGCCGACGCGGATCACCGCGACGCCGCCCGCGAGCTTGGCGAGACGCTCCTGAAGCTTCTCGCGGTCGTAGTCCGAGGTCGTCTCCTCGATCTGCGCCCTGATCTGCGCGACGCGGCCCTCGATCTCCTTCTTCTTGCCGGCACCCTCGACGATGGTGGTGTTCTCCTTGTCGATGCGCACCTTCCTGGCGCGGCCCAGCATCTGGATCGTCACGTTCTCGAGCTTGATGCCGAGGTCTTCGGCGATCATCTGGCCGCTGGTGAGGATCGCGATGTCCTCGAGCATGGCCTTGCGTCGGTCGCCGAAGCCGGGCGCCTTGACGGCCGCGACCTTGAGACCGCCCCGCAGCTTGTTGACGACGAGGGTGGCGAGCGCCTCGCCTTCCACGTCCTCGGCGACGATCAGCAGAGGTTTGCCGGTCTGCACGACGGCCTCGAGCACGGGCAGCATCGCCTGCAATCCCGTCAGCTTCTTTTCGAAGATGAGGATGTAGGGATCCTCGAGCTCGACGACCATTTTCTCGCTGTTGGTGATGAAATAGGGCGAGAGATAGCCGCGGTCGAACTGCATGCCCTCGACGACGTCGAGTTCGGTTTCGGCTGTCTTGGCTTCCTCGACCGTGATGACGCCCTCGTTGCCGACCTTCTGCATGGCGTCGGCGATCATCTTGCCGATGGCGGAATCGCCATTGGCCGAAATCGTGCCCACCTGGGCGATTTCATCCGACCTGGTGACCTTGCGGGAGTTCTTTTCGAGATCGGCGCGGATCGCCTCGACCGCGAGATCGACGCCGCGCTTCACGTCCATCGGATTGGCGCCGGCGGCGACGTATTTCGCGCCTTCCCTGACGATGGCGTGGGCGAGAACGGTCGCCGTCGTGGTGCCGTCGCCCGCCGCGTCGTTCTGCTTGCTGGCGACCTCGCGCACCATCTGCGCGCCCATGTTCTCGAATTTGTCGGACAGTTCGATTTCCTTCGCGACGGTCACGCCATCCTTGGTGATGCGCGGAGCGCCGAAGCTCTTTTCGATCACGACGTTGCGCCCCTTGGGGCCGAGCGTCACCTTGACCGCGTTGGCCAGAATATCGACGCCGCGGAACATGCGATCGCGCGCGTCTTGCGAAAACCTGACGTCTTTCGCCGACATGAGTCTCACTCCTTTCGTGACATGAGATGACTGGAGAAAAGCCCCGATCAGGCGGCTTTCTTTTGCGGAACGGCGGCGTCTTCGAGGACGCCCATGATGTCGGCCTCCTTCATGATGAGGAGATCCTCGCCGTCGATTTTCACTTCCGTGCCCGACCATTTGCCGAACAGAACGCGGTCGCCGGCCTTCACGTCGAGCGGAACGAGCTTGCCGTTCTCGTCGCGCGCGCCGGGACCCGCCGCGACGATCTCGCCCTCCTGGGGCTTCTCCTTCGCCGTGTCGGGAATAATGATCCCGCCCCTGGTTTTCTCTTCCGCGTCGATGCGCCGGACGACGACGCGATCATGCAGCGGCCGAAACTTCATGAGTTCCTCCTTGTCGATGGACAGCGATTTCAAGAACGAGGCCGGACGGGACGCCCCGCCGCCTCGCCCGGCTAGCTATGGTGCGAGGTTTTTGTCTTCAAGGGGGAACGTCGAAAAAATCAGCACTCATGCGCGATTGCTGCTAACAATCTGAAAAGCATAAGAAAACTATTGCCAGAGGAGCGGTTTGGCGCGAATCTTGATGGCGTCGGATTCGTGTTTGCACTCTCCGGAGCACAGAAATGGCCTCTGCCGATTTCCGCCGTCAGCTCGCGGGCTACGGCCTCACCACAGCCGAAATCCTCTATCGCATGCCCGATCATCCCAAGATTTTGCAGACCTATGTCTGGCAGCAATACGACCTGCATCCGGAGTTTCCGGAACTGCGCAAGTTCCTCGACTTCTGGACCCGCAAGATCGACGGCCTGCTGCATTCCGTCACCGTCGCGCACAACGGCCTGATCCGGCCGGCGGAGTTGCGGACGGTCGGGACGGAATACCGGCTGCACTGAGCCGGGGCGTTAACGCAATTCCAGGCGCGGAACGGCACACTTGTCGCGAGTTCTCGCGAGCGGGTGGTTCCATGGAGTTGCGTTTGCCTGTTGGCCGCCGGGCCTTTGTCGCCGGCGGACTGGCCTCGACGATCGCCGGTTTCGCCACGCCCGCGCGGGCGCGGCGAGGGATGCATCCCGACGCCGCCGCGCTGGAGTTGCAGGGCGTCCCGCCCGGCACGATCGTTATCAGCCAGAGCCGGCGCCGCCTTTTTCTGACGCAGGAAGGCGGAGCCGCGCTGTCCTGGCCGGTCGCCATCGGCCGCGGCGGCCGCGCCTGGTCCGGATGGGCCCGGATCGAGGGCAAATATGTCCAGCCCGCCTGGTCGCCTCCCGCCGAGGTGCGCCGCGACAATCCCCGTCTGCCCCCGGTGATCCCCGGCGGGTCGCCCGCCAATCCGATGGGCGCCCGCGCCATGACCCTCGACCGGAGCGAAATCGCCATTCACGGCACCACGGCGTCGATGCGCGCCTCGATCGGCACGGCCGCCTCCTATGGCTGCATCCGGATGCTGAACGAACATGTCATCGACCTCTACGACCGGGTCGGCGTCGGCACGAAGGTTCTCGCGGTCCGCTAGGAACGGCGACCGGCCGCGGCCTGGCAATTTCCGGAATTTCAGCGGATATTAACCGGGGAGATTCGTCCTGAATCTCCAGCGGGAGAGCTCGCCATGGCCGACCATGCAACCCACGTGAAAAAATACGTCGCCGACGCCGACGACAAAAAAATCGCCTCCATCGTCAAATATTGCGGCATCGCCTTGCAGAAGCGCGACTCGTCGCTCGTGTCCTGTTCGGACAAGAACGAACTCGCGACCGTCCGCGACGGATTCGCGAAGAAAAAGCTCGGTCTCGAGGATGGCAAGGCCGTCGACGCCGCGCTGAAAAAGGTCTGCGAAAAAATGAAGGCCGACCACGACAAGCCGCGCGTCACCTTCTACTACCTTCTCGCCATGGAAACCGGCACGCTCGACAAGCTCGGCTGACCGGACGATCCACGCGCCCGTGAAAAAGGGCGGGTCGCGACCCGCCCTCGTTCCGAATCTCCTTCCGCGCTCAGAAGCGGTAGGTGACGCCCATGCCGACGATCCACGGATCGATCTTGACCTTCGCGGTCAGCGGCGTGGCCGGCAGCAGGGTCACGGTCGCGTTCGGCTGCATCAGAAGCTTCTTCACGTCGACGTTGAAGCCCCAGTGCTTGTCGATCATGTAGTCGAAGCCGACCTGTCCGGCGACGCCCCACGAATCCTTGATGCTGAGATTGGCGAACAGCGGGCCAGAGCCGTTGCCGAAGTAGTGCGTGTAGTTCACGCCGACGCCGACGTAGGGCTTGAACGCGCCGAGGTCGGTGAAGTGATATTGCAGCAGCACGGTCGGCGGGAAGGCGATGGTCTTGCCGATCTGGCCAAGTCCGGCGATCGAGCCCGCGGCGTTGACGGTGTGCGGCGTCACGCAGCAAATCGCCTCGACGGCGATGTTCTTCGTGAAGAAGTAGGAAATGTCGATTTCAGGCACGATCGAATTGGTGACGCGCACGTTGGACCCGGCGATCGGACCCGCGGCGTTGTAGACCGTTCCCGACGAGGTCGGCAGAACGCCCACGAGTCGCACGCGCAGCATCCAGGGATTGAAGAAATCGACGACGGGCGCGGCCGCCGGACCTTTCGTGTTGGGCAGATCCGCCGCCACGGCCGGAACCGCCGCCGCCAGCATCGCCGCTCCAAAAATATATTGCGCCAACTTTTTCATTGAACTCCCCGTTTCCTGCCTTCCGCGACGCGGAAAGGCTCCGTCCTCATGGACATGAATCCACACTAGGAAGCAGGCAACAACCCGGATTGACATGGATCAAGGAACCCGCGCCGCGGACGCCATTCCGCGCGCGCTGTTGCAACCGCGCCACATGACGGTTTCACGATGGCCGTTTCGGCGCCCATTCGCCCCGGTAGAGATCGGCGCGCGTCGGCGGCAGGCCGGCGGACCCGCGCACGCGTTTCGAGGCGAGCGTCTGGTACAGGAGAGCGTTGTTGCGCTCGAACGTGATCGAGCAGGCGCCGAGATAGGCGAGCCAGAGCCGCGCCCGCGCCTCGCCGATTTCCCGCGTCGCCTCCTGCCATCGCGCCAGCAGCCGGTCGTGCCAGAACCGGCAGGTGCGGGCGTAATGTTCGCGCCAGTCCTCGACGTCGTGAACCTCGAATCCATGCCGCTCGAGACTGGTCACGGTGCGGCCGATGTAATCGAGTTCCCCGCCGGGGAAGATATAGCGCGTCAACGCCGCGAAATCGGCGCGCTTTTTTCCCGTGCGCGCCGCGTTGCTCTTGCCCGGACGGGTGATCGCGTGGTGCAGATAGAGACCGCCCGGCTTCAGAACGCGGTTCACGGTGCGGAAATAGGTGTCGAAATGCCCGGCGCCAACGGCCTCGAACATGCCGATCGACGCGACCTTGTCGTAGGTCCGCCCGACGCGCGTGTAATCGACGAGCTCGATCTCGACCCGGTCCGCGAGGCCGAGCCGCTCGACCCGCTCCCGCGCGAAGGCGACCTGCCGTTCCGACAGCGAGACCCCGTGAACATGAACGCCGTGATTTTGCGCGGCGTAAATCGCCAAGGAGCCCCAGCCGCAGCCGATGTCGAGCACCGAATCGCCCGGCTCGAGCCGCAGCTTGCGGCAGACCATTTCAAGCTTGTCCGCCTGCGCCTGCTCCAGCGAATTCGTCCAGTCCGTGAAATAGGCGCAGGTGTAGACCATGCGCGGGTCGAGCCACAGCTCGTAGAACGCGTTCGACAGATCGTAATGGTGGGCGATGTTTTTCCTGTTCTCCGCCTGGCTGCCGTCGCTTTCGCGATCCTTGCCGATGGCCTCCAGCGGCCAGGGCCCGCCCCGCGGAACGAACAGGAATTTCGCGGCGGTCGCGAGCGCCTGCCTCCGGTCGAGGCCCTTCAGCACATCGCGGCTGCGTCCCTTCGGGCGGCGCGCCACGAGATCGAACATGGTTCCCCCGGAAATGTCGATTCGCCCGGCGACCCAGAGATTGGCGATCGTGTCGATCCCCGGACGCCGGATCAGCGCCGCGACGACGCCCTCGTCGGCGATGGAGATGGCCAGCGACCCTGGCGGGAGAGTCGCGGGAACCGTCGAACCGTCCCAGAGCCGCAGGCCGAATTCGAGCCCCAGCGCCGCGTGCGCCCGCGTGGCGAGCGTTCTGAAAGCCTCGAGCCTGCGCGTCCTCGCGTCCATGGAATCCCTTTCCGGCCCCCGGATATGCTCCGGTTCCCGCGGCAAAGTCGAGGGCGGCCCGCCCCTGGACAAACGGCGCGGACGCGACGCCCTTGCCGCGCGGACGACCGTTCCCTATACGGCGCACAAGGCCCTGGCGCGACTGGACCGCCAGGGGTCGAGGCCATTTCGCTCCGCCGGAAGGGAGACCGCCACGTGGAGCAACGGGATTCTTCCATGCGTGGCGCGCTCGCCGGACCGCGAATGCTGTTGCGCCGTCTCCGCGAAGCCATGGCGGAGCCGGTCAACGCGCAGGTGCGCCTCGACAAGATCGTCGTTCACATCGCCTCGAACATGGTCGCCGAGGTCTGCTCGGTCTACGTCCTGCGCGCCGATGGACGGCTCGAACTCTTCGCCACCGAAGGCCTCAACCGCGAGGCGGTCCATCTGACGACCATGCGCGCCGGCGAGGGCCTCGTCGGCCTCATCGCCAGGAGCGCGGAGCCGCTGGCGCTCTCCGACGCGCAGGCGCATCCCGCCTTCTCCTACAAGCCGGAGACGGGCGAGGAGATTTACAACTCGTTCCTTGGCGTTCCCATTCTGCGCGGCGGCAACACGCTCGGCGTTCTCGTCGTGCAGAACCGCGTGCGGCGCGCCTATTCCGAGGAGGAGGTCGAGGTTCTCCAGACGACGGCGATGCTGCTCGCGGAGATCATCGCCTCCGGCGAGTTGCAGTCCATCGTTCGTCCCGGCGCGGAAATCGCGGCGCGCAAGCCGCTGGCGCTCTCGGGGTCGGCGATCGCCGAAGGCGTCGGCCTCGGCTACGCCGTGCTTCAGCAGCCGCGCATCGTCATCAAGCAATTCGTCGCCGAGGACCTCAAGAAGGAGGAGGAGCGGCTCGACGAATCCATCGTGGCCGTGCGCGCCTCGATCGACGAACTCATCAACAGCGGCGAGGACGACGGCCCCGGAGAGCACCGCGACGTGCTCGAGGCCTTCCGCCTGATCGCCCACGATCCCGGCTGGCTGCGCCGCCTGCGCGAGGCCGTGCTGACCGGCCTGACCGCCGAAGCCGCCGTGGAGCGCGTCCAGAACGACGCGCGCGCCCGCCTGCAACGCTCGACCGACCCCTATCTGCGCGAGCGCCTGCACGATCTCGACGATCTCGCCAATCGCGTGCTGCACCAGTTGACGGGCCAGCCGCTCGTGACCGCCAACGCGGACCTGCCGGACAACGCCATTCTCGTGGCCCGCAACATGGGCCCGGCGGCGCTGCTCGAATACGACCGCAAGAAATTGCGCGGCCTCGTTCTCGAGGAAGGCGGGGCGTCGAGCCACGTCGCGATTGTCGCGCGCGCCCTCGGGATTCCCGCCATCGGCGAGGTCGAGAACATCACCACGCTCGCCGAACAGGGCGACGCCATCATCATCGACGGCGGCACCGGCGAGGCCCATCTGCGCCCGCAGCCGGACGTCCGCGACGCCTATGCTGAAAAAGCCCGGCTGCGCGCCCGCCGGCAGGAGCAATACCGCGCCCTGCGCGACCAGCCGGCGGTGACGCGCGACGGCGCGCGAATCAGCCTCCAGATGAACGCGGGATTGCTGATCGACCTGCCCGGCCTCGAGGAAACAGGAGCGGAGGGAATCGGTCTCTTCCGGACCGAGCTGCAATTCATGATCGCTCCGCGGTTTCCCCGCGTCGAGGAACAGGTGGCGCTCTATTCCTCGGTGCTCGCGGGCGCCGCGGGCCGGTCCGTGACCTTCCGCACGCTCGACATCGGCGGCGACAAGGCCCTACCCTACATGGGCAAGTTCGAGGAGGAGAATCCCGCCCTCGGCTGGCGGGCGATCCGCATCGGCCTCGACAGGCCCGGCCTTCTTCGTTCGCAATTGCGCGCCATGCTCCGCGCCGGCGCGGGCCGCGACCTGCGCGTGATGTTCCCGATGGTCGCCACCGCCGCCGAATTCGACGCCGCGAAGGCCATTGTCGAGCGCGAGCGCAAGCACCTCGTTCGCCACGGCTACGAGCCGCCGCGCGATCTGAAGCTCGGCATCATGGTGGAAGTGCCCTCGATTCTCTGGCAGCTCGACGAAATTCTCGAGCGCGTCGATTTCCTGTCGGTCGGCTCCAACGATCTCGTGCAATATCTTACCGCCGCCGATCGCGACAACCGGCGCGTCTCCTCGCGGTTCGACCCCCTGTCGGCGCCCATTCTGCGCGCCCTCAAGCTCATCACCGACAAGGCGCGCGAAACGAACACCCCCGTCACCCTGTGCGGCGAGATTGGCGGCCACCCGCTCGAGGCGCTCGCCCTGGTCGCCATCGGCTATAGAGGCCTGTCGATGACGGCGTCGGCCATTGGCCCGGTCAAGGCCATGCTGCTGGCGCTCGACGCCGGCGAGGCGGAACGTTTCCTCGCGCCGCGTCTCGCCGCGCGCGACGGCGCGCATTCCCTTCGCGCGGAGCTTCGCGCCTTCGCCGAGGCCAGGGGCGTGCCCTTGTAGCCTCGCTCCCGAAAGCCCTCGCACCCCGGATTCCTCCATCGCCTGGCCACCATGTTACCCGCGGAAAAACTCGATCTCATCCTGCGACGGCACGACGAATTGTCGGCCCGGCTCTCCGCCGGCGCCGCCGGCGCCGAATTCGCCGCGCTCTCCCGCGAATTTTCCGACCTCTCCGGCGTCGTCGAGGCCATCAGGGCCTGGCGCGCGGCGACGGACGAACTCGCCGGCGTCGAATCGATGCTGGCCGATCCCGCCACCGACGCCGAAATGCGCGCGCTCGCCGAGGAGGAAGCCGTCGCGGCGCGCGCCCGCGTCGGCGAACTGGAACAGCAAATCCGCGTCGCGCTGCTGCCGAGGGACGCCGCCGACGAGGGAGGCGCCATTCTCGAAATCCGCGCCGGCACCGGCGGCGACGAGGCGGCGCTTTTCGCCGGCGATCTTTTCCGAATGTACCAGCGATACGCCGAGGCGAAGGGCTGGAAGCTGGACATTCTCTCCACGAGCGAGGGAACCGCGGGCGGGTTCAAGGAAATCATCGCCGAGGTCAGCGGCCGCGGCGTCTTCGCGAAACTCAAGTTCGAATCGGGCGTGCACCGCGTGCAGCGCGTGCCCGACACGGAGACCCAGGGGCGCATCCACACCTCCGCCGCCACCGTGGCCGTGCTGCCGGAAGCCCAGGACGTCGATATTGAAATCAACGAGGCCGATCTCAAGGTCGACACGATGCGCGCCCAGGGCGCGGGCGGACAGCACGTCAACAAGACGGATTCCGCCGTGCGCATCACGCACCTGCCCACCAACACCATCGTCTTCGTCCAGCAGGAGCGCTCCCAGCACAAGAACCGGGCGCGCGCCATGATGCTG
>CAISEY010000429.1 GCA_903884435.1 uncultured Hyphomicrobiales bacterium | reverse complement strand
CGGCGGCCCGCGCCGGAACCCCCATGGCGGCGCCGACCGCTATCAGGGACATGAAAAAGGGCCTGAAACGAAGCACGCGATTTCTCCATCGGCGTGAGGCGCGCGGCTCAGTAATACCTGTTCAGCGTGATGTCCCTGATCTCCGCGAGGCTCTTTGCGTCAAGGCCGGTCATCACGCCGCGCACCATGTTCCCGACCGTCGCGGCGTCGCCATGAGAGACGGAGAGGCCGAGCTTTTTTGTTTCGGCGAGAAACGCCGGATCGCCGAGAACCTCCGCCAGCGTCGTCCGCAGCAACTCGACCCGGTCGGGCGGCGTGCCGGGCGTCACGAGGATGATGCGGCCAAGCGCGGCGAGCCGGGCGCGCCAGTCGACGTATTTTTCGCCGGTCGCGCTCATTTTCGCGGATTCAAAAATCGCGGGCGCGTCGGGAAATTGCGGCGCGCGCGCGCGGGCGAGCGTCGCCATCACCCGCATCCCGCCCGACGCTCCGAATAGCGTCGCGGATTCATCGGAAATGACGCGGCCGTCGACCTCGCCATTCTCCATCGCGAGCGTCATGCCGCCGGTGCCCTTGTAGCCGATGATCATCTTCGACTTCATGCCCGTGGCGAAGGCCAGGATCGCGGAAAAATCCGTGTTTCCATCGGTCTTGCCCGAGCCGGCCCAGAGCACGGGCCTGTCCGACGCGATCATCTCGCCGATGGATTTGTAAGGCGACTTCGGTCCGAGCAGCACGACCTTGCTTTCGGCGCTGACGCGCGCGAGGAACACCTGTCTGGCGAGGTCGAAATTGACGCCGGGCTCCTCGAAAAGCTGCGCGGCGGCGATGGCCTCGCCGCCGATCAGCAGGATCGTGAGCCCGTCGGGTTTGGCGATTTGCAGGCGGCTCATGATGATAAGCCCGCCGGCGCCCGGCTCGTTGACCGGGATGACACGGGCGCCAAGCCGCTTTTCGAGATGGGCGCCGATGGCGCGGACATAGGCGTCGTATCCGCCGCCCGCCGAGCCCATGGTGGCGAACTGGATTTGCTTGCCCTTGTAGAAATCGCGCGCGCTTTCCTGCGCCGCGGCCGGAGCCGCGAGCGCGAGAGACAAGGCCAGGGCAAAAAGGCGCCGGGCGCGCGCCATTGTCAGTGGTCTTCCGCCACGTCGACGAGGGTTCCATCCGGGTCGGCGAGGTGGAATTCGCCATGCGGGCATTTGGCGAACAGCGCGAGACGGGCGAGGCCCTCGTCGTCGAAATCGAGCGGCTTCGGCGTCAACTGGAGGTTCTGTTTCACCACGTCGGCCAGGTGCGCCTTGAACTTCGCGAGATCGGGCACGCGGAAGCCGAAATGATCCATGCCCGGCTGTTCGATTCCGGCGCCGTTGAAAGACGATATCTTCCACGGCAGAATCATCATGGTGACGCGGCCGTCGGTGAACTGGTAGCCGCCCTCTTCCATCGGCGCGTTGCGCACCTCGAGTTCGAAGACCTCGTGATAGAAGCTCGCGACCCGCTCCGCGTCGCGCACGCGCATGGCGAAGTGGCTGATCGTGTTGTCCTGTTTCCACCCGCCCATGGCGTAAACCTCGGCGCGGTTGGAATCCTTCGGCTGGCCGAGATCGAAATAATTGCCGGCGGGATCGTGGATGCCGAAACTCGTGAAGGGCCGGTTGCCGGGCCGCTTGACGATCTCGATGTCCGGGAACTTCCTCGCGCAACGTTCGCGCACGAGTTCGATGTCCTTCACCTCGATGCCGAAATGGTCGAGGCCGGCCTTGCGGCCGCCGCGGCGCGGAATGATGGTCATGCCGACGTAACCGTCGCCGCAGGAAATCGCCGACAATTCGCGAGCCGTGTCGCCCGAGGTCTTCATGCCGAAGACGGCGCGATAGAACATGCCGACGGTGGCGTAGTGATCGGTCGTTATGGCGAGGTGATTGAGTTTCGAAAACATGGCGCGCTCCCGCTCAGCCGAAATTCACGGGTTCGCCGCGATTGGTGATTTTCACCTGGTCGCGAATGTCCTTGCGGGTTTCGTAGTCGATGATCTTGACCGTGTCCTGCGAGCCGGAGCGATGGCCCATGAGGATCATCGGGCCCGCGCCGGTGTTTTGCAGCCGGTAAAACGATCCCCCGGTGATCAGCGCGGCCATGCCGGGATCGAGAACCTCGTGGCCGCCGTCCGGGAAGGACATGGTGCACTGGCCCTCGAAACAGGTGAAGACCTGGTCCTCGTTGTGGCAGTGCATTTCGTCGTGATCGCCGGGATTGGGATAATAATGCACCCAGGCGTGAAGCTTGCGCGTGTTCATCACGACGGTGCGCTTCTTCGTCTGGTTGGCGATCTCCACCGGTTTGATGACCGTGATCGACATGGTTCCCTCCGCGATCGCCGACGCCCCGCGGGCGACGGCCTGTTTCGTTGGGACTCTTCTAGCCGAGCGCGGCCCCGCCGCCTAGAGGCGGGCGTGCACGTTCCCGTCCGCCGGAAGCCGGTGGCCCGGCCTCAGTCTTTTTGCGCCCTGGCGCGCTCGACGCCTTCCATCAGCATCTGCCGGGCGATGGTGGCGTCTCCGAAGGCCTTCGTCTTCACCCATTTGCCCGGCTCGAGATCCTTGTAGTGCTCGAAGAAGTGCTGGATTTGCTTGATCGTGATGTCGGGCAAGTCTGTGTAGTTATGCACGTTCGCGTAACGCTGGGTGAGCTTGGGAGACGGAACCGCGATGAATTTCTCGTCGCCGCCGCCCTCGTCTTCCATCAGCAGCACGCCGACGATGCGGCAGTTGATGACGGCCCCTGGCGCGATGGCGCGCGTGTTGGCGATGATGACGTCGCACGGATCGCCGTCGCCGGAAAGCGTGTGCGGGATAAAGCCGTAATTGCCGGGATAACGCATCGACGTATAGAGGAACCGGTCGACGAAGAGAGCGCCGGAATCCTTGTCCATTTCGTATTTGATCGGCTCGCCGCCGATCGGAACCTCGATCACGACATTGACGTCGTCGGGAGGATTTTTCCCGATCTTGATGGCCTTCAGGTTCATGCTGGGTCTCCGGGACCGGGGGCTGGCGCGTTTCGTCGGATCGAGCCTTAGCCCTTTCACCTGAAAATTCCCTAAACTTTCAGAATTCGCATTCCTTCGGCGTCCGGTCCTCGGTCCAGTCGGCGAGCCGGATCGCGCCCGGCTTGAGCGAGACCGGCTTGTTGTTGCGCGTTCCCTTGCCGGTCACGAGGTTGATGTCGCAGGAACCGCCAGCCTTCGGATCGAGGCCGTCGTGCACGCTGAAGGTGAAACCCACGACCTGAAATTCGCCATTGCGGTAGGCGACGGTCAACGCCCGCTCCCACTTGCTGCGCCCGATCGCCATGTTTTGCGACTTGACCAGAAGCGATCCCTTGCCGTTGACGACGAGCGAAGGCTCCTGGCCCCACATCGGTCCGGCCGTCACGATGGATTTCTTCACCAGAGCGAGCCGCATCATGTCCCGGTCGGATTTCGGGTCGTCGGAGGAAAGCCAGATCATCAGATCGGCGTCCTGATCGTCGTTTTCGACCAGCAGCGCGCGATCTTTTTTCGCGTCGTTGTTGAAGTCGAGGGTCACGGACGAGATGACCCGCTCGAGCGGCGGCTGTTGCGCCCGCGCGGGCGCGCCGGCGAGGCAAAGGGCGGCTCCCGCGAGCGTGAGTTTTGCAAGTCCGTTCATTCAGCCACCGAATTTGTTGTTCTTGGGAAAGCCCTTCATCGGCAGCCGGCCCGCTTCGGCGCGCTTGCCCATCCATTCCGCCAGCTCGTCCTTCGCCACGGTGAAGTTGCGACCGGCGCTGTCCTTCCATGTCAGGCCCCCGTCGAGCGCGAAGACCCTGGCGTCGGAAACGCCGCCGTCCTTGTAGCGTTGCAGGCGCACGCCCTTGCCGCGCGCCATTTCAGGGATTTCGGCGAGCGGGAACACCAGGAGCTTGCGGTTTTCGCCGATGACCGCGACATGGTCGCCCTCGACCGGGACGAGAACGCGGGTTTTCACCCCTTCGTCGACGTTCAGCACCGCCCTGCCCTTGCGGGTCGACGAGATCATGTCGTCCTGGGAGACGACGAAGCCGCGCGCGTCGGCGCCGGCGATGAGCATTTTCGTTCCGGGAACGTAGAGCAGGACCGCGAGAATATCCTCGCCGTCGTCGATGTCGACCATCAGGCGCACCGGCTCGCCGAACCCCCGACCGCCCGGCAGTTTCGAGGCGTCGAGCGTGTAGACCTTGCCATTCGTCGCGACGACGAGGATTTTGGAAACGGTCTCCGCGTGGAACGAGGTCAGGAGCGCGTCGTCGCCCTTGAAGGAGACGGCGGACACGTCGGCCATGTGGCCCTTGAGCGCGCGGATCCACCCTTTTTGCGACACCACGACGGTGACGGGCTCGCGTTCGATCATCGCCCCGGTCATGTCGTCGTCGGTGGTTTCCGGCGCGGTTCCGAAGGTCGTGCGGCGTTTGCCGATTTTCGTGTCCGGCCCGTATTTGCGCCGCACGTCGCGGATCTGGACGCCCACGACCTTCCACTGCTTGGGCTCGTCGGCGAGCAGCCCCTCGATGTCGGCCTTTTCCTTGCCGAGCTTGTCGTGCTCGGTCCGCAACTGCATTTCCTCGAGCTTGCGCAGGGAGCGCAGGCGCGTGTCGAGAATGTAGTTCGCCTGCACGTCGGAAAGCGCGAACCGGGCCTTCAGCGCGTCCTTCGGCTCGTCCTCCTCCCGGATGATGCGAATCACCTCGTCGAGATGCAGAAAAACGATCAGCATGCCCGAGAGAACCTCGAGGCGATGCTCGATCTCCGCGAGGCGGTGCCGGGAGCGGCGCAAGAGCACGTCGCGGCGATGGTCGAGCCATTGCTTCAGCGCGTCGGAGAGCGAGACGACGCGCGGCACGACTCCATCGACGAGCACGTTCATGTTCATGGGGAAGCGCGATTCGAGCTCTGAGAGCTTGAACAAGGATTCCATCATCACGTCGGCGTCGACCTCGCGCGAGCGCGGTTGCAGGACGACGCGCACGTCCTCCGCCGATTCGTCGCGCACGTCGGCGACGAGCGGCAATTTCTTGTCGTTGATGAGTTCGGCTAGCTTTTCGATCAGGCGGCTTTTCTGCACGCCATAGGGAATTTCGGTGACGACGGCGACCCAGGTTCCGCGCCCGGTGTCCTCCTTCGTCCAGCGGGCGCGCACGCGAAACGAGCCGCGCCCGGTCCTGTAGGTCTCCGCGATCTGTTCGGGCGGATCAATGATGACGCCGCCGGTCGGGAAATCGGGCCCGGGCACGAAGGCCATGAGCTGCGAGCTCTGCGCCGTCGGATGGGTGATGAGATACATCGCGGCGTCGCAGAGTTCCGCGAGATTGTGCGGGGGAATCGAGGTCGCCATGCCCACGGCGATGCCCTGCGACCCGTTGGCGAGCAGGTTCGGCAGAGCCGCCGGCAGAACGATCGGCTCTTTCTGGTCGCCTGAATAGTTATCGCGGAAATCGATCGAATCCTCGTCGATGCCCTCCAGCAACAGCGCCGCGACATCGGTCATGCGCGCTTCGGTGTAGCGGTAGGCCGCGGCCGAATCGCCGTCGATGTTGCCGAAATTGCCCTGCCCGTCGACAAGCGGATAGCGCGAGGAAAAATCCTGGGCGAGGCGCACCAGCGCGTCGTAAATCGCCTGGTCGCCGTGCGGATGGAACGAACCCATCACGTCGCCGACGATCTTCGCGCATTTCTTGAAGGCCGTGCCCGG
>CAISEY010000428.1 GCA_903884435.1 uncultured Hyphomicrobiales bacterium | reverse complement strand
TTGACGGTATGGCTGACGGGAAAAGCGAGGCGGCTGGACAGTTTTTTCAAATGAAAACAGACCCTTACGGGTCTGTTGAACAATTGAGTGGGAGTGAGGTTTGGCCTGTCCGTTCCGCGAAAAGCAGCGGGGCGAGGGGCTGGCCGGGTTGGAGGCAACTGACGCATTGAGACGTATTGATATGAGCGAGGAAGGCGCCAGGGACGAGACGGGCAGGCGCGATTCAATGCCCCGTGCCCTCCGCGCGACGTCGTCCGACGCGCCTGGCGCTTTATCCAGGAGCACTGGCGCGAATCCACGTTTTGTCGCGCCGCGTCGGTTCTGCTATCCTGTCGCGATGACCAAACCTCCCGTCCGGCGCCGCGTCCTCGATCCGTTTTCCGCGGCGGAGGCCGCGTTCAGGGGCGCGACGGCGAAGCCCTCCGACGAGGCGCCCGCGCCGAAAGCTCCGTCCATTCCGGGCGCGAAGGAGCTCGTCTCCCTTCGCCTCGACAAGGACGTGCTCGACCATTTTCAGGAAGACGGGCCCGGCTGGCAGGATCGGATCAACGTGGCGCTGCGCAAGGCCGCGGGGATTTAGGCCCCGCTCCCGCGGGCATTGTCGCGCCGACCTTGCGACGCTTCGACCAAAAGGCCGAAGCCGCCGGAACGCAAACCCGGAGAACCCCATGCCCGCCCCCGTCGTCATCCACGGCATCAAGGCCTGCGACACCATGAAGAAGGCCCGCGTCTGGCTGGAAACCCGTGGCGTCCCGCATGATTTTCACGATTACAAGACCGCCGGAATCGCGCGCGACAAGCTCGCGGGCTGGGTCGCGAAAGTCGGCTGGGAGGCGCTGCTCAACCGCTCCGGCACGACGTTTCGCAAATTGCCGGAGGCCGACAGGGCCGGGCTCGACGAGGGAAGGGCCATCGACCTGATGCTGGCCTGGCCTTCCATGATCAGGCGGCCCGTGCTCGAAACCGGCGGGGCGCTGATCGTCGGCTTCAAGCCGGAGATTTACGCGAAGACCTTCGCCGCCGCGTGAGCGTCGCGAGAGATCAGCGGCCTTTGGCGGGCGCGATGTCCCGCGCGGCTTTCGCCCATCGGTCGGCGAATTCGCCCGCGGCTTTCGCGGCGGCGGCGTCGTCCGGGCCGAGGCCGAGAACGATCAGCCGGTCGCGGCCGCCGCTGACGGGCGCGATGTAGAACGGATTCGAAAAGGCGCGCTTTTCGAAGTCGATGAAAAATTCGCCGGTCGAGGCCGGGCCGCCGCCGATCGTCGATGCCCCGAGGCTGGCGCCGACCGAGATTTTGACAGGCTTGTCGCCGCCGAGCCGCGCGAGCGCCCGCCGGATGTCCTTTTCGAGAAAGGCCGCGAGCTTGCGCCCGGCGGGAACCGCGCCGCGCGGCAGAATGGTCCAGACGATGGCGCCTTCCGCCCCGTAATGGGCCGGCTTGAGTCGCCATAATTTCCATTCGGCGCGCGAGCCTCCGGCGGCCAGTGTTTCCGTCGCGCCATGCAGCCCCGGGTCCGGCGCGATGTCGAGGGCCCGCGCGGCGAGAGGGGCCGCGAGCCCGACGAGGAGCGCGGCGACGACGCGCGCCGCCGCCTTTCGAAACTGCCGTGATCGTGACCGCATGGCTGCTCCCGATGGCGCCGGATTCCCGTCGCGCATTGTGGCGAAATCCGCCGCTCGCCGCCAGCGCGCATTTGACGCGCTTCGCCAATCCGGGCAGCCTCGCGCCGTTTCCGTCGATGGCCCCGGAGTTTTCATGCACGCGCGACCTTCCTTCCGCAAACAATTGTTCGACGCTTTCGCCGAGAAGCGCCTGCTCGTCATTCCCGGCGCCCACGACGCCCTGAGCGCGCGGCTGGCGCAGGCCTCGGGGCACGAGTGTCTTTTCATCGGCGGGTTCCCCGTCGTCGGCGTTCGTTACGGCGTGCCGGACATTGGCCTTGGCGGGCTCGGCGAGATTTCGGACGCGGTGCGCTGCATCGCGGGCGCCTGCGATTTGCCGATGCTCGTCGACATCGACGACGGCTATGGCGACGTGAAGAACGTGGTCAACACCATGCATGTCTACGAACGCATGGGCGTGCGCGCCATGTTTCTCGAGGATCAGGCCTGGCCGAAGCGCTGCGGCCACATGACGGGCAAGGCCGTTGTGTCGCCCGAGCTCATGGAAGCGAAAATCCGGGCCGCCAACGGCGAACGCATGAACGCGGACACGCTGATTTGCGCCCGTTCCGACGCGCGCGCCGTCAACGGTTTCGACGACGCGTTGCGCCGCGCCGAACGCTACGTCAAGGCTGGCGCCGAGGCGATTTTCGTCGAGGCGCCGGAAAGCGTGAAAGAGCTGGAAATTCTCGGCAAGGCCTTCGACGTGCCGCAATTCGCGAATCCGCTCATGGGCGGCAAGACGCCGATCCTCACGCCGAAGGAACTCGAACAACTCGGGTTCAGCGCCATCCCCTTCGGCCTCGACGCCATTTTCCACGCGGCCCTCGCGATGAAGAATGTCTACGACGACATGAAGTCCGGAGCCTTCGCCCTGCGCGGCGGCGGCATGAAGTTCGACGATTACAAGAAGATCGTCGGCTACGACGAATGGGACCGGATCGACGACGCCTACGGTCTGCGGAAATGACGGCGCCTGGTCACTTCCGCGTCACGCGCCTTTGATCGCAAATCCGGCGCGCCGCGTTGCGCGCGGGCGTCTCTCCGGGCACTCTCGCGCGTGCGGGGGTGTTTCATGCTCTTCTTTCTGGCCGCTGGCTTGTATGTCGCGATCGGTCTCGTCGTCGCGTTCGCCTTCGTCGCGGGACGGCCGGGACACGTTCTGGAGCCGCCGGCCGAGGTCTCGCCCGGCGCGCGCGTCCTGCTGATTCCCGGCGCCATGTTTCTGTGGCCTCTGGTGGTCGCGCGCTGGTGGATGACATGAGGCGCGCGCACCGCTCCGCGCACCGGCTGCTCTGGCCCGTGCTGGCGCTCGCCGTGACTCTGGGCTTCTCGCTGGCGCTGGCCTGGCGTCCGCCGCCCGATCCACCGGCGGCGGAGACGGGCAAATGAGCGCCGGGTTCCGCGCGGTCCAATGGAATCGCGACAAGATCGTCTATGACGCGGTGCTCGTCGCCTGCGTCGCCGCGTTCATCGGCGCCATCATGTTCGCCGGCGCGCGGCTCGATCCGCCAGCGGACGTGGCGGGCTGGATCAATCTGCGGCTGCGCGCCTTCGGGATTTGCGCCTTCTCGATGATCACGTTGATCCTGTGCGTCGGTCCGCTGGCGCGGCTCGACCGGCGCTTCCTGCCGCTGCTCTACAATCGGCGGCATTTCGGCGTTCTGGCTTTTTGCGTGGCCTGCGTTCACGCCTTTTCCGTCGCCGACTGGTTTTACGTCCAGGACGCGTTGCCGGATTTCTTCAACGAATTCGCCACCGGCGCGAATTACACGAAATTCATCGGCTTCACGACCAAGGCCATCGGTCTGGCCGCCCTGACGATCTTCTTCGTCATGGCCGCCACCTCGCACGACTATTGGCTGGCGTTTCTGTCGCCGCCCGCGTGGAAGGCGATCCACATGGGCGTTTACGCGGCCTGGGGCCTGCTGGTGATGCATGTCTCGCTTGGCCTCATGCAGCATGAGCGCTTGCCGGCGTTGCCGCTGCTGCTGGGCGGGTCCATCGCGCTGGTGGCGGGCCTTCATATCGCCGCGGGCTGGCGGGAGCGCGCGGGCGACGCCGCTGCGCCGATCGGCGAGGGCGGCTGGCTCGTGGTCGGGGCGCCGTTTGCGATCCCCGACAAACAGGCGCGGATCGTCTGCGCGCCCGGCGGGGAACGCATCGCGGTGTTTCGCGACGGAGACCTGGTTTCCGCGGTCACGAATCTCTGCGCGCACCAGAACGGCCCGCTCGGCGAAGGGCGCGTGATCGACGGTTGCATCACCTGCCCGTGGCACGGCTATCAATACGGGTTCGGCGACGGTCGCGCCCCCGAACCTTTCACCGAGAAGCTCGCGACCTACCGTCTGCGCGTTCGCGATGGCGTTCTCGAGGTCGATCCAGCGCCGCTGCCGCCGGGAACCGGGGCGGCGCTGCTGCTCGCGCCGGACGGCTGACGGGGCGGGGCTGGAAAGGCCGCGTGCGCGGCGGGCGTCGCCAGGACACACGGCGCCATATCCATGGATGCGGGCAATTCCGCTTTCGGGAGGAGGGTAAACGCTCTATGCTTCAGCGACGCTTATGCGAGCCAGGGCAGGGAAACGCGCCTGTGACAAAGCCGGGAAATTTGCCGATGCTAGCCGCCCTGGCGGTCGGAGCTGGTTTTTGCGTCGTCTTTCCGGCGCGCGCCTGGGAGCTTTCCGATCTTGCCGGCAAGTCCATCGTGGCGAGCATCACGCAGGAAACGCCCGGTTTCGTGCGCACGCTCCACGAAACGACCTATGTTTCCAGTCAGGGCCGGGTGTTCCACCGGCATCGCGTCACCGCCGACAACGGGTATTCCGGCGGGAAGGACATCCTGGGCGCGACGGAGCCCTCGGCGGACGTCAGGATTGTCTGGACGGGCTCGGGATTCACGGCGAACTGGAACAACCCGTTCGGTCAGCGCGTGAATTACACGATTACCCTCTCCGGATCGGCCGCGAGTCCCGCGTGCGAGGTCAGCGTGGCTTGGGAATCCCGTTCGTTTGGCGGCGGGGGAGGCGGCGGCAGGGGGCGTGGCCGCGGACGAGGCCGCGGTCGCGGCTTCGGGGGCGGCCTGGGCGGAGGCGGGCCCGTGACCGTTCGCGACAGCCGCTGCGCGGTGGTTCGCGGCAACGCTCTGGCGAAACAGGGATGACGACCGTGCGAGCCCGGCGATTTTCCACGTTCCTGCGGGCTTTCGCCATTTTCTGCTGTCTGTGCGCCGGATTGCTCGCCTCCCCGGCCGTCGCCGACAAGCGCGTCGCGCTCGTCATCGGCGCGTCCGAATATCGCAACACGCAAAAGCTCGCGAACGCCGTCTCGGACGCCCGCGACATTGGCGCCACGCTCCGGTCGCTGGGCTTCGAGGTCATCGCGCGCGACGACCCGGACAAGGGCTCCTTTACCCGCGCGCTCGCTGAATTCGCCCGCGCCGCGACGGGCGCGGACATCGCGCTGTTTTTCTACGCCGGCCACGGGATGCAATACCAGGGGCAGAACTACCTCTTCCCGGTCGACGCGGAATTGCGGGACGAAATCAGCGTCCAGTATGAACTCGTCGCGGTGGACGAGGTGCGCCGCGCGCTCGAGCGAAGCGCCGGCGTGCGGATTTTGATTCTCGACGCCTGCCGCGACAATCCGCTGGCGGCGCAATACACGCGGGCGCTCGCGACGGCGAACCGCAATGTCGTCGTGACGCGAGGGCTGGCCAGGGTCGAGCAGGCGCATGGAAGCGTCGTCGTCTTTTCGACCCAGGCAAACGAGGTCGCGACCGACGGAGCGGCGCGCAACAGCCCGTTCACGCGCGCGCTTCTCGACGGTTTGCGCGAACCGGGGATGGAAATCGGCGCCATGCTGCGCAAGGTGTCGGCGCGCGTCTACACGGAGACCGCCGGCAAGCAAATTCCGGAAATTTCGATGTCCCTGCTGACGGACGTCTACCTCAATCGCGAACCCTCGGACACGCAAGTCTGGAGCCAGCTTCGCGGGGGCGCCGATCTGCCGCGATTGCGCGATTTCATCGAAAAATTCCCGGCGAGCGTCCACGCCGCCGACGCCCGGTTGCGGATCGAGGCGCTCGACCGCGAAGAGCAGGCGCGGCAGCTCGAAATCGTGCGGGCGGGGCGGGAGGCCCTCCTTCGAGAACAGATGGCGGCTCTGGAAACGGAACGGGCGCGCGCCGCCGGGGAAGTCCGCGCGCGCGAACAGGCCGCGCGGGACATCGCCGAAAGCTTGCGAAAGGAGCGCGCCGAGAAGGAGCGGATCCAGACCGAGGCCGCGGAGCGGGACCAGGCCGCGCGGGAGGCGAACGAACGTCTTCGGCTCGACCAGGCCAGGGCGGAGCGCGCCGCCGTGGAGGCGATGGACCGCCTGCGCCGGGAACAGCAGGAAAAGGAGAGGCTGTCCGCCGAGGCGCTGTCTCGCGAAAAGGCCGCGCGCGAGGCGATGGAGCGATCGCGGCTCGAACAGGTCGAAAAGGAGAAGCTCGCCGCCGCAGCCCTGGCGCGGGAGCGCGCCGCGCTCGCCCTCGCCGAGGACGCGCGGCGCAAACAGGCCGAGAGCGAGCAGCGCGCGCGGGCCGCCGAGCGTGATCGTTCGCAGGCCGCCGACGCCGACCGGGCCCGCCGCGACCAGGTTGAATCCGCGCGTCTCGCCGTCGAAATCCAGGCCCGCGAAAAGGCGGTCGCGGAGGCGGGGGAGCGCGTGCGCGCCGGGCAGGTCGAGCGCGAGCGCCTCGCCACCGAGGTCGCCGCGCGCGAAAAAGCCGTCGCCGAGGCGGCGGAGCGGTTGCGGCTTGAAACGGTCGAGAAGGAACGTATCGCCGGCGAGGCGGCCCGTCGCGAGGCCGCGTTGCAGGCGAAACTGACCGAACTCGAAAACGCCGGCCGTGCGTTGGCGGAGAGCGCGAAGCCCCCGCCGGAAGGCGCGGGCGACGAGCGAATCGCCGGGCTTGTTCGGGCGCGCGAGGCGGCGGAGGCGAGACTGGCGATGCTGGAAGCCAAGAAGCGCCAGCTCGCCGCGCGGATCGCGGAAGCCGCGCCGGCGCCCGTTCGCGTCGCCGCCTTGCCGCCGTCCGCCGGGCGCGGCCAGGAGGCGTTGACGAGGTCCATCAAGACCGAACTGCGACGGATCGGCTGCTATTCAGGGGCGATCGACGCCAACTGGAGATCGCCGGATTTGCGCAAGGCCATCGCCAAATTCGCCATCCAGGCGAAACTCTCCGCGTTGCCGGACGATCCCGGGCAGGGGTTCCTCGACGATCTGGCGAAACGCCAGGGCCGGGTCTGTCCCCTGGTCTGCGGCGCCCGGAGCCTCGAACGGAATGGCCGTTGCGTCGCGAAATCCTGCCCCGCGGGAGAAATCCTCGACGCCGCGGGCGATTGCGCGCCACGTCCGCGTCGCGTCGTCGCCGTCGCCCCGGAGCCCCGTCGCGCGTCTCCGCGCCGGCCGCTGGACGCGCGGCCATCGCGCGCCGGCTGCTTTATTTTCAACGGCCAGCGGTTTTGTGAATAGGCAAACCGGCCCCCGGCGCGCTCCGGGGCTCGCATTCTCCGCCCGCGCGTGCTACCCGCTCGCTTCGGTCCGCGCGTGGCGGGCTGGCCGCCAGAGACCCGCATGTCCGATATTTTCAGGGAAGTCGACGAGGAAGTCCGCCGCGACAAGGCGCTGGAATTCTGGGCGAAGTACCAGAACCACATGATCGCCTTCGCGGTTCTCGTCGTCGCCGCGTCCGGCGGCTACCGCTTTTACGAGAACCGTCAGCGGGCCGCGGCCGAAGCCGCGGGCGCCCGCTACGAGGCGGCGCTGCAACTCGCGCGCGAAAACAAGGCCCAGGACGCCGACGCCGCCTTTCAGGACATCATCCGGCAGGGATTGCCGGGCTACGCGCTGCTGGCCCGCTTCCGCGCCGCCGCCGAATTCGCCGCGACCGACCGGCCAAAAGCCGTCGCCATTTACGACGGGCTCGCCAGCGACGCCGCCGTCGATCCGTTGATGCAGGATCTCGCGAAGCTCCGCGCCGCGCTGCTGCGCGTCGACGAGGCCGACGCCGCCGAACTCAAGGCGCGGCTGGAGCCCCTCGCGGGCGCCGGCCAGCCCTTCCGCAACTCCGCCCGCGAACTTCTGGCTTTCGCGGCGCTCAAGGCCAGCGATTTCGAGGCCGCCGGCCGCTGGTTCGACGCGATTGTCGTGGACTCCCAGGCGCCGCAGGCCCTGCGTCAGCGCGCCGAGGCGCTCGCGGGACTCGTGGCCGCCGGCAAGACGAATTAGGCGGCGCGAACGCGGCGAGGGCGCCGCGTCCAACGACCGCCCTGGAACAACATGACCTTCACCCTCGCCATTATTGGCCGGCCCAACGTCGGCAAATCCACCCTGTTCAATCGCCTCGTCGGCAAGAAACTGGCGCTGGTCGACGACCAGCCCGGCGTCACCCGCGACCGTCGGGAGGGCGCGGCCAAACTCGCCGATCTCGACTTCACGATCGTCGACACGGCGGGGCTGGAGGAGAGCGATCCCGACACGCTCACCGGGCGGATGCGCGCCCAGACCGAGGCCGCCATCGGCCTCGCCGACGCGGTTCTGTTCATGATCGACGCGCGCGTCGGCGTGACGCCGACGGACCAGCATTTCGCCCAGCTGGTGCGGCGCGCCGGCAAGCCCATCATCCTTCTCGCCAACAAGGCGGAGAGCAAGGCGTCGGATTCGGGCGTCCACGACGCCTGGTCGCTCGGGCTCGGCGACCCCATCGCTTTCTCCGCCGAACACGGGCTCGGCATCAATGAACTCTACGACGCCCTGCGCGAGGCGCTGCCCGAACAGACCGAGGTCCACTACGACGACGAGGAAGAGGCGCCGCGCCTGACCCTCGGCCTCGAGGAAGACGGCACGGAACTCGACCTCACCAAGCCGCTCAACATCGCCGTCGTGGGCCGCCCCAACGCCGGCAAGTCGACGCTGCTCAACCGCATCCTCGGCGAGGACCGGCTGCTCGTGGGGCCGGAGGCCGGCATCACCCGCGATTCCATTGGCGTCGAATTCGAATGGACGAGGCCCGACCACACCACGCGCAAGATGAAAATGTTCGACACGGCGGGCCTGCGCCGCCGCGCCAACATCACCGACAAGGTGGAGAAGCTCGCCGCGGGCGACGCAATTCGCGCGGTGAAATTCGCCGAGGTCGTGGTGGTGCTGCTCGACGCGACCATCCCCTTCGAGAAGCAGGATCTGACCATCGTCGATCTCGTGTCGCGCGAGGGCAGGGCGCTCGTCATCGGCCTCAACAAATGGGATCTGATCCCGAACCAGAACGCCAAACTGAAGGAATTGCGCGAGGAGGCGGACCGCCTGCTGCCGCAGGTGCGCGGCGTCGCGGTCGTGCCGGTTTCGGGCCTCACCGGCGCCGGCGTCGAAAAGCTCATGGAAGCGATCTTCAAGGTCCATGAAATCTGGAACACGCGCATTTCCACCGGTCGCCTCAACCGCTGGCTGGAGCCGGTGATCGAGAAAACCCCGCCGCCCGCCGTCTCCGGCTTCCGCATCAAGATTCGCTACATGACCCAGCCGAAGGCGCGGCCGCCGTATTTCGTGATTTTCGGCAACCAGCTCGACGCGCTGCCGACCAGCTACGAGCGCTATCTCATCAATGGATTGCGCGAGACCTTCGGCCTCAACGGCGTGCCTATCCGCATTTCGAAGAAGGGCTCGAAGAACCCCTTCCACGACGCGAAGAAACGGAAGATCTGGTAGAATTGAACCGGCGCCGGGATCGGGCGGGACGGCGATTTGACAAGCGCTCGTGTCATCTTCCGGCGTCCATGCAGGCCGTGGGCGATCGAGACAGCATCGTCTCGCGGGCCGTCTCGGTACACAACGAGACAAGGGGGCGCCACGCCGGCGCGGATATGCGGGCCACGCCGCCGTCGCGCCAGATGTGTTTCCGGAAACCGCGATAAATTCGCCAGGACAGGCCAGTGAAGATCGCGGCGATACTTTCCGGCGATCGAAAACCCGGCGTCGCGTGTCAAGTCCGACAGAATTCGGGCGATATCGGCGAGGGCGAGCGCGGAAAATTGAATTTCGCGAAATGCGCGCCGGGTGTCGCGCGCCTTGATTTAACCCTGAAGTCTTGAGCAGATCAATCCAGGGATCGCGAATGACGAGCCCAAAGAGTGTTTGGCCTGCAAATGACAAGAGAGACGCCAGACCAGACGGCATTGGCCGCACGTCCGGATCCAGGATCGGAACTTGTTGCTCTGTTTGACGCCTTGCCGGCGCATGTGGCGCTTCTCGACGATCACGGGATTATCCTCGGCGTCAATGAGGCGTGGCGAAGGTTCGCCAACGCCAACTTGCTCGCGAACGAAGCTTTCTGCGTCGGCGGGAATTACATCGAGATTTGCGAAAGCGCTCACGGGGATTGCGCCGATGAAGCGCGTCGCGCGGCGGCCGGCATCCGATCGGTTCTTCGGCGAGAAGTCGATTTGTTTACGCTGGACTATCCTTGCCACTCGCCATCGGAGCGGAGATGGTTTCAACTGAATGTCACGCGGGCGGAAGGCGCCACTGGTGTCCGGGCGGTTGTTACCCATTTCAATGTCACCGACCGAAAGCTCGCGGAAGAAGACCAGCGCCAGCGCGCCAATACGCTCCAGGCCGAGCTGTTACACGTCGCCCGATTGAGCGATATGGGGCTGCTGGCGTCGGAACTGGCGCATGAAATCAATCAACCTCTGTCCGCTATTATGAATTATCTTGAGTTAACTCGTTTTGGTCTGCGTGATTGCCCGTCGCTGGAAGCATCGCCAACCCTTGGACTTATTGATAAAATCGAGGGGCAGGTCGCGCGGGCCTCCGGAATTGTTCGCGGCCTCAGGGCATTTATCGAACGACGAGAGCCGGAACGCCGAACGGTAAGCCTGCGGGCGGTAATTGGAGAATCGATGAGCTGGATCGCTGATTTTTCAACCCACCTGAATTTGCGGATTAATTTGAGCCTCGGCGAGAACGAAATTCCTGAAAATATCGATCGAATCCAGATTCAACAGGTGTTGGAAAATCTCGTCCGCAACGCTGTCGAAGCGATGGTGGGATCGCCGGACCGGGAAATCACCGTCAAACTGGAAGCGGACGACCCCGCGCGCGCGCGGGTTTCAATCTCTGACATGGGCCCGGGAATTGATCCGGCGGTCGCCGGGAGTTTGTTCAACCCGTTTACAACGACGAAAGAACAAGGAATGGGCATTGGTCTTTCGATCTGCAAATCGATTATCGAAAGCCATGAAGGAGAAATCGGCTTTCAGGCCAACTCGCCTCGGGGAACGACGTTCTTTTTCACGGTGCCCGTCGTCGCGCGAGATTGAGCCGAAACGAAACAGTCAGACAACTTTCGGTCTTCCATCTCCCGGTTGAGCCAATCGGCGACATGAACTGGCGGAAATCCTTGTCGCCCGCCGTCTCCGGCGTCCGCATCAAGATCCGCTACATGACCCGGCCA
>CAISEY010000427.1 GCA_903884435.1 uncultured Hyphomicrobiales bacterium | reverse complement strand
GCCCTGTTCATCCCGGCGACGGTAGGTCAACGCGGGTTAAACGGGGGTTGGAACAAGTAGTTAATGAGTTTTTCGCGGCGCCCTTCCGGAGCCCAATCGGCCCCGGTGGTTAACAATGACTCCCTCCGGCGCGAGCCCCGCGACAAGCTGGCCGGCGCCTCGCTCCCCGCTTTAACGACGCCTTAAAGCAATCCCCCGATGATGAAAACGCGTTCCGCCGTTTCCGCGCCGGGCAGACCGTCCCGGCGCGCCCGGGACCGCTTCCACGCCCGCGAAACAGGACGGACGCGCCAGACACAGACGGCGAGTAAAATACTTCATGGCCGGCACGTTCGATTTCAGGGGCTTCAACCTCGATCTTTGGGACAAGGCTTCCGCGACGCAGACGGACCAGATCGCGTCCCAGCTCGCCGACGCCAGAGCGATGGGCGCCAACACGATCGTCGTCGACTGGTCGGTGCAGTTTTCCACGACGGGAGACATGCGCGCCCTCTCCGACCCGGGCAGCCTGCATCCGGCGTGGACCGACCTTTCAAACCTGATCGCGGCGGCGCACGCGCAGGGGCTCGCCGTCTATCTGAAGCCCCAAGTCTCGGAGTGGGACAGCACCGCCGAAATGAATCTCTATACCACGGGTATAGGGAACATGAATCTCGCGACGTTCTTTTCGAACTACACGTCGTACATGACGACGCTGTCGACCTTCGCTCAGGCCAATGGCGTCGAGGGGCTCGTCGCCGGCACGAACCTGAATTTCGCGGACAACACGGCGCGCGCCTCCTGGCAGACGCTCTTCGCCGACATCCGCGCCGCTTACCGCGGAACCGTCTCGTATGACGCGTCGCTCAGCGTCTATCCCGACGACAAGGACGCCGGCGACGTCGTCTTCTGGGATCTCGTGGACATGATCGGCCTGTCCGGCTACGTGCCGCTCTCGCCGGATCCCGCCGCGACCGCCGCCGATCTCCTCGCGGCCTGGCGCTCGAACACGATGGGCGAGACGCCCGACATCATCGCGACAATGAAGGCGCTCGCCGACAAGTATGGCAAGAAGGTCGCGCTGCTGGAATCGGGCTATCAGTCAACGACGGACGGAGCCTCGAATTTCGCCGCGATCGAAGACCCGACGACTCGAACGACAAGCAACGCCGTCCAGGCGGCCGCCGACGCCTCGATGCTCGACGCGCTCGGGCAATACGCGGGAAACTGGCTCTCCGGCCTCAGCATCGCCGGACTGAACCCCTATCTGCAAGGGGCGGACGGGCAGACAGGCAACGACTACATTCAGGGCGTCGATGTCGACGGCAAGCTCGCCGGAACCATCATTTCCAATTTCTTCAATGGATTGACGACCTATTCCAGCCACGTCTTCGCCGGTTCGTCTTTCGCCGACGCGCTCGCGGGCTCGTTCGGCGACGACACGCTGTATGGCGGCGGCGGATCGGACACGATCTCGGGCGGCGGCGGCAACGATGTGTTGTATGGCGACACGCCGCCGGCGACGGGCCGCGCGCTGGTCATCAAGGCTTACGGAACGCCGGGGGCTGGAGGAATTTCCCCGCAACTCGACGTCATCGTCAACGGGACAACCGTGTTGACCGGCCGCGTCGTCGCTTCGACGCAGGGCCATGTCGACACGATCACGATCGATGTTTCCGCCTTCGCCAGCATCACGAGTCTCGAACTCTCCTATCAGAACGACAACGACGATCCCGATCAGGGTCTCTACGTCGCCAACGTCTCGCTCGAGGGCTACGATCTCGATCCGGCCCAGTCGTCGCAGACGACCTATTTCGGACAAATGCTGCCCGGCATCTGGCGGATGGACGACAGCGGCGTCATCGACTTCAACGCGGCCTATCTCGCCGCGCTGCAGGCGACCCGCGCGGGAAGCAACGACAGCCTGTCCGGCGGCGACGGCAATGACGCCCTCTACGGCGGGGCCGGCGACGACACCCTCGACGGCGGCGCCGGAAACGACACGCTCGACGGCGGCGCTGGCAACGACAGACTCGCCGGCGGCGGCGGTTCGGACATGTATGTCTTCGGCCGCGGCTATGGCCACGACACCGTCTTCAACACGCACGCGAGCGCACTCGACGTCGATGTCGTGAGCTTCGCCGCCGGCGTCCTCACGGGCGACGTCACGTCGCGCCGCTCCGGTTCCGACCTCGTGCTCGCAATTGCGGGAACCGGCGACGATCTGACGATTTCCGGCTTTTTCACCAGCGCGTCCGCCGCCGTGGACCAGTTCCGCTTCGCCGACGGAACCATCTGGACGAGCGGCATGATCGATCCCGTCACCGGATCGGTCAACCACACCGGGACCTTCTCCATCGTCGCCACGAGCGCCGACAAGGCGGAAGGGGCCAGCGGTTCGACTCCCTTCACCTTCACCGTGACCCGCGCGGGCGACAGCAGCGTCGCCCATTCCGTGACCTGGACCGTCTCGGGAGCCGCCGTGAACGCGGCGGACTTCGCCGGCGGCGTCCTTCCCTCGGGAACCCTGACCTTCGCCATCGGGGAAACCAGCAAGACGATCACGGTCAACGTCGCCGGCGACACGCTTGTCGAAAACGACGAACCCTTCACCGTCACCCTTTCCGGTCCCTCGTCGGGCGCGGCGCTCGGGGTCGCGACCGCGACGGGCGTGATCCGGACCGACGACGCCGGGCTCTCGATTGTCGCGGCGAGCGCCGACAAGGCGGAAGGTCAGAGCGGCTCGACGCCCTTCACCTTCACCGTGACGCGAACAGGCGACACGAGCGTCGCCCATTCCGTGACCTGGACCGTCTCGGGCGCCGCCGTGAACGCGGCGGACTTCGCCGGCGGCGTCCTGCCTTCGGGCCTCCTGGCCTTCGCCATCGGCGAAACCGGCAAGACGATCACGGTCAACGTCGCCGGCGACACGCTTGTCGAAGCCGACGAACCCTTCACGATCACGTTGTCGAATCCCTCCGCCGGAGCGACCCTTGTCACCGCGAGCGCCGGCGGCGTGATCCGCAACGACGACGCCTCGATTTCCATCGCCGCCCTGTCGGCGAACCAGCTCGAGGGGAACGCCGGCCCGACCCCCTTCACCTTCACCGTGACGCGAACAGGCGACACGAGCGTCGCCCATTCCGTCGCCTGGACCGTCTCCGGCGCCGCCGTGAACGCGGCGGATTTCACCGGCGGCGTCCTGCCCTCCGGCGTCGTGACCTTCGCCATCGGCGAAACCAGCGAGACAATCACCGTCAACGTCGCCGGCGACACGATCGCCGAACCCGACGAGGCTTTCACCGTCACCCTGTCGGCCCCGTCGGCGGGCGCGACCCTCGGCGTCGCCAGCGCGGGCGGACTCATCCGCAACGACGACACGTCCTTCTCGATCGCGCCGCTTCTCGCGATCCAGCTCGAGGGAAACAGCGGCTCGACCCCCTTCACCTTCACAGTGACGCGCGCGGGCGACACGAGCGCGGCGCAATCCGTGAGCTGGACGGTCTCGGGCGCGGCGGTGAATGGCGCGGATTTCACGGGCGGCGCGCCGCCTTCGGGAGTCGTGAGTTTCGCCGCGGGCGAAACCAGCAAGATCGTCACCGTCAACGTCGCCGGCGACACGATCGTCGAACCGGACGAAGTCTTCACCGTCACACTGTCGAACCCGACGGGCGGCGCCACTCTCAACGTCGCGACCGCCTCCGGAACGATCCTCGACGACGACGGCACCGCGTCGCTCTCGATCGCCGTGGCGAGCGCCGACAAGGCGGAAGGCAATAGCGGTTCGACGCCCTTCACTTTCACCGTGACGCGCGCCGGCAATGTCTCCGTCGCGGCTTCCGCGGCGTGGACAGTCTCCGGCGCGGCGGTCAATGGCGTTGATTTCGCGGGCGGCGCCCTGCCCTCGGGGATCGTCGGCTTCGCCGGCGGCGAAACCAGCAAGACAATCACGATCAACGTCGCCGGCGACACACTGGTGGAGACCGACGAGGCTTTCACGGTCACGCTGTCGAACCCCTCGACGGGCGCCGCGATCCTGACCGCCTCCGCCGGCGGCGTGATCCGCAACGACGACGTTTCGGTCCCCACGCAGGGCGCCGACGTTCTTCTCGGCACGACCGGCGCCGATTTCATCAACGGACTTGGCGGCGGCGACCTCGTCCGCGGACTGGCCGGCGCCGACACCTTGCTCGGCGGCGACGACCTGGCCCTGACCGCCGCGCAAAAATCGATCTACCGGCTGTATGGCGCGACCCTGAACCGGGAACCGGACGCCGCCGGCTTCGCGGCCTGGGTTTCCGCCCTGAATGGCGGGACGACGCTGGCGAAAATCACCGACGGATTCATCGCCTCCGCCGAGTTCCAGGCCGCCTATGGCGGGCGCGACAACACGCAATTCATCACGCTGCTTTACGGCAACGTGCTGCGACGCGCGCCCGACGCCGCCGGCCTCGCGGGCTGGCTCGCCCTTCTCAACGGCGGAGCCTCCCGCTCCAGCGTCGTCGACGGCTTTTCCGAAAGCGCGGAAAACCAGGCCGCCACGGACCTCGCGACGCGCGGCTACGCCACCGCGACTCTCGATGGCGCGACCTTCGGGCAGGTATTCCGTCTCTACGGCGCGACGCTTGCCCGGACTCCCGACTCCGCCGGCTTCGACGGCTGGACCACCGCTCTCGCCAATGGCCAGACCCTCGCCGGAATCACGGCGGGCTTCGTCAACTCCGCCGAATTCCAGAAGACCTACGGCTCCCTTGGAAACGCCGCCTTCGTCACCCTGCTCTACAACAACGTGCTGGGCCGGGCGCCCGATTTCGCCGGGCTGAACGGCTGGCTCGACCAGCTCAGCAAGGGCGCCTCGCGCGCAAGCGTGGTCGACGGCTTTTCCGAGAGCGCGGAATACCAGGCGAGTTCGGCGAGCGCCTTCGCCTCTTTCATGCAGACCGGGATGCCAAACTGGGCCGACACGCTCGACGGGGGCGCCGGCGACGACATCCTTCTCGGCGGCCGCGGTTCGAATACCTACGTGTTCGACCAGCTCGCTGGCGGGAACGACCAGATTTACGGCTTCCAGGGATGGGACGTCCTGAACTTGCGGAATTTCGGCTATGCCGACGCGACCGCCGCGACCGCCCATATGAGCCAGACCGGCGCCGACGTGCTGTTCCAGGACCAGGGCGAGACGATCGCGTTCCACAACACGGCCCTGTCCGTCGTGACCGGCGCGACAATCACGCTCGCCTGAGCCGGCGCCGCCCCGATTGTGAATCGACCCCGGCGCGGTATAAGCACCGCACGAACGATCCGACAACGCGCCGGCGACGCCGCTGGCGCTCCAGGGGAGACTCATGGACGATCTTGGCAGATACAAGAAGGGCAGGACGGGCCGCGACCCCCATGAACTGGAGTGCGTCGATCCGGCCACGGGCCTGCGCTTCGTCGAACTGAACCATGTGTGGGGCCATGGATCTCCGGTCATTCCCGGAGATCCCGATTTGCGAATCGAGCGGCCCGCGACGCACGCGCGCGATGGCGTGACGGCGCAGAAATTCACGGGCAACATGCATGTTTCGACGCATCTCAACGCGCCGATCCACCTTGTTCAGGGCGGCGCCGACGTGGCGAGCCTGTCCATCGACCGGTTCTTCGGGTCCGGCGTCGTTCTTGGCGTTCCAAAGGCGCGTTGGGAGCTCGTCGAAGTCGCCGATCTCGAAAACGCGTCCCCCTCCATCCGCGAAGGCGACATCGTCGTCGTCAACACCGGCTGGCACGAGAAATATTCGGACAGCATGGAATATTTCGGTCTCGCGCCGGGCCTTTCGGAAGACGCGGCGAAGTGGCTTGTCGCGAGAAAGATCGCGCTGTTCGGCATCGACACGCCCTTCGTCGACCAGCCGCTGGCGACGTCGATGGCGGCGCATCGCAACGGCCCGCTGATGAAGCGCCTGCCCGCCTATTACAAGGCGCAAACGGGACGCGACGCGAAGGCGGATTTCCCGAAATGGAATCCGGCGCACAAGACCCTGCTCGCGGCGGGTATTCCCACCATCGAGAACGTGGGCGGCGGCGTCGATCTCGTCACGGGCAAGCGCGTGACGATTCAGGCGACCCCCTGGCGCTTCCGGCATGGCGACGCCTGCGTGGTGCGCCTGATGGCCAGTCTCGATCCCGGCGGCGCGTATCGCGTCGCCAGCGGTCGCTAGTCCCTTCGAACACGAGAGACCTCCCATGGCGGAAATCATCGGCGCGAACGGGCTGCGCTACTACGACCTCACCAACATCTACGGCCATGGCGTGCCGCAATGGCCTTCGTCGCCCAATCTCGACGTGCACACGGCGAAGTACCATTCGAAGGATGGCGTCTTCGTGCAACAGGTGTCGGCGATCATGCATCGCTCGACCCACATGGACGCGCCGCTGCACGTCACCGAAAACGGCGGCACCCTGACCGACTACGAACCCTGGCGGTTCTTCGGGACCGGCGTCGCCGTGTCGATCCCCAAGGGCAAGTGGGGCGTCATCACGCCGGACGATCTGGAGAAGGCGACGCCGCGGATCGAACGCGGCGACATTCTGATGATCAACACCGGCTATCATCACAAGGTCGCGGACACCGACGAATATTACGCCTATTCGCCCGGCCTCTACAAAGAGGCGGCGGAATGGATCGTCGAACGCGGCGTCAAGCTCGTCGGCGTCGACGTGCAGGCGCTCGACCATCCGCTCGGCACCAAGCTCGCCGATCACGGTCCCGGCCCGTCCCACTGGTATCTCAACGACGAATACAGGGAAGCCACGGGCAGGAACATCGCCGACGACTTTCCGCACTGGGAGCCCGCCCACAAGATCATGATGGGCAACGGAATTCCCGGCATCGAAAACATCGGCGGCGATCTCGATCTCGTCACCGGCAAGCGCTGCACCTTCCTCGCCTTTCCCTGGCGCTGGCCCCAGGGCGAGGGCTGCACCCTGCGCGTGATGGCCGTGATCGACCCCGACCAGAAATTCCGCCTTGAAACAGGAGCCTGACCATGCACGTCACGCGCATCGGGGCGGCGAAGCCCTACGAAGCCAAACTGCATCACGCCATGACCGCGCTGCAATTGCAGGGCGGCGCGGAAAACGACACGAAGCACTTCACGCTCGGCCTGTCGCATTTCCTGCCCGGCGGCGGCGCCGAACATTCGGCCTCCGCGACGGAGAAAATCTATCTCGTCGTCAGCGGACACATCACCGTCATCACCGACAAGGGCGAGACGACGCTCGGCCCGCTCGATTCCTGTCACCTCGCGCCGGGCGAGGGGCGCTCCATCGTCAACCGGACCAACGAGGTCGCCACGATGGCGGTCATCATCTCGAAATAGCAGAGGCGCCATGATCTCCGAACCGCTCCGCAATCCGCTTTCGCTCTTCAACGTGAAGGGCAAGTCGGCCATCGTCACCGGCGCGACCGGCGCCTTCGGCCGCGCCACCGCGCTCACCCTCGCCTCGCTGGGCGGCAAGGTCACGATCGCCGGCGGCAACACGAAGGAACTGGCGGAAGTCG
>CAISEY010000426.1 GCA_903884435.1 uncultured Hyphomicrobiales bacterium | reverse complement strand
GGATGAAGGAACTCGCAGGCTTCTTCTAACGCGAGGCTGGTTAGATGCCGGTGCGCCCGCCTGCCATTGCTGAAGGACCGCGAACTTTTGCCCGGTGAAGTACGGCCGCGGCACCCGCCTCATTCCCACTCGATTGTTCCCGGCGGCTTGCTCGTCACGTCGTAGACCACGCGGTTGATGCCCTTGACCTCGTTGATGATGCGCGTCGCGGCGCGGCCCAGCACGTTCATGTCGAAGGGGTAGAAGTCCGCGGTCATGCCATCGACGCTGGTCACGGCGCGCAGGGCGCAGACGAAATCGTAGGTGCGGCCGTCGCCCATCACCCCCACGGTGCGCACGGGCAGCAGCACGGCGAAGGCCTGCCAGATCGTGTCGTACAATCCCGCCTTGCGGATTTCGTCGAGATAGATCGCGTCGGCCTTGCGCAAAATCTCCAGCTTTTCCGGCGTCACTCCGCCCGGACAGCGGATGGCGAGGCCGGGACCGGGGAACGGGTGGCGGCCCACGAAGGCCTCGGGCAGGCCGAGTTCGCGGCCCAGTGCGCGCACCTCGTCCTTGAAGAGTTCGCGCAGCGGCTCCACGAGCTTCATGTTCATGCGCTCGGGCAGGCCGCCAACGTTGTGATGACTCTTGATCGTCACCGAGGGGCCGCCGGTGAAGCTGACGCTCTCGATCACGTCGGGATAGAGCGTACCCTGGGCGAGGAATTCCGGCGCGCCCTTGCCGTCGCTCGCGATCTTCTTCGCCTCGGCCTCGAAGGTTTCGATGAACAGGCGGCCGATGATCTTGCGCTTGGCCTCGGGGTCGGCGACTCCGTCGAGTTCGCCGAGGAAGGCCTTGCTGGCGTCCACGTGAACCAGCGGAATGTTGTAGTGGTCGCGGAACAGGGTCACGACCTCGTTCGCCTCGCCCATGCGCATCAGGCCATGATCGACGAAGACGCAAGTGAGCCTGTCGCCAATGGCCTCGTGCAGCAGCACCGCCGCCACGGAGGAATCGACGCCGCCGGAAAGGCCGCAGAGCACCCTGCCCGGCCCCACCTGGTCGCGGATCGCCTTGATCGCCTCGCCGCGAAAGGCGGCCATGGTCCAGTCGCGCCGCAGGCCCGCGACCTTGTGGACGAAATTCGAGATGAGTTTCGCCCCGTCGGGCGTGTGGACGACCTCGGGGTGGAACATGGTGGTGAAAATCCGCCGCGCCTCGTCGCTGGCGATGGCGAAGGGCGCGTTCTCGCTCACGGCCTTCACCGTGAAGCCGGCGGGCAGCCGCGTCACCCGGTCGCCGTGGCTCATCCAGACGGGATAGCGCTTGCCGGTCTCCCAGACGCCGTCGAACAGGGCGCTCGGTTCGACGATCTCGATGTCGGCGCGGCCGAATTCAGCGGCGTGGCCGCCCTCGACGGCGCCGCCCAACTGCACCGCCGTGGTCTGCTGACCGTAACAAATCGACAGAATTGGCAAACCGGAGGTAAAAATTTCCTCCGGCGCGCGCGGGGAGCCGGCGTCCGTCACCGAACAGGGGCCGCCCGAGAGGATGACCGCCTTCGGCGCCAGCGCCGCGAAGGCCTTCGCCGCGGCCTGAAACGGCGCGATTTCGCAGTAAACGCCAGCCTCGCGCACGCGCCGCGCGATCAGTTGGGTCACTTGCGAGCCGAAATCGACAATGAGAACCTTGTCGTGGTGGCTGACGATTTCGGCGTGTGGATCGGGCGCGGCCATCTCGAATGTCTCCGGGAAAGGGCCGGATTAGAGGATGCCCCCCGCCCGCGCAATCATCGCGGGTCCGCGGGCCGAAGTTCTGAACGGATTTTAACGCGAATTCGAGCAATTGGTTTGAGGCGCCGGAAAGCCGGCCCTGCCAGCATTCCCCATCGAGGCCGGAAGCGGCGGGGACGAAAATGACCATCGACATGAGAACGCGGCAGTTCGGACGGCTCTTCTCCGAGGGACGCGAAGCCGGCGCGCCGATGTCGCTCGGCGAGCGGCGCCAGCGCCGGGCGAGGCTCTTCGCGGAGACGAAACTCCAGGTATGCGCGCGCGTCGCCATCTCGACCGCCATCGCCTTGCGCCGGATGGGCGTTCGCGGCGCCCTCGGCGCGCTGGATTGTCTCGTGCGGGACAGGGCCATAGGCGCCGTCGGCCTGCCCGATCCCGCTTGCGCGCGCGCCCACCCTGCGGGCCTCTGCGGGGCGGTCGCCGGGGCGAGCGCGGAAACGATCATGGAGGGCTACGCGCGCGGGCTGCACGCCGGCTCGAATTTCGGCCTGCTGACCTGGTGGTCGCCGCCCTCGCGCATGACCGTCGCGCCGGAGGCCTTCGTGACGCCCGCGCCGGTGCGAGCCCTGCTGGAGACGGGCGGCCTCTCCGTCACCCTCGACCGGGATTTCGACGCGGTCGTCGCGGCGTGCGGCAAGCGCAAGCGGCTGTCCGGGCGTCTGTTGCATCTCTACGCCGGGTTGCACGAAATGGGCTTCGCCCATTCCTTCGAGGTGCGAGACCCCGTGGGCAAGCTCGTCGCCGGCGGCTTCGGCCTCGCCATCGGACGGGTCTACGTCACGCTCGGGCTCTGGGCGGAGCGCCCCGACCAGGCGGGCCTCGGCCTCGCGATCTTCAACCGCCACCTCGTGCGCCTCGGCTTCGCCCTGCACGACGGGCTAGACGCGCCGGGCCTCGGGGACTTCGGATTTTCACCGATGGCGCGCGAGGATTATTTCGAGGCGCTGATCGCCCATTCCGGCTTCAGCCGGCTCGGCCGCTGGCAGGCGGCGCCGGAACTTTGCGGGGCTCGCGAGCCGGCGGAGGCCTTGCTGGCGGCCGCGTGAGCGGCGAACGGCGCCAAAACGCCGGCGCGGGGTTTTTCGATATTGCCACGCGCGCCGGTTCGGTGTTCCGATGTTCGCGAGCCGGGATTTCGCCCGGGAACGCGAACGAAAGGAAACGCCTTGCAATTCGCCCATTTCGCCCATGTGTGGGGCAAGCAGGACATGACGGCGGGCGAACGCTACGCGCAGCTCTGGCGCGAGCTGAAACTGTGCGACGAACTCGGCTTCGATCAATCCTTTTGCGTCGAGCATCATTTTCGCCCGGATGAAAGCTGGATGTCGGCGCCGATGCTCTACGCGGTCGCCGCGGGGATGCAGACGAAAAACCTTCGTCCGGGCTGCATGGGCGCCATCGTGCCGCTGCACCATCCCGTGCGCCTCGTCGAGGAAATCGCCATCGCCGACCAGATGCTCGGCGGTCGTCTCGAGGTTGGCCTCGTGGGCGGCATCCAGCCGCACTATTTCGGGCCGTTCGGCGGCGACTTTCCCAATCGCCGCGAAAAGCTGAAGGAGTTCGTGCGCTTCCTCAAGGTCGCGTACCGCGACCCCGCGACGACGCCGTTCAGCTTCGAGGGAGCCTCGATCAGCCAGAAGAATTTGAAGCTCGCCGTGAAGCCGGCGCAACGTCCGCATCCCCCCTTGTGGATCGAGACGCGCGACCCGGAAACGCTGGAATTCTGCGCGAAGGAAGGCGTCGACGCCGGCTATTTCTTCTTTTTCTCGCGCGAGGCGGCGCGGCCGCGCTATCTGAAATTCATCGAGGACTGGAAAAAGGCGGGCCAGGCGCGCAAGCCGCGCGTCGCCTATTGCTGCCTCGTCTATGTCGACGAGACCGACGAGAAGGCGCGCGCGGTGGCGCGGCGGCATTTCGGCCACGCCTATCGCGGCTTCTTTCCGGCCGCGGAAACGGACGCCGAATTGCGCCATCACCAGCGCGAACACGCCGAAGTGTTTCGCCAGCGCGGCGAACCCTCGGCCGCGGAAATCGTCGAGAACCTGCTCGACGGCGATTATCTCGTCGACAAGGGTCTCGCCCTGTGCGGCTCGCCGGAGACGGTGGCGCGCACGCTGCGCGAATGGGCGGAGAATGGCGTCTTCGACGTCTTCTTCGGCGAATTCAATTTCGCGGAACTGCCCGAGGCCGACCTGATGCGCTCCATTCGCCTGTTTGGCGAAAAGGTGATTCCCGCGCTGCGCGATTACGAACCCTTCTGAAAACGGAACTACGAAAATGACCACCCTCGTCATCGGCGCCGGCCTCGTCGGCTCGCAGGTCGCGCGGCTTCTCGTCGAGGATGGCGAGCGGCCCGTGCTGATGGATCGCGCGGCGCAACCGAAGGCCATCGGCGAGATCGTCGACCTCGCGCAAGTCGCGCTGATCGCCGGCGACATCCTGCAACCCGCCGACATCGCGAAAGCGATTCGCGACCATTCCATCACGGCGATCGTTCACACCGCCGCCAATCCGTTGCTGACGCTTGGCGCGCAGCGCGATCCCTTCGGCGCGATCAATCTCAACATCATGGGAACCGTGAACGTGCTCGAGGCGGCGCGCGTGGCCGGCGTCCGCCGCGTCGTCGTCTCGAGTTCCAACGTGCTCAATCATTTTCTCGCTGGCGGCGAGGGCCATGGCGATCCGATGAACGAGGAGGGCTTTCCGCGCCCGACGACGTTCTACAGCGCGACGAAACAGGCCATCGAAAGCCTCGGGCTCAATTACGCCCGCTGGTGCGGCGTCGATTTCGCGGGAATGCGCTATGGCGCGGTCTTCGGGCCGTGGAGTGGCGACGGCGGCGGCGGGCCTTCCAACGTGGTGCGCGAGGCGATGCGTCGCGCGCTCGCGGGCGAGGAGGCGAGCGCGCCCGCCGGCGCGATGGAATGGGTCTATTCGAAGGACGCCGCGCGCGGCACGGTGCTGGCGCTGCGCGCTGAAAATCTTGGCACGCGGATTTTCAACATCACAATGGCCACGCTGACGACGCCGCGCGATCTCGCGGACGCCATCGCCGAAGTCGTTCCGGGAGCGCGCGTGAAGATCGAGACGCCCGCCGCCACAGCGGTGTCGTTGCCAGACATGCAATCCGTCAGCGACCAGTCGATTGCGAAAAAAGTGCTGGGCTACGCGCCCCGTTACGATCTCGTGGCGGGCCTGCGCGACCTCGCGGAATGGATGAAGGCGCGCGGCTGACGGGCGCGAAGGGGACGCGCGCCGGTCGCGAGGCCGTGATCGCCGCCGCCGCGCTCGTCGGCGGGCAAGCCAACGCCGGGACGACCCCCGCATCGAAACGCCGACGGAATCCCGCGACATGACCCCCGGCCTGCCGCGTTGCCGAACCCTGAAAACACGAAGGGCGCCGAACGGCCCATGGCGGCCGGTCGGCGCCCCTTTCGCCGGGATCAGTCCTGCGGCTCGACCTTGATGATCGCGGCGCCGTGATTGTTGCCGACCCACAGAACCGGCTTCGCCTGGCTGTTGTCGACGTAGATGCGGCGAATGTTGGTGTAGCGCGGCAGTTGATATTCGGTGATCTTGCCCGTCGCGGTGTTGATGCGCGTGACCCTGTCGGCGTTCATGCCGCCGGTCCACACATTGCCATTCTTGTCGGTCATCGCGTCATAGGGCGCGTAGAACTTGCCGGGCACTTCCCATTCCTGGAACTTTTCGGTCTTCGTGTCGAACATGCCGACGCGCTCTCCGCCAAATTCCGCGAACCAGATTTTTCCGTCGGCGTCGATGCGGCCGCGACGCGGACGCGAGCCCTTCGTCGGCGTCGGAAACAGGCTCGACTGGCCGGTTTTCGCGTCGATCTTGCCGATGTTCTGTCCGCCGAAATCGAGGAACCAGATATTGTTCTGCTTGTCCGAGAAGATGCTGTAGGGCCCGCCGCGCGAGTTCTTGAAGGGCTCGAAAAGCTCCGTCTTTCCATCGGCGAGGTTGACGCGGTAGATCCCGTTGCGCGCCGGATCCTGCATCCACAACTTGCCATCGACGTTGATGTTCTGCGGGCCGACCATCGCCTGCTGCGAATCCGCCTTCAGCAGATCCGGCGGCAGCTTGATCATGGTGAACTGCTCGGTCTTGCGGTCGAACTTCGCCGCGCCGTGCTGGAACATCAGGCCCATCCAGATGTTGCCGTCCGGATCGGGCTCGAGGTCGAGCGCGCCGGTCGGCCAGCCCTGGCGTTGCAGCGGCACGGGATAGGTCTTGTGTTGCAGCGTCTTCGTGTCGAGGCGCCCGAGAATCTGGCCGCTGAAGTCGCTGTGCCAGACGGTCGTGCCGTCGCTGTCCACCATCACGTCGTGCGGCTGGATGGTCTGCTCGGGCAGATCATATTCGGTGATGACGACCTTCGTGCTGTCGCCGGTCAGGCGCGGCAGGGTTTTCAGCTCCCAGGTCCGTTCGCCCTCGCTGCGGTTGATCGAGGCGAAATAGGCGGCGACCTTGTCGGCGTTCGGCACGAAGCGGTTGATGTCGCGGACCTCGGCGCGGATTTGCGGCTTCTTGTAGAAGCTGTTGTTGGAATATTGCGCCATCCGCTTGATGACTTCGAAGAACTCGTCGGCGTTGTAGCTCGAGGACAGAATGCGCTCGACGCTGTGGCAATTGGTGCAGCCGGTGAGCGCCTTCTTCTGCTCGTCGGTTCCCGGCGCGCTCATCATCCATTCGAGGTTCGTGAGTTGCGAGGCGAGGTTGCGCGTCTTGACGAGCTTCACGTCGAGGACGGCGGGCTTGTCGGCGGCGACCGAAACGGTCTTCGGCCCCTCGAGGTTGTAGCCCACGGCGCGGACGGAGAGCGCGTAGTCGCCCGCGCCGATCTTGCCGGCGGGGAAGCTGAACTCGCCCTTTTCGTTGCTGACGACGCTGACGGTGACGATGCCCTTCTTCGCGCTGACGACGACGCCTTCCATCGACGCCTCGCCCGGCGCGGAGACCTTGCCCGTGATCGTTTGCGCCAGGACCGGCGCGGTCCAGACGGCGCCGGCGAGAGCCGTGGCCGCGAGCAACGAGATTTTGATACGCATGTTTCCCTCCGGGCGGTGTGATTGGCGCAGAACCTATAGCAGGCCCTTCAAAGGCGCCAGCGCGGCGAGCCGCTTTCCTTCGCGCCGCCGCGCCGTCGCTCGCGGACTGGCCTTTCACCGCGTCTTCGTCGCGGCTTTCGCCCGCTCCACGATGTCCTTCGGCGCCGCGTAAAATCGCTGGAAGAGCTCCTGGAGCTCCTCGCCCGCCATCGGGTTGAGATCGAGCTGCTGCTTTTCGATTTCCGCCACGAAGGCGGGATCGCGCATGGTCCCGTCGAACGCGCGGCGCAGCGCCTCGACCCGGTCGGCCGGAACCCCCGGCGGAGCGACGAAGGGCCGGCCAATGGACTGAACGCCAAACACGAGGTCGAAGACCTGACGATCTTCCGCCGTCTTCGCGTAGCCGTAGACCGGCGGCACGCCGGGCGCGCCGGGATGCTCCTTCACGCCGAATTGCAGGATGAATTTAAACCGCCCGTCGCGAATGTCCTGGCCATATTGCGCGTTGAGCGAGGACAGCGACATGCCGCAGACGCCCTGGATTTCGCCCTGCAAGATGGCGAGCCGCACCGAGACCGAGCCCTTGTAGCCATCGACAAGCTTCACTTTCGCGCCGACGAGGTTGCGCACCGCGTTGGCGGCGGAACTGAGCGGACCGCCGAGCCCCGTGCCGCCGACGAGAATTTCCTTCGTGAACAGATCGTCGAACTTTTCCACGCCCGCGTCGCGCCAGACCCCGCACAGCGACACGCTCTGGTCGGCGTTGCCGATCCAGTTGAACTTGCCGGCGTCGAACCGGCCGGAACCCGCCCCCAGCAACGGTTCCAGCGGAGCCGTGTGGGCGAAGGTCGCGATCACCGTCCCGTCCTTCGGCGCGACATTGTAGAGCCAGTTGGTGGCGACGAGGCCGCTGGCGCCGACCATGTTCTGCACGATGATCGCCGGAGAGCCCGGCATGCGCCGGCTGAAATGCCGGGACAGGGTTCGCGCGTAGAGATCGAAGCCGGTGCCGGGCTCGTGACCGACAACGAAGTTCAGCGACTTGCCGCGGTAGAAGTCCTCGACGGAGCCGGCCCGCGCCGGCGCCCGCCCGAACGAAACCGACAGAAGCGCGGCCACGACGCCGGGGAGGATTCTAGCCATTGACGCGCTCCACGCGCGACACGACGCTGCGCGCGCGCAACCGGGCGATGACGCCGTTCAGTTGTTTCAGGTCGGCGACCTGGATGTCGAGATAGATGTCGCGAAAATCGGGGGAGCGCGTCACGAACTCCACGTGGTCGATGTTGGCGCCGGCCTCGCCGATCACGGTCGCGATGGCGCCGAGAGCGCCGGGCTCGTTGAGGCTGTTGACCACGATGCGCACGGGAAAAAGCTCCGTGCTGCCGTCCTCGAGATCCCAGCGCACGTCAAGCCAGCGGTCGAGATTGTCCTCGAAGGCCATCAGCGCCGGCGACTGGATGGGATAGATGGTGATGCCCTCGCCCGGCGTGAGGATGCCGACGATCCGGTCGCCCGGCACGGCGCCGCCGTTGGGCGCGAAACGCACGGGCAAATCGCCGCCGAGTCCGCGAATGGGAATGGCG
>CAISEY010000425.1 GCA_903884435.1 uncultured Hyphomicrobiales bacterium | reverse complement strand
GGCCTCGTAGCCGTATTTTCGCAGCGCCGTCTCGCGATAGAGATCGAGATAGCGCTGGACCGACTGGCGCGGCGAGTAATTTTGCAAATAGACGAACTTGCGGTCCGGATGCGCCGCCCATTCGATGGTTTCGAGCGAGCCCTGCGAGGGACACCAGATGGGCGGATGCGGCGACTGGAAGGGCCGCGGCCACAGATTCACGTATTCGATGTGAAAATGCTTGCCCTCGAAGGCGAAGGGGCCCGGCCGCGTCCACGCCTCGACGACGAGTTCGGCGGCTTCCTGATGGCGCTCGATGGAATGAACGGGATTGGCGCCGAAGGAGAAATATTCCGAGCCGACGCCGCGCACGAAGCCGGAGATCAGCCGCCCGCCGGTGATCACGTCGATCATCGCGTGCTCCTCGGCGAGGGTCAGCGGATTGTCGCGCAGGCAAAAGGCGTTGCCGAGGATGGCGATCCTGCAATTCCGGGTGCGCCGCGCCAGCGCCGACGCCGTGACGACGGGCGAGGGCATGAGCCCGTAGGCGGTCTGGTGATGCTCGTTGACGCTGACGCCGTCGAAGCCGAGTTCGTCCGCGAGTTCGAGTTCGTCGAGGTAGCGGTTGTAGAGCGAGTGGCCCTTTTTCGGATCGAAATAGGTGTTCGGCAGCAGAACCCAGGCGCTCTTGTAGAGATCCTTCGCGCCGGGATCGAGATCGGCGTAGGTCATCAGGTTGAAGCTGGTGATCTTCACGAGCCGCCCTCCGGCGCGTCAGCCGCGCATGAAATCGAGCACGAGCCCCAGGCTTTCCGCGCGCTTTTCGACATGCGGCAGGTGTCCGCAATTTGAAAGCGTCTTCAGCGTCGAGCCGGGAATGAGTTTCGCGAATTCTGGGCCATAAACCGGGGGAATGATGCGATCAGCGTCGCCCCAGACGATCAGCGTCGGCGCCTTGACCCGGTGCAGCCAGCGGCCCAGCCGCGGATTGAACAGGCGCGGGCTCCAGCCGAAGCGCGCGCTCGCGAGGCGGTTGAGAATCGCCTGTTCCTGATGCTTGCCGGCGAGCGCGCGTTGCGCCGCTTCCTCGCCCAGCTTCTCGTCCGCGTAGGCGAGTTTCGCCTGCTGGTCCGGGTCGATCATGTAGATGTCGGCCTTGGGCGATCCCTTCACGTGAATGCCGGCGGGCGCGAACAGCGCGAGCGACTGGATATGCTCGCAGGAGCGGATCGCCATTTCGAGCGCCGTCCAGCCGCCAAGCGAATGACCGGCGATCCGCGCCTTTTTCACGCCGAGCGCGTCGAGCAGATCGAGATAGAAATAGGCGACGTCCGAGAGATCGTCGATCCAGTCCGGGCACGGCGACTGGCCGAAGCCCGGCAGGTCCGGCACGATCACGTCGTAACGCGCGGCGAGGTCGTCGAGAATCGCCGGCCATTCGGCGAGGCCGTCCGCGCCATGCAGAAAAATCAGGGGATCGCCGGTTCCGCCACGCTTCAGCGCCACCCTGGCGCCGTTGACCTCGATGGTTTGCGCGACGAAAGGCATGAAAGTTTCCCCGATATTTTCGCGGCGGCGGGACGCGACGCCCGTGTCGCCTTCGCTGGACCGTTCCGTTTCAACTAGCCGATATTCCCGCCCCCTGTCCAATGCGCGAAAACACCGCGGCCAGCCTTGCGCGGCGCGCGCGGGGCGGCGACAATGCCGCTTCGGGCGCGTCGAAAAGCCCGGCGGGACTGGAGACGGGAATGCTCGAAGGCATACGCGTGATCGAACTCGGCAATTTCATCACCGGCCCGCTCGCCGCGATGATGCTCGCCGATCTCGGCGCCGAGGTGATCAAGGTCGAGCGGCCCGAGGGCGATCCGTTTCGCCGCGCGTTCGGCGCCGACTACGGGCCGGCCTTCACCGCCTACAATCGCAACAAGAAGAGCGTCGTGCTCGACACGTCGAAGCCCGAGGACAAGGCCGCGCTCGCGGCGCTCGTGGCCTCCGCCGACGTCCTCATCGACAATTTCCGGCCCTCAGCGCTGGACAGGCTCGGCCTCGGCGAACCCGCCTTGCGCGAGAAGCATCCACGCCTCGTGCATTGTTCGATCACGGGGTTTGGCAACGCCGGACCTTACCAGAACCGCCCCGCCTTCGACGGCGTCGGACAGGCGATTTCCGGCATCGCGAGTTTTCTCGTCGATCCGCAACGGCCCGAGGCCTTCGGGCCGACCATCGCCGACAACGCGACCGGCATGTACGCGGCCTACGCCGTCATGGGCGCGCTGATCGAGCGCAACCGCACCGGGCGCGGGCGAAGGCTCGAGGTCAACATGCTCGAATCCTCGATGGCCTTCATCCAGGACGGGTTCACGACCTACACCGCCTCCGGAATCCTCGGCGGGCGGCTGACGCGCATCGCGCGCTCGCAGGCCTTCACCTTCCGTTGCGCCGACGGCAAGTTGATTGGCACGCATCTTTCGACCGGACAGAAATTCTGGGGGGAGCTCGCGAAGGCCGCCGGCGCGCCGGAGCTGATCGACGACGCGCGTTTTCTCACGCATCAGAATCGCGTGGCGAATTACGAGGCGCTGCGCGAAATTCTCCGCGAGAAATTCCTCGCGAAGCCGCGCTCCGAATGGCTGGCGATCCTCGATTCCCACGACGTGCCCGTGGCGCCCGTCCACACGGTCGCCGACGCACTGGAAGATCCGCAAGTGGCCGCGCTCGGCACCGTGCTGGAGATGACGCATCCGGCGCGCGGCGCGGTGCGCGCGATCCAGTGCCCCGTGCTCAGCGACGGCGAACGCCCCGTGACATCGCCCGCGCCGCCGCCCGATCTTGGCGAACACACGCACTCGGTGCTGGCGGAACTCGGCATTCACCGCGAAACACGATAGCGCCGCGGAGACGGCGCCAAACCGGGAGGACACCATGAATTCGCGCTCGGGGGGATGCGCGTGTTGCGCGCCAGTTTCAGGATCGCGCCGCGCCTTCATCGCGACGGGAGCGGCCGCTGCGATCAGCGCGCTCGCGCCCGCCGCCCGCGCCGCCGCGCCGCGCCGCGTCGACACTCACCATCATATTTTCCCGCGGACCGTCATGGACACGCAGGAAAAGCTCAATCCCAAATGGGGCAAGCTGGAGACGCCGCGCGGCATGGGGCCCTGGTCGCCGAAATTCATGCTCGACGACATGGACCGGAACGGCGTCGCGACGTCGATCGTCTCGCCGGCCGGGCCAGGCGCCTGGTATGGCGACGCCGCCGGCGCGCGCCGGATTTCCCGCGAGTGGAACGAATTCGCCGCGCAACTCAAACGCGACAACAAGGGCCGCGTCGGCGTTTTCGCCATGATCGCGCTGCCGGACGTCGAGGGCGCGTTGCGCGAAATCGAATACGCGCTCGACACGCTTGGCTGCGACGGCGTCGGCTTTTACACCAGCTATGACCTGAAATATCCGGGCGAACCGGCCTTCGCGCCCGTCTTCGCCGAACTCAACCGCCGCAAGGCGACGGCGTTTTTCCATCCGCTCGCGTGCTGCGGCGCCTATGTTCCCGACGTGCCGGCCAACGCCTTCGAGTTTCCCTTCGACACGATGCGCGCGGTGGCGAGCCTCATGTTCTCGGGAACGTTTTCCAGAAATCCCGACATCCGCTTTATCTTCTCGCACGCCGGCGGAACATTCCCCATGCTCGCGGGCCGGCTCGACGACCTGACGCGCAATTTCAAGTCCATTCGCGACAAGGCGCCGGAAGGAGTCGAGACGCTGCTGCGCCGGCTCTACGTGGACACGGCGGGCGCCTATTATCCATCGGCCATCGGCGCGGCGTTGCGCCTGCTGCCGACGAGCCACGTGCTTTACGGATCGGATTTTCCCTATTCGAGCGCGAAGGAAACCATCGAGGGGCTCAATTCGCAGGGCTTTTCCACGAGCGTGATCGCTGGCGTGGAGCGCGACAACGCGCTGGCGCTGTTTCCCCAGTTCGCGGGCTGAGGCCGCGCGAACCGACTTCGAAGAGGACGCGACGAATGGATTTCGGCATTTTAGATCACCTCGACAGGAACGACCTCGCGTTGCGCGATTATTTCGAGGCGCGAATGAAGTTCGTCGAGGCCTACGACCGAAATGGCTTTTACAGCTACCACATCGCGGAGCACCATTCGACGCCGCTGGGCATGGCGCCCTCGCCGACGGTGTACATGGCGGCCGTCGCGCAACGCACGAAGAACCTGCGTTTCGGGCCGCTGGTCTTCGCCCTGCCCTTCTATTCGCCGCTGCGCCTCGTCGAGGAAATCGCCATGGTCGACCAGATGAGCGGCGGGCGCGTCGACATGGGCTTTGGCCGCGGCGCCTCGCCCATCGAGATGCAGTATCACGGCATCAAATTCGAGGACGCCGAGCCGATGCTGCGCGAGGGGCTCGAGGTCGTGCTCAATGGCCTTTCGAACAAGCGGCTCACGCATCACGGCGAATTTTACAATTACGATGACGTGCCAATCGAGATCGAGCCGTTCCAGAAGCCGCATCCGCCGATCTGGTATGGCTCCTCCTCCGCCGAGAGCGCGCAACGCGCGGCGGCGCGCGGGCTCAACATCGTCAATCTCGACACGCCCGAACGGGCGGCGATCGTCATGGCCGCCTACCGCGAGGCCTGGACGCGCCTGCGCGCCGCGGAGCCCCTGCCGAAACTCGGGATCGGCCGTTTCATCGTCGTCGCGGAAACCGACGAAGCGGCGCTCGAGGCGGCGCGCCGCGCCTATCCCAAATGGCACCGGAATTTTTCGTGGCTCTACCACGTCCACGGACGCTCGCCGATGCGCGGCGAACGCTCGAAGGATTTCGACTCCCTGCGCGACGTGGAGCGCAAGGGGATCGCGGGATCGCCGAAAACCGTGATCGACTACCTGTCCAAACAGGCCAGGGAAATCGGCTTCAACTATCTCGTGGGGCAGTTCGCCTTCGGCGATCTCACGGAGAAGGAAGTGCTGACGTCCATCGACCTGTTCGGCAAGCACGTCATGCCGGCGTTGCGGTCACTCTAGCGACCGCGGCGCCTGACTACTCCGCGTCGGGCTGTTTCGCGGGCATGGCGTCGGCGAAGGCGGGCGTCGCGAGACACGCCGCGTGAATGCGGTTGATCGTCGGATAGGGCGTCATGTCCACGTCGAAACGCGTGTTGTTGACGACCTGCGGCACGAGGCAGATGTCCGCGAGGGTCGGCGCGTCGCCGTGGCAGAACTTTCCGGTCGCCTTGTCTCCAGCGAGCATTTTTTCCAGCGGACCGAAGGTTTCCATCACCCAGTGGCGGAACCAGCCGGCGACGGCCTTGTCGTCCGCGCCAAAGCGGCTGGCGAGATCCTGCAGGACGCGCAGGTTGTTGATCGGATGGATTTCGATGGCGGTCGCGTAGGCGAGCGCGCGCACGCGGGCGCGGCCCGCGGAATCCTTCGGCAGCAGCGGCGGGTTGGGCCTTGTCTCGTCGAGATATTCGATGATCGCGAGCGATTGCGTGAGCACGTTTCCGTCGATCTCGAGCGCGGGCACGAGGCCCTGCGGATTGAGCTTCAGAAAGTCGGGCGAACGCTGCTCGCCCTTGCGCAGGTGGCGGAACCTGTGTTCGGCGGCGACGCCCTTCAGGTTCAGCGCGATGCGCGTGCGGAAGGCCGCGGAAGAGCGAAAGTAACCGTGCAAGATGGTCTGCGACATTTCATTGTTCCCGTTTTCGTTCAGGCCTTGAGACGCGGAATCAGCGCCCTGGCGTTTTCGGTCTCGATGCTCCGGATCATCTCGTCGGTGACGCCGGCGCCGCGCAGCGCCTTCATGTTCCATTCGGTGGTGATGTAGGGATAGTCCGTGCCGAAGACGATCTGCGAGGATGGAACGATTTTCAGCATCGCGGCCATGGAACTCGCGTAGCCGGCGTTGGCGGTGTCGTACCAGAAGCGCTTGAGCTCCGCCTCGATTCCGTCGGGCAAAACGTCCTTGCGATTTTTCACCTGCACGCCCGACAGCCAGTCGACGCGGCCGGCGATCATGGGCATCGTGCCGCCGCCGTGCGACCAGAGAAACTTTACGTCGCGATACTTGAGCAGCGAGCCGGTGAACATCAGGCTGAGCATGGCGCGCGTCGTGTCGTGCGGAACCTCGGCCCAGGAATCGCCGGCCTGCGGCACGTAGCCCGCGCAGCAGGCCGCCGTCGTCGGGTGGAAATAAACGACGGCCTTGCGGCGATTGAGTTCGGCGAAGATCGGAGCGAATTTCTCGTCGCCCGGATATTTGTCGACATAGCTCGTGGAAATGCCGACGCCATCGGCCTTTAGCGTGTCGAAGGCGTATTCGATTTC
>CAISEY010000424.1 GCA_903884435.1 uncultured Hyphomicrobiales bacterium | reverse complement strand
GGTGATTTACTACTACCTCGACAAGGTCGATTCGTTCCTGTCCGGCGGCGCGAAACAGGAAGAGCACGCAACCGACGGTTCATCCATCCCGGTCCACGTTCCCCATCCGGCGGAATAGGAAGGCGCCGCGCCGGAACCATCCGGCGCGGGTCGATCCGTTCCGCGGTCAGGCAGGCCTGACCGAGGCGATCCGGTAGGTTCGCAGATGCCCGTCGGCGTCGCGGATGGAAACATATTCCCCCTGCGTGAAGGCGTGGGCGCCGAATCTGTAGCCGGCCTCCTCGTCGCCATCCTCGAGCGGATTGTAGTCGAACATCCAGGTCGCGCCCTCCGCGCCGCCCGGGCGGTGCCTGAGAGTCCCGCGTTCAACCACCGCCCCGCGCTCGGTGCGGTGAACGAAACACAGCGCCCTCTCCCGCTTCCAGCCCTCGACGCTGATATGTCCGCTCTCGTCCAGCGGCGCGACGAAATCATACCCGTGATCGCCCGTCCCGGGCGCCGCTCCCGGTTCCCGCGCCGCCTCGAGACGCACGCGGCACATTTTCCAGGCGTGTTCGGCTGTTCCCGTCATGTTTACCTCGCGAGTTTACCAAATTCGAAAAAACCATGGTGAATCCGCCGTCTGGCGACCATGAGCTGCGTCAAAACGCTAGCACGGATCGCGCAAGTCTTTAACAAAACCTTGCGACCGCGGATGGATTTCCGCTAAAGTCGTCACGAGGCCACGTTCCGCGTTTTTTAAGGTGTTCGTATGTTAAAAACATTTCCCGGCCGAATTTTCTCCATCGCCGATATCCGCGCCTCGCTCCGCGAACAATCCGGAAAAACAGCCTTTCCGCTACCACGCCGCGCGATGGCCGCGATGAGCGCCGGCTTTCTCGTCGTCGCCGCCTCGGCCGCCATTCTCGGCTCTGGCCCCGGCGTGTTCGCCGAGGAAGACGCCCATTCGGAATACCGCAGAATGCTCGCCTCCGAACGGGGGCAGGCGCGGCAGGGCGGATTCGTCGCGGGCGTGCGCCAGAATCTCTTCTATCCCGTCCGCTCGCAGGTTCTCGGCTACGCCGCCGCGCCGTCTCTGATCAATTTCGGGCCATTCGGAGACCAGGGCCGCGCGCCGGGAAATCGCGGCGCGTCCCGCTTTCTTTCGCCCTCGAAAAGCATCCCGTCCGCCGGCGCCGACTCCCTGTCCCGCCGCTCGGTCTGCGTGCGGCTTTGCGACGGCTTCTTCTTCCCGGTCGGCGACTACAATGGCCCCGGCGACGACGCGGCCCATGGCGCGGCCTGCGCGGGCATGTGCCCGGGCGCGCCGACCCGGCTCTACGTCGCGCCGGCGGGAACCGACCATATCGAGGACGCGATTTCGGTCCGCGATCGCCAGCCCTATCGCGCGCTCCCCGTGGCTCTGCGCTACACGAGCCGGCGCGATTCGACCTGCTCGTGCCGCGGCCCGGAACAGGCCGGGATCAATTCGGTGTCGCTGCTGAGCGATTTCACGCTCCGCCGCGGCGACAAGGTAATGACGCAGTCGGGCATCCAGGTCTTCCGCGGGGCGCAAAACCTGCCCTGGCGCCAGAGCGACTTCGCCAGCATCGCCAGTTCGCGCGATATCAGCGCCAGTGAACGCAAGGCGCTTGGCGCGATTGAACGCGCTTCCGGCGTCGTTCGCGGGACGCCCCAGCCGGCCCGGCCGATGGCGAACGCAAAAAGCGGTCCGGCGACGCCGGTCCCGGTCCGGTCCGTCAGCGAGTCCTCGGGAAAGACGGTGCGTCTGATCGGCCCGCAGGCGCTCCTCCAGGTCGCCGGCGCGCCCGTCACGCCCTGATTTCGCCGCGCTCCACGAGTAAGTCTTTCGCCGTCCATCGATCTTTGATACTGGGCCGGGAGGCCATCGATCCGGGGCAAGGCGCGGCTTGCGATTGAAGATTCAACGAAAATCGATCGCGGTCGCGGTTGGCGCGCTGGTTCTCGGCGCGGCGGTCGCGCCCTGGAGCCTGTCCGGCCAGTCGCTTCGCCGGGAAATCGCCAGCCAGGTGCGGAACGCCACGGGGCTCGAGGCGAGTTTTGATGGCCGGACCGTGCTGGCGCTTCTCCCGCGCCCGCGCGTCAAGATCGAAAACGTCACCCTTCGCGACCGCGGCGGCAACCTGCGGATCGAGGCCGCGCAAGTGCATGGCGAGCTGCGACTTTTGCCAATGCTGGCGGGGCGGCTTGAACTCGCCTCCGCCACGCTGGCCTCGCCGCGGCTTTCCATCGATCTCGATCACAATCCCTTCGCCGGCGGCGGGCTGATCGCGCGCGCTGTCGAAAACGCCCCGGACGCGGCCGACGCCGCGGCGCGGCTCGGCGTGCTCTCCCTGACCGGCGGCTCGGCCAGGCTGAAGAGTTCCGACCACGATTTTGACGTCTCCATCGAAAACATCGACGCGACCATCGACTGGCGCAGCCTCGGTTCTCCCGCCGGATTGAAGGGTTCGTTCGAGTTGAACGGCGAGCGGGCGAATGTCGCGCTCTGGCTCGCGAGCCCGCTCGAACTTCTGCGCGGCAAGTCCTCGGATATGTCTCTCAAACTCGCGGCGCCGGATCTCGCGCTCGATCTCGATGGCGCGCTCGCGTCGGAAGAGCGGCTCGTCTACACCGGCTCGTTTTCCGCGACCTCCCCCGGTCTGCGCGCGCTCCCGGTCGCCCCATTGCGTGGCCTGCCGCTGCCCGGGCGGCTGGAGGCGCTGTCCCTCACGGGCGCGGCGCGGATTCAATCGAATTCTCTCGCGCTGGGAGACGCCCGCCTGACCGTCGATGGCAACGCCTATGAAGGCGCGCTCGCGGTCGAACGGGAACGCGGGCGCGCGCTGCTCTCCGGAACGCTCGCCACGAACTCGCTGGACGTGGCGCCGCTGCTCGCCTCGGCGCCCGCGCTGTTCGGGGCCGGAGGGAACTGGAGCCGCGCTCCTTTCCCCGCGTCCGATCGCGCCATGTTCGACGTGGATGTCCGCGTCTCCGCCACGAACGCGCGCGTCGGCCGGATCAGCCTGCGCGACGCCGCCTTTTCCATGTTGCTCAACCGCGACGGCGCGGAATTCTCGATCGCCGAGGCCGGCGTCTTCAACGGCGTCGTCAAGTCGCGCCTCACCGCGCGCAGGAAACCGTCGGGATATGACCTCGGCGCGAGCATGTCGCTGGCGGGCGTCAGTTCCGCCTTGCTGACGGGCGAGGCCTTTCGCGGCCAGCGGCTGAACGGTCAACTCGACGGCGTCGTCGCGCTCTCGAGCGAGGGCGAAACCATCGCGGCCGCCGCCGGCGCCCTGCGGGGCGAAGCGAATTTCCAGCTTGGCCAGGGCGACTTTTCCGGTCTCGACCTGGAGCTCGCCCTGCGCCGCCTCGAAAAGCGCCCGCTTTCAATCGCCAGCGACGTGCGCAACGGACGCACGGGCTTCGACGCGGCCTCGATCGACCTGAAAGTCGAAAATGGCGTCGCCGGCGCCGACGCCCGCGGACGCGGACCCGGCGTCGAGTTTTCAGTGACCGGCGCGGTCGATATCGCCGGCCGCTCGCTCGACCTGAAACTGCTGGCGAAACAGGCGACCCCCGCCAGCCCCGGCGAGACCGAACCACGTCTGTCCATGGAGATTGCCGGCCCATGGAACGAGCCGCGGCTGACGCTCGACGCCCGTGGCCTCATCAGCCGCTCTCCGGCGGCGGCTCCCCTGCTGCGCGGACTCGGCTCCAGCGCCTTGGCGCCCGCCGCTGAGCCCCGCTGACGTCCGTCAACCCGCGCGCCGTTTCAACAGCGAGGAGCCCGCCGCCGCGAGCCCCAGCGCCACCACGACAAAGCCGATCATCAACGACGACACGGCGTTGATTTCAGGCGTCACCCCCAGACGCACCTGGCTGTAGACGCGCATGGGCAAGGTTGTCGAACCGGGCCCCGAGGTGAAACTCGCCAGCACGAAATCGTCGAGCGAAAGCGTGAAGGCGAGCAGAAACCCCGCGCCGATGGCCGGCGCGGCGAGCGGCATGGTGATCCGCCAGAAGGCGCCCGACGGCGTCGCGCCAAGGTCCATCGCGGCCTCCTCGAGCGAGCGGTCGAGGCTCGAGAGCCTGGCGTGAACGACGACCGCCACGAAACACATGCCCATGGTCGCGTGCGCGATCACGATGGCGACGAATCCGCGGGGAATATCGAGCGCGACGAACAGCAGCAGCAGTGACAGTCCCATGATGACTTCCGGCAGGGCGAGCGGCGCGAAAATCATCGCGGAGAAGAGCGCGCGTCCGCGAAACGCGCCGAACCGCGCGAGCGCCAGCGCCGCCGCGGTCCCGAGCGCCGTCGCCAGCGTCGCCGCGGCGAGCGCGACGGACAGGCTCGTCGAGGCGGCGGCGCGAATGGCCTCGTCGGCGAGAAGTTGTCCATACCACCGGGTTGAAAATCCCGCCCAGACAGTGACGAGACGGGAGGCGTTGAAACTGTAAACGATCAACAGCAGGATCGGCGCGTAAAGAAACGCGAAGCCGAACAGCATGGCCGCGAACTGGAAGCCGGTGAGGCCGCGCTTCATCGCGCCCCCTCCGCGTCTTCCATTTGCGCCTTTTCGTAAAACACCAGGGGAACGACCAGCGCCGCCAAAAGCAGGATCGCGACCGCCGCCGCGGTCGGCCAGTCGCGGTTGTCGAAAAACTCGCTCCAGAGCGTCCGCCCGATCATCAGCGTGTCCGAACCGCCGAGAAGATCGGGAATGACGAACTCGCCAACGGCGGGAATGAACACGAGCAGCGAACCCGCGACAATGCCTGGACGCGACAACGGGAACGTGACCGACCAGAAGCCCGCCAGCGGCGGCGCGCCCAGATCCGCCGCCGCCTCCAGCAGGGCCGGATCCTGTTTCGCGATGGAATTATAGAGCGGCAGCACCATGAACGGCAGGTAGGAATAGACAATGCCGACCAGCACCGCCGCTTCCGTCGCGAACAGGTGCAAGGGTTCGGAAATCAGCCCCGCGGCCATCAGAAAATGGTTGAGCAGCCCCTCGTCCCTGAGGATCGCGATCCAGGCGTAAACGCGAATGATGAAACTCGTCCAGAATGGCGCGACCGCCAGCACCACGAGCGCGCCGCGCAGACGCGGCGGCGCGCGAGCGATGCCGAGCGCCAGCGGATAGGCGACGCACAGGGTCAGCAGCGTCGCGATGGCCGCGAGACGCAGCGACGACAGCCACGAGTCGAGGTAGAGCGAATCGCCAGTCAGGTTGGCCCAGGCGTCGAGGCCGAGTTCGCCCAGCCTCGAAACGAGGCCCTGCAATCCCTCGCTGAAATCGAAAACCGGCTCGTAGGGCGGCTGGGCGAGCGCCGGCCTGGACAGCGAAATTTTCACCACGATCAGGAACGGCGCGAAAAAGAACAGCGTCAGCCAGAGCCATGGCGCCGCGAGAGTCAGCCGCTCTCCGACGGAAAGCCGTCGCCGCGCGCTCACGACGCGAGAACCCTGCCCGCCGCGGCGGGAAAGCTCGCGTGAACCGTCTCGCCTCGCGCGAGCGAGAGCCGGGCGAGCCGCTCCCGCGAAACCAGCGCGCGGAGCAGGAAACCGCCCGGGAGGCGCAGACGCGCGAGGCTCGCCTCGCCGCGGAAGACGATGTCCACGATCTCGCCGCGCATCGCGTTGACGGGCGCCTCGCCCTCCCGCGAAAGCTCGATCGCCTCGGGTCGCACGACGAGCGCCACCTTTTGTCCCGCCGCCAGCGACGCATCGCCGCGTGCGTGGAACAGGTCCGGCGGCGCCTCGGCGCCCGAAAGCCTCGTCACGCTTTCGCCATTCAGGGTCGCGCGCCCCTCGACGACCGTCTCGAACAGATTGATCTCGCCGACGAACATGGCGACCGCGCGGTTCGCCGGCTCGTCGTAGATGTCGCGCGGCGCGCCCGTTTGCTCGATGCGGCCCGCGCGCATGACGGCGATGCGCGAGGCCATCGACATCGCCTCGTCCTGATCGTGGGTGACGAGCATGAAGCTCGTGCCGAGGTCGCGCTGGACGCGCGTGAGTTCGAACCGGGTTTCCTCGCGCAACTTGCGATCGAGCGCCGCGAGCGGTTCGTCGAGAAGCAACAACCGCGGCCGCCGCGCCAGCGCCCGGGCGAGCGCGACGCGCTGGCGCTGACCGCCGGACAACTGGTCCGGCCGCCGCGCGCCAAATCCCTCCAGTTGCACGAGACGCAGCATCTCCGCGACGCGGCGCGCGATCTCCGGCCGCGGCATGCGCGCCTGGCGCAGCCCGAAAGCGATGTTTCCCTCGACGCTCATGTGCGGAAACAACGCGTAGGACTGGAACATCATGTTGACCGGGCGCGCGTGTGGCGGCGTTCCCGTCATGTCGACGCCGCCAATGGTAACGCGTCCCGCGTCCGGCGCCTCGAAACCGGCGATCATCCGCATCAGGGTCGTCTTGCCGCAACCGGACGGGCCCAGCAGCGCGAAGAACTCGCCCTCGCCGATGTCGAGGGACAAATCCTCGACGGCCGCGACGCCGCCAAAGCGCTTCCTGACGTTTCGAACCTCGAGCAGGGAAGTCATGCGATCGGCGGTGCGGCGGAGGACAATTCCCCCTCAGTCCTCGTCCTGCATCGCATGGTCGATCCGCGACTGCAACGTTTGCGGCTTCAGAACGACGAGCCCCCCGCGCGACTTCTCGATGACGCCTTCGGAGGCGAGGCTGCTCAGTTCGCGCGTCACCTGTTCGCGGCGGCACCCGATGCGCGCCGCGACGACGTGATGAAACGGCGGCGGGCTGACAATGCGCTGGCCGGCGTGGCCGGCGCGCGGCGTCGAGAGCCGCAGCAATTCGGCGTAGAGCCTGTGCTTGAGATCGAAGATCGAATGTTCGGCGAGCCGCGCGTCGAGTTCGCGCACGCGCATGGTCAACAGGCGCAGAACCTTGTCGCAGCACGAACGCGAGGTGAAGAGAATCTCGCGGAACACCGAGGACGGGACGATGCAAAGTTCGGCGCGCGTCAGCGCCGAGACGTTGGCGGTGCGCGGCGCGCCGTCGATGCCCGCGAGTTCGCCAAAATACTGGCCGGCCCTCGTCTCCGCGAGGATGACCTCCTTGCCGGAGGCGGTGCGGATGAGGACGCGCACCTCGCCGGTGAGAATGAAATAGACGTCGGACGTGTCGTCCTCGTAGTCTATGATGACCTCGCCTTCGTCGTATTTCTTCCAGCCGCAACGCCGGTCGAACTTGGCGAAGTCGACGTCCGGGGCATCCTTGAAGAACGGAATTTGCGCCAGCGTTTGCATCGCGACCCCCCGCGAACGGGCCCCCGCCCGATCCGTGTTTTATTGTGCCTGCCGCGTGTTTCGGCAAGCCTGTTTTTCAGCCGGTCATAATCGGGACGAAGCGGAACGGCGCGCGGCCTCGAGCGTGTTCGACATCAGCATGGCGATGGTCATCGGCCCGACGCCGCCCGGCACCGGAGTGATCGCGCCGGCGCGCCGCGCGGCGGAGGCGAAATCCACGTCGCCGACAAGCCGTGTTTTCGGCTTTCCCGAAGCATCGACGCCCTCGCCCGCGACGCGGTTGATGCCGACGTCGATCACGATGGCGCCGGGCCGAATCCATTCGCCGCGGATCATCCCGGCGCGGCCCACGGCCGCCACGAGAATTTCCGCGCGGCCAACGGTCGCGGCGAGGTCGGCGGTGCGCGAATGGGCGATCGTCACAGTGCAATTTCGCGCGAGCAGCAGCTGCGCCATCGGTTTGCCCACGATGTTGGAGCGGCCGACGACGACCGCCTCCTTGCCCGCGAGCGAAACGCCCAGCGCCTTCGCGGCGCGCTCAAGCAACAGCATGGAGCCCGCCGGCGTGCACGGCACGAGCGCACGTCCGAGATCTCCGATGGCGAGCAGGCCGGCGTTGAAGGGATGAAACCCGTCGACGTCCTTCGCCGGCGAGATCGCCTCGAGCACGCGCGTCGCGTTGACGTGCGACGGCAACGGCAATTGCACGAGAATGCCATGAATGGCGGGATCGGCGTTGAGCCGCGCGACGAGCGCCAGCAGGTCCGCCTCGCTCGTGGCGGCTGGCAGCGTGTGCTGCACCGAATGAAAGCCACAAGTCGCCGCGGCCTTGCCCTTCGCGCGCACGTAAACCGCGCTCGCCGGATCCTCTCCCACCAGCACCACGGCGAGTCCGGGCTTGACGCCCGACGCCACGAGCGCCGACGCGCGCGCGGCGACATCCGCGAGCACGGATTGCGATATTTCCTTGCCGTCGATGAGAAAGGCGCCGTCCTCGCCCGCGCGCCGGAGCTCCGTGTTCGCGATTTCCGTCATTGTCGTCCCGAGATTTGAGGGTCGCGCGCCTTTTGTCAGATCGACACTCCGCTGCCAAGCGCCCGATCGTCCGAAGCTTAACTGTAGATTCACACAAATATCTGAAAATACGAAAAAATATCTGGCCACTGACGTTTGGAAAGCAGATCGCCATGCAACCAGCGGTGAAGACGGCTCCTTCCGCCAGCGCCCCGGGGCGACTGTTTCGCGCGTTCCGGCGGGACGTCGGCGGCGCCACGGCGGTGATGTTCGCCCTGTCGATCATACCAATGCTTGCCTTCGCTGGCGGCGCGATCGACTTCGCGCGCCTCCTCGCCAACTCGACCAAAATGAAAGCGGCGGCGGATTCCGCCGCGCTCGCCGCGGCCGCGATCACGAGCGATCCGTCCAATCCCGCCAGCACATCGCTCGCCGGCGTCCGGCTCGCGACGGCCCAGGCGGCGTTCAACGCCAATATCGCGTCCGAGCCCGCGCTGGCCGGAACCACGATCGCGCTGACGGAAATCCCGAACGGCGTCCAGGTTTCCGCGCGCGGGACGACGACAAACTTCTTTGGCGGCCTGCTGGGAATGCCCGAGTCGAACCTCTCGGTCATGTCCGAAGCCACCCTCGGGCTCAAGAGCCAGATGGAGATCGCCTTCGTTCTCGACAACACGGGCTCCATGGCCCAGTCGAACAAGATGACGCTGCTTAAGGCGGCGATGCACAAGTTCCTGAACAAGCTGCAAGCCGGCCTCAAGTCGCCGACCGACGTGAAGGTCGCGCTGGCGCCTTTCGACACGAAGGTGAAAATCGATCCGGTCTTCGCGTCGGGCAAGGCCTGGATGCGCCAGTCCCTCGGGGATCTGTCAGGCTGGACCGGCTGCGTCGAGGATCGCGTGCAGCCCTACGACACCAACGCCACGACGCCCGCGCCCTTCACGCCCGACACGCTGTTCGACGCCGTCGATGGAAGTCTCGCGGTGTTTCCCAACGCGTCGCCAGCTTATTGCGGATTGCCGCCGATGATGCCGCTGACAACGGATTTCGCCGCCTACGGCGCCGCCGTCGACACGATGGCGCCGAATGGCAGCACCAACGGCACGATCGGGCTGGTCTGGGGTCTTCAGATGCTCACGCCCGGCGATCCCTGGGGCGCGGCCTCGTCCTTCGGCGGAAGCGCCAGGAAGATCATCGTCTTCCTCACCGACGGAGCCAACACGCAGAACAGATACACGACGGTTCCCGCCGACATCGACGCGCGCATGTCCCTGGTCTGCTCGGAAATCCGAAACAAGGGCGTCGATCTCTTCACCATCGGCCTGATGGACGCCAACATGTCCGTTCTCACGCCTTGCGCCACGAACCCGCAAATGAGTTTCCAGGTCTCGAATCCCGCTCAAATCCCCGATCTCTTCGACATGATTTCCCAGCAGGTTGTGCTGCTGCGCCTCACGAAATAGCGACCGCGGGCGCGCTCGATATCCACGCCGCGGCGTGAATTCGCGTCTCTCCGGGCGCGAGCAGGATCATCGACGGCTTGTCGGCGAGTTCGCCTTCGTATCCCTCGGGATCTCCGTATCCCGTCCATGTTTCGACGCAGAGAAATGGCGCGCCGGGGCGGGACCACAGCACGAAATGGGGAAAACCTTCCGTTTCGACGCGCAGGCTCCGCCCGCCCGGCCCCTCGAAAGTCACGCCGCGGCCGCGCGCGTCGAG
>CAISEY010000423.1 GCA_903884435.1 uncultured Hyphomicrobiales bacterium | reverse complement strand
TCGTCAACGTCAACAACAACATCCAGCCGCCATCGCCGTCCATCTCGCGAGGCGGAACCATTCGCAATCCGCACATCGATCATCGCTCTCCGATCAACGCCAATGGCGACATTCTCATGGGAATTATCGTCAACGCGGGCACGCCCTCCATCGAGATCGTCGCCGACTATTTCGATCGCAACGCGGGCGGCGAGAAGGGACTGATCGTGATGGGCGACTGGCGGGAGCCTTCACGTCTCCACGGCGCGGCGGCGGTGCTTTCGACCGGCGGAAACACCTATGTCCGGGGCGTGAGAATCGTCGGAACGGCGAAGGGCTATCCGAACATTCTCGTCAACGGCGAGGCGTCCCGCGCGGTGAGTTGCATCGCCGATACGATCGTTGGCGAGGCGCACAACTGCCTCACCAACGCGCAATGGATCGCCGGCGGCGGGCGATAGGACGGCCTGCCCGGACGGCGCGACAGGGCCGCGCCGTCGCGTGGCGTCAGGCCACGCCGAGTTTCTTCTGCAGGTTTGTCGAGGACGTCGTGTACTGGAAGGTCAGTTTCTTGTCCGGATAAATATATCGATGCGCGCGCTGCGCCGCGAGCGCCGCCTCGTGGAAGCCCGAGAGAATGAGCTTCAGCTTGCCCGGATAGGTGTTGATGTCGCCGATGGCGAAAACGCCCGGCGTGCTCGATTCGAATTTCTCGGTGTCGGCGGGCACGAGGTTTTCGTGCAGGTTGAGCCCCCAGTTCGCGATCGGGCCGAGCTTCATGGTGAGGCCGAAGAAGGGCATCATCACGTCGCAGGCGACTTCCTTCATCGTGTTGTCGGAGAGCCGGACGTTCGCGTGCGTCAGCACGCCATTGTCGCCCTTCAACCCCATGACCTGGCCGATCAACAAATCCATCTTGCCCGCGGCGACGAGCTCCCGCATCGCGTTGACCGAATGCGGCGCGGCGCGGAAGTCGTCGCGGCGGTGCAACAGAACGACGCGGTCCGCGATCGGATGCAGGTTGAGCGTCCAGTCGAGCGCGCTGTCGCCGCCGCCCACGATGAGAATACGCTTGCCGCGCATCGTCTCCATCTTGCGCACCGCGTAGAAGATCGACGTGCCCTCGTAAGCGTCGATCCCCGCGATCGGCGGCTTCTTCGGCTGGAACGAACCGCCGCCGGCCGCCACGATCACGACCTTGCACTCGAACACCTTGCCGCCGTCCGTGGTGACGCGGAACGACGGCGCCGCGGGCGTGCCAAGAACCTCGAGGCCCTCGACCTGTTCATTGAAGTGACAGGTTGGATGGAACGGCTCGATCTGCTTGAGCAGGTTGTCGACGAGCTCCTGCCCGTTGATCTGCGGAAAGCCCGGAATGTCGTAGATCGGCTTTTCCGGATAAAGCTCGGTGCATTGCCCGCCGGCGCGCGGCAGAATGTCGATGAGATGCGCCCGGATATCGAGGAGGCCCAGTTCGAAAACCGCGAAAAGCCCCACCGGGCCCGCTCCGACGATGACGGCGTCGGTCTTGATGATGTCGCTCATGTTTGATCCTCGCGGCGAGGCCGCCTGATGTGCGCGCCTGATCTGCCCCAGGCGCGCGGTCGAGACAAGGCCGGGCGCCCGCGCCGCCTTGACGCGGGGTCTATAATACCGAAAATTTATTGTAAAGAAAATAATTATACTAAATATTTATGTTTTTAATTCCCGCTTCGCCCTGGCGTCGATGATGCTACTCTTCATCGAGAACCAGCATGGGGAGGCCCGCTTGCAAGATCCCTCGTGGCCGCGAATGACGCGCCGTTCGGCGCTGCTGGCGCCGGCGCTGGTTCTCGCGAACGGCGCGCGCGCGCAAGGCTTCCCGTCGAAAACAGTCACCTTTGTCGTTCCGCTCCAGGCCGGCGGACCGGCCGACACGACGGCCCGGGTGATCGCCCAAAAACTGTCCGGCACGTTCGGCAGCCAGGTCATCGTCGAAAACATGGGCGGCGCCTCGGGAATGCTGGCGCTCCAGCGCGTCGCGCGGGCGGCGCCCGACGGCCACACCCTGCTCGTCGGCCCCGGCTCCTTCATCACCATCGGCCCCCTGATGACCGCCGGCGCGAAAATCGATCCGGTGGCCAGCCTCGACCCGGTGACGATGATTTCAAAATATCCGAGCGCGCTTTTTGTTTCCACGAAACTGCCCGTTCACTCGCTCGCGGACTTCATCGCCTTCGCCCGGGAGAACCCGGGCAGGCTGAACTTTTCCTCGCCGGGCGCGGGCACGCAGCCCCACATCGCCTGCGAAACGCTCAAACGCCGGTTTGGCTTCGAGGCGACGCATGTCCCCTACCGCGGCGGCGCGCCATCCCTGATGGCGGTGGTGGCGGGAGACGTGGAGTTTTCCTGTTTCGAGCCGTCAAATCTCGCGGTTCAGCTCGCGGGCGGACAAATCCGCGTGCTCGCCCTCGGCGACACGCGACGCAACGCCGCCTTGCCGGACGTGCCCACTTTCGCGGAACTCGGCTATCCCGACATTATTTTCAATTCATGGACGGCGGCCATGGCGCCCCGGGGCCTGCCGCCGGAGCTTCTGCTCCGGCTGAACGCCCTGTTCCGGGAAGCGCTCGCGGCGCCGGACGTGCTGGAGCGGTTCAAAAACCTGCAAATCGACGTGGCCGTGAGCACGCCGGACGAACTGCGGGCCCTGCAGGTTCAGGAAATAGCCGACCGGGTTCCGCTCATCGCCGCTCTGGGTCTGGCGCGGGAGTGAAACCGGGCCTAGCCCTGTTTCTCCGGCGTCGTGACGCTGAGACCGTCGAGCGCCGGACTGACCTTGATCTGGCACGACAGCCGCGAGCCGGGCCGCACGTCGAAGGCGAAATCGAGCATGTCTTCTTCCATCTGCTCGGGCTTCGGCAGCTTTTCGATCCAGGCGTCGTCCACGTAAACATGGCAGGTGGCGCAGGCGCAGGCGCCGCCGCATTCCGCCTCGATTCCCGGCACGCCATTGCGCAGCGCCGTCTCCATGACGGTCGAACCGTCCTCGGCGTCCACGGTGCGCGACTTTCCGGAAGCTTCGATGAAGGTGATGCTGGTCATGGACATGGGCTCGTCAAGGGGGGCGTCGACGCCGGCGGTCCCGGCGGCGCGCGCTCTCTTAAACAGTTGCGAGTCGTTTGGCGAGGGCCGTTCCCGCCAAAGTCAGGCGGCCTGGTCCCCGAGAAGTCCCCGAACGGCCTCGCGCGCGGCGGCGACCGAGCGGGCCAGAGCCATCCGGGCGACCTCGACCTCCGCCTCGCCCGCGCCGCGAACGAGCCGGGTTTCGTAGGCTTCGGCGGCGGCGGCGACCGCGCCGGCCCCGACCGCCCGCGCCGAACCCTTCAGCGTGTGGGCGAGGTCCTGCAACAGGCGGCGCGCGCCCGACTGTTCGATTTGCCGCATGATCATTCCGGCCTGGCGCTCGAACAGACCCAGCAACTCGGTTTCGAGCTCCCGGTCGCCCAGCGTCTGCCGCGCCAGATAAACAAGGTCGATCGGATGGCCGCTCTCCAGCCCCTCCGTCCCGCGCGCGTGCTGGTCCGCGCGTCCCGCGCCCAACGGCATGACTCCCGCCGACATGAATGTCTCTCCTGATTGAACCCGCCGGACGCAAGTCTGTCGCGCCGGACCTGACCAGCCGGTTCCGGCTGTCCGCGAGTCCCCGGGATTTTCCCCCGGCATGGTGAACGGGACGTTAACGACGTTTGTGATTTGCGCTCGCCGAAGGTTTCATTCCGCGGTCGCGCGGCGTACATTCACAATTGGTTAACAGAAGGTCCAGGCGCTCCGAGGCCAGTTGGGGCGCGCCGGAACCGCCGGACCATCGGCGAGATGCGTGAACGAGGCGTTGATTATGGCGACCAGTCCAAAGGCCCAGGATCCGGCGGAAGCCGCGTTGTCGGCGATCGAGGCGGCGCTGAATTTGCCCGCGCCGGCGGTCGCTGCTTCGGACGAGGCCGTCAAATTGCCGGAAGCGGGCTTCGACGTGCTGAAAACGGCCGCCGCCATCCCTGCGGAGCCCGACGAGGGTCTCCGCATGCCGCGGATCGACGCTCCCGCGCGCGGACCCGTGACGCCAAGTTCCAGGCCGGCCAACGACGACGTTCGATCGGTCGGCCAAATCCTCCAGGCCCTGCAATATCGTCCCAGTCGCGCGCCGCTCGCGCTCGCCGTCGCCGCTTCGGCCGGATGGCTCGGCCTGACCGGATTTTTCGCCTGGAATCTGGAAAAGGCGCGTCCTCTCGCGATGGAAGAGCTCGCGCTCTGGGGGCTGGTCGCCATTGGTCCCGTGATTTTCTTTTTCGTCACCGCGGCGCTCGCGAGCCGCGCGCGCGAAATGCGGCACACGTCCCGCTCCATGGCGGAAATGGCCCTCAGGCTCGCCGATCCGCAGTCTTTCGCCTCCGACCAGATCGTCACTCTGTCGCAGGCCATCCGCCGCGAAATCGCCTCCATGGGCGACGGGCTGGAGCGCGCGCTGGCGCGCGCCGGCGAACTTGAAACCGTGGTCCGGTCGGAAGTCTCCAATCTCGAGCGGTCCTACACCGACAACGAGCGGCGCATGCGCCAGCTCATCGACGAACTCGCCTCCGAGCGCGAGGCGATTTTGACCAACGCCGACCGGGTGCGCACCGCCATCGCCAATTCGCAGGAAACCCTTTCGAAGGAACTCGAGCAGGCGAGCAACCGCATGGCGCTGGGCGTCAGCGAAGCCGGAGGACGCGTCACGACGTCGCTCGGCATGAAGGGCGAGGAAATCGGCCTGACCCTGACCCGCGCGGGGGATTCGCTGATCGGACAGATCGACTCCCGCGGCGCCGACGTGGCGGCCCGTCTCTCCGCGATCGGCGACGAGGTCGCCGCCAAACTCGCGCAAACCTCGAGCTTCATCGCCGACAGTTTCGCCTCGCGCACCGCGGAAATCGATTCGCGCGGCGCCGATTTCACGGCGCGCGTCACGGCGGCCGGCGCGGACATCGCCGGCAAGATCGAGCACACGACCGGCGTCATCGCCGATGCTTTCAACTCGCGCGGCGCCGAACTCGAGAACAAGGGCGCCGAACTCGCGGCTCGCCTCGCCGCGGCGAGCGACGAGATCTCTCGAAAACTGGCGCAAACCTCGCAGGGCGTCACCGATTCCTTCCTGCGCGAGGCGCAGGATCTGCACGCCCGCCTCGGCGCCGGCAACGCGGCGTTGATCGAAAGCCTCGGCGCCCAGGCCGCTTCGCTGTCGACGCGCCTCGGCGAGGAAAGCCAGAAAATCGGCTCGACCGTCGCCGCCCATGGCGACGCGCTCGTCGCCCGCGTCGCGGAAACCGGCGAGCGAATTCACACGACCGTCACGGTTCATGGTCAGGCGCTCGACGAGAGCCTCGCCGCGACCGGAGACCGCATCGCGTCGCTCGTCGAGGAACGCGCCGCGCACGCCCGATCCGTGTTCGAACAGGCCCGCGAAACCATGCAGGCCGCCATCGACCAGATGGCGAGGCATCACGACGAACGCGCTCAGGCGCTCGACGAAACCCTCTCCGCCGCCGCGGAGCGCGTTTCCGGAACCATTGGCGAACGGACCGCCCTCGCCGAAACTCTGTTCAACGAGGCCAGCGACAAGCTGCGGGCCGCGACCGAAAACATGGCGGTCCTCCACGCCGAACGCGCCAGGGCGCTCGACGAAAGTCTCGCCGCCTCGACCGCGAACATGGCGACCACCGTTGGCGAACGCGCGGCCCACGTCGAAACTTTGTTCAACGAGGCCAGCGACAGGTTGCGGGGCGCCACCGAGGACATGGCCGCCCTCCACGCCGGGCACGCGAAGGCGCTGGGCGAAAGCCTCGCCGCGTCGACCGCGAACATGGCGGAGACCATCGGCGAACGCGCCACGCGCGTTGAATCCCTGTTCAGCGAGGCCCGCGAGACCATGCGGACCGCGACCGCGCAAATGGCGGCTCTCCACGCCGAAAACGCGAGGTCCGTCGCCGACAGCCTCGCCGCTTCGGGGGAACGCGTCGCCGCCGCCGTCGCGGAGCGCGCCGAACACGCCCACGCCCTCCTCGAACAGGCGCACGAAGCCATCGCGGGCGCGACCGAACAGATGGTCGCCTTCCACGAGGAGCGCGCGCGCGATCTCGACCAGAAACTCTCGGCCTCCAGCGAGCGAATCGCGGGGATCATTCACGAGCGCGCGACGCAGGCGCACGCGCTGTTCGATCAGGCCCGCGAGGCGATGGCTCTCGCGACCGAACACATGGCCGCGTTCCACGCCGAACGGGCCGAGGCGCTCGACCAGAGCCTCGCGGCGACCGGCGAACGCATCGCGACCATCGTGGGCGAAAGAACCGGGGAAGCGCGCGACCTCTTCGAGGCCTCGCGCGGCGCCTTCGAGGCCTCGGGCGAAAATTTCGCCCGTCTCTCGGCGGAACAGGCCGCGGCCCTCGCCGAATTCCACCGCGCCTCGCGCCAGGAAATTCTCGAAACCGGCGAGGCGCTCGCCGACGCCCTTTCCGAACGCGTGCGCCTCGCCCAGGCCGCCCACGAACAGGCGCGCGGCGAACTGATGGAAACGGGAATCCAGGTTTCCGCGTTGCTGACCGAGCGCACGACGGCGTTCAACGACGCGATGAAAGCCTCGCGCGACGACATGGTCGCGGCGGGCGACCAGCTCCACGCCGCCGTCACGGAGCGCGGACGCGCCATCGCCGAACTCGTGCGCCAGTCGCGCGACCAGCTCGCCGCCACCGGCGAGGAAATCGCGGCGACGCTCGCGTCCCGCCTCGTCGCCGTCCACGACACCCACGAAGAGGCGCGCAAGACCCTCGCCGCCGCCGGCGAGGAGCTTGGCGCGGCGCTCTCCGAACAGACGACGGCCTTCCAGCGGGCGTCCGGCGCGTCGCTCGCCGACATCGCCGCCGAAAGCGAGAAGATTCACGCCTCGATCATCGAACGCGCCGTGGCTCTCGCCCGGATGCTGCGCGACTCCCGCGACGCGCTGATCGCCGCTGGCGAGGAAGTCGCCGGAACCATCTCCGAACGGATGCAGGCGATCGTCGATGTTCACGCCGGCGCGCGCCAGACGCTTTCCGACACGGGCATGCAGATCGCCGGACTGCTTTCCGAACGCACGACCGCCTTCCAGGAAGCGATCCTCGCGGCGCGCGAGGAAATCGTCGCCGCCGGCGACACGGTTCACACGTCTCTCGTCGAGCGGGGCATCGCGCTCGGCTCGCTGGTCCATCAGTCGCGGGACGATCTCAACGCCTCCGCCGACCAGATCGTCGCGGCGATCTCCGGCCACGCCACCGCCGCGCTCTCCTCGCTCAACGACGCGCGCGTGGCCCTGACCTCGGGCCTCGAGGAACATCAGGGCGCCATCCGCAAGGCGCTCGAGGATCACTCCGGCGCGCTGGAAGGCCACTTCACCGAAACCGCGCACGAAGCCATCGCCGCCATCGCCACCCATGGCGATCGCGTCAGCGCCAGCCTCGCCGAGCGCCTGGTCACGTTCGAGCAGTCCCTGCTCTCGCACGGCGGCGTGCTCGCCGAACAGATCGGCGCGCACTCGGACCGCTTCACCCACGAGGTCAACGACAAGCTTGGCGCGGTGGAGGCGGTCTTCACCACCCACGCCGAGGCCTTCAACGAAAAACTCGGCGCCCGCACGCGCGAAACCGCCGAACGGCTGGAAAGCCAGGTGGCGGAATTCGAAACCCGCGCCAACGCGCGCACGCTCAGCGTCTCGCAGGCGCTCGAAACCCTCGTCGCCAAGATCGACACGGGCCTCGACGAGCGGGCCCGCGGCCTCAACGACACGCTGGCGCGCACCGCGCTGGAGGTGGCGCGCACCGTCGGCGACGGCGTGCGCGACCTGCAACAGGCGCTGGACCCCGCCGCGATGAACGCGACGCTCGGCGCGAAACTCGCCGAAATCGACGCGACCCTCGGCGTCCGCCTCGCCGACGTTCACCGCACGCTCGAGACCGCCAGCGTCAATCTGGCGGACATGCTCGCCCTGCGCGCGGGCCATCTCAATTCGACGCTCGACGAAAATGGCCGGGCCCTGACCGACACGCTCGCGACGCGAGCCCGCGAACTGCAAGGCGCGCTCGAATCCGCCAGCAAATACGTCAGCCAGACGCTCAACGCGAGCGCCCGCGAGGTTCACGACACCCTCGCCGAGCGTTCGAAGGACCTGCACGAGACCTTGTCCTCGCGCACCCGGGCGATGGACGAAATGCTCGCCGGTCGCGCCGGCGACCTGCACGCGCTGTTCGACACGAAGGCGCCGATGCTCGTCGATCTTCTGTCCGAGCGCGGCGGCGAGGTCGCCCGTGAAATCTCCCGCGTCGGCGAAAACGTCGCCAGCGCGATCGAGGACCGCGGCGCCGCCATCGCGAAGGCCGGAGAGTCGGTCGCCGCGCGTATCGACGACCAGAGCGCCGCCATCACGAAGGCCGGCGACGCGGCGATCGTCGCGATCGACAACCGCGCCGCGGCTCTCGTCCTCGAGATCGCGAAGTCCGGAGACGTGGTCGCGGCCTCGCTCTCCGAGCGCGGCGCCGATATCGCCAGGGCGGGCCAGGAAGCCGCGGACGCGATCGGAACCCGCGGCGCGGCGCTGTCCGCCGCGATCGAGACCAGCGGCGCGACCGTCGCGAGGACCATCGAGACGCGCGGCAACCTGCTGACGGAGACCCTCGAAAGCCGCGGCGCGGCCTTCGCCGGAACCATCGAACGCTATGGCGCGGCTCTGGCCGGCCATCTCGGCGACAAACAGGGCGAGCTCACCGCGGCCATCGAACAATCCTCCGCCGCGCTTCGCGAGGCGGTCGACAGGGGCGCGGCGGACTCGGTCGGTTCGCTGGTCGCCGCCAACGACAGGATTCGCGGCGAAATGTCCTTCGTGCTCGAGCAATTGACGAAGACCAACGTCGCCTTGCAGGCAATCGTCGGCGGGGCGACCCGGAATCTCGGCGAGGTCGAGAAAGCCGTCTCCGAACGCACGAAGGACTTCCAGACGACGCTGGGCGTGATTTCCAGCCAGGTGGCCACGCTCAACCAGACCGCGGCCAACACGATCTCCGGCGTCGACAGGCTCAACCAGCACGTCGAGGAGCAGACAGCCGCGCTCGGCGCCACGCTCGGCGAACTCGACCGCACCCAGTCGAGCTTCGAATCCGCGCTCGCCGCGCGCAAGGCCGCCATCGACGACACGCTGCTCGCGCTCTCCGGCAAGACCGAGGACTTCAGCGGCGCCATGGAAGCCTTCACGGCGAGCCTCGGCGAGGCCTTCCACAAGGCCGAGGCGCGCGCCCGCGACATCGGCGCGTTGCTGACGCAATCGACCCAGGATGTCGCGGGCGTCATCGAGCAGCGGTTCGCCGACGTGCGCGACGCCAGCGCGAAGGAGCGCGAACGCACCGCCGCCTCGCTGCGCGCCGCCTACGAACAGGCCAACGCGGAGCTCAACGAAATCTTCACGAAATCCGTCGACCGCTTCCAGTCGTCGAGCGCGGAGATGCGCGCGATGGCTCAGGAAATCCAGCGGGAGCTCGAGGCGACCCGCCAGGAATTGCGCCGCGGCGCGACCGAACTGCCGCGCGAAACCGCGGAACAGACCGCCGCCATGCGCCGCGTCGTCGGCGAGCAGATCAAGGCGCTCAACGACCTCACGGACATCGTGGCGCGCAGCGGCAGGGTCTACGACGTGTCGGAATCCTCGCCGGCCCGCGCGGCCCCGCGCGTCGCCGAAAAACCGCGCTTCGTCGAGCCGCCGCGCCCGGTCCAGCCC
>CAISEY010000422.1 GCA_903884435.1 uncultured Hyphomicrobiales bacterium | reverse complement strand
CATATCAGACGCCTAACTTCCCGCTTATCCGGAGACGGTTTTGGTCGAAGCTCTCAGGCCATCAGCGCCTTTGACCCGCTTCAACGCACCTGTTGAAAGCCTCGGATCGATCGATCCCGAGACCGCGGCCGCATTGATTGTCTCCTCCTCCGACGTCGCGCTTGTCATGGACAGCGATGGCGTGATCCGCGATGTCGCGTTTGGCAACGAGGAACTCGCGCGCGAGGCCTATCGCAACTGGATCGGTCGTCGCTGGACGGACACGGTCACGGTTGAAAGCAAACCGAAAATCGAGGAAATGATCAGCGAATCGCGCAACCTCAAGGTTTCGCGCTGGCGACAGGTCAATCATCCCGCCGCGCAGGGACCGGACGTTCCGATCCGCTACAGCGCGGTCCGATACAGCAAGGATCGACGAATCGTCGCGGTTGGACGCGACCTGCGCGCCATGGCCACGTTGCAGCAGCGTCTCGCCGAGGCGCAGCAGGCGATGGAGCGTGAGTACACGCGCATCCGCGATTCGGAAAAGCGCTATCGGTTGCTTTTCCAGCTCGCCGCGGAAGCGGTCGTCATCGTAGATGCGGGCAACCAGCGAATCATCGAGGCGAATCCCGCCGCGGCCACCCTGCTTGGCAAGGACGCGCGCAAGCTCGCGGGCGCGGGCTTTTCCGACCTCTTCGACGGTGCGAGCCGCCAGGCGGCGCAATCCTTCATGGCGGCGTTGCGCGTCGCGCCGCGCGTCGACAATGTCCACGTCAAGATGGCGGAGGACGGCGAACCCCTTCTGCTTTCGGGATCGCTGTTCCGTCAGGAAAACGAATCCCATCTGCTGGTTTTGCTATCGTCATTGAACGGGCCGGGATCCGCCGCGCCCTCCGAACATGGCGACCTGCTGCGCATCGTCGAAAAAATGCCCGACGCCTTTGTGGTGACCGATCCGGAGAGGCGGGTTCTGACGGCGAACTCGGCCTTCGTCGACCTCGCGCAGGCGGCGAGCGAGGAACAGGTCCGCGGCCAATCCATCGAGCGCTGGCTGGGCCGTCCCGGTGTCGATATCGACGTGCTCTTCGCGAATCTGCGCAATCACGGTTTTGTCAGGCATTTCTCAACGATCCTGCGGGGCGAATATGGCGCCTCCGAGGACGTCGAGATCACCGCCGTCAGCGTGGCGGATGGGGACCGGCCCTGCATCGGCTTCACAATCCGGGGCAGCGGCTGGCGCGTTGGCAAGGATCGGCTGGGCGGGCGCGAATTGCCCCGCACCGTCGAGCAATTCACCGATCTCGTGGGTCGCGTGCCGCTCAAGAACCTCGTGCGCGAGACGACCGACCTCATCGAGCGTCTGTGCATCGAGGCCGCGCTGGAATTGACGCGCGACAACCGCGCCTCGGCCGCCGACATGCTGGGCCTGAGCCGGCAGGGCCTTTACGCCAAGTTGCGCCGGTACGGCCTTGGCGACCTCGATGGAGACGACGGGGCGCCCAACTGAACGTCGCGCCAGCCTTACACCCCGCACGCGCCGCGGGATTCCTTGTGTAAGTTTTACTTGACACAAAGATTGTCAAGTTTACTTTTCATTTCATGGACCCACGACACCCTCGTCACGCGATCGTTTTTGCGCAGAAACGCCCGGCAATGGAGCCCTGTCGGCTGGCCACTCTCGCCGAAGGCTGTCCGTCATGAGCGCGACGCCTCTCGGCTGGCTCGGCATCGTTCGCCTCGGCCTCGTGCAGACAGCGCTTGGCTCCATCGTGGTGTTGATGACGTCGACCATCAACCGCGTGATGATCATCGAACTCGCGCTGCCCGCCTTCATACCCGGTCTTCTGGTGGCCTCGCATTATGGCGTGCAGATTCTTCGTCCCGCGTGGGGATATGGATCGGACCTCGGCGGTCGCCGCACGCCCTGGATCATCGGGGGCATGGGCTTGCTGGCGCTGGGGGGCTTCGGCGCGGCGGTCGCGACGGCGCTCGCGGCGACGCATCTGGTTTTTGGATTGGGCCTTGCCGTTGTTTCGTTCCTCGCGATCGGCGTGGGCGTTGGCGCAGCGGGCACCTCCGTTCTGACCATGCTTGCGACCTGCGTCGCGCCAGCCCGACGCGCCGCGGCCGCGACGACGGTCTGGGTCATGATGATCCTCGGCTTCGCCGTCACCGCGCCACTCGCGGGGCATTTCCTCGACCCTTATTCGCACGCGCGGTTGATCGAGGTAACGGCGGCGGTCGCGACGCTTGCGTTCGCCATTGCCACGCTCGCCGTGCTGGGCGTTGAAAAGGATGATCCGGACCGGCGCGCGGCAGCGGTCGCGCAACCCGCCGCGCGCCAGCCGTTTCGCGAGGCGATCCGCAACGTCTGGCAAGAACCGGCGGCGCGGCGCTTCACGATCTTCATCTTCGTGTCCATGCTTGCCTACAGCGCGCAGGAATTGATCATCGAGCCCTTCGCGGGCCTGGTGTTCGGCATGACGCCCGGCGAAACGACCAAACTCGCGGGCATGCAGCATGGTGGCGTGCTGACGGGCATGTTGGCCGTCGCGTTTCTGGCCTCGTTCATTGGCGGCCCCGTATTCGGCTCGCTGAAACTCTGGACGGTCGGCGGATGCCTCGCCTCGGCGATCTCGCTCGTCGCGATCGCGGCAAGCGGCTACGCGGGGCCCGGCTTTTCCCTTCGCGCGGCGATCTTCGCGCTTGGCTTCTCGAACGGCGCCTTCGCGGTTTCCGCCATCGGCTCGATGATGGGTCTCGCGGCGAGCGGCGCGAGCGCGCGCGAAGGCACGCGCATGGGCCTTTGGGGCGCGGCGCAAGCGGTGGCTTTCGGGCTGGGCGGTCTGCTCGGCACGGTTTCGGTCGATATCGCGCGTCACGCGATGGGCGAGACGCGGCTGGCCTTCGCGGCCGTGTTTCTCTGCGAGGCCGCGCTGTTCATTTCATCCGCCGCGCTGGCGCTCAATATCGGCGCGCGCGATCCGACAAAACAACGCGCGACTTCAACGCGCGTGGACAATCCACTGACCGCGGGAACCTG
>CAISEY010000421.1 GCA_903884435.1 uncultured Hyphomicrobiales bacterium | reverse complement strand
GCGCTCTGGCGCCGGTGGCCGTCCGTTCGGTCGCCGCGCCCGCCGCCGCGCTCGCGCGTCCCTCCCTGACGCCGCGTCCCTCGCTCGCGGCGCCCCCGACGCCGAGCCCGAAGGTCTCGCTCGCGACCCCGCGGCCTCAGCCCGCGCCGCTCACCACCGCCTCGATCGCCAAACCGGCGCCTTCGCCAACCGGCGGCGCCTGGTCCGCCGAGGGCGGCACGCCCATCGTCGTGGCGCAGGGCGAAACGGCGTCGATGCTCGGCAATCGCTACGGGGTGCCCACCGACGCGCTTCTGCGCGCCAACGGGTTTTCGTCGCCCGCGCAGGTCCAGCCCGGCGCGCGCCTCGTGATACCCGTGTACAATGGAGCGCGCGCCCAGGTGACGCCGAAGCCGCGGATGACGCCCGTTCCGAAGGCGGACCCGCCACCTGTCGTCGCGGCGAAGCCGGAAAAAGCCGCCGTCGCGAAAATCGAACAACCCGCGAAACAGGCTGCCGCTCCGGCGCCGGCGTCGAAGGACAAGCTCCGGTTCGTGAAGGGGCCGGAACCCGCGAAGGCGGCGCCAGCGCCCGCTCCCGTCAAGCCTGTCAAGGCCGCGGAGGCGAAGCCCGTCGCTCCCGCCAGAACCGCCGCCGCGCAGCCCGAAAAGGCCCAGGCCGCGAAGCCGGTCAAGGCGGCGGAAGCAAAGCCCGTGAAGGCCGCGGCGGTTGTCGCTCCGCCCGCCGTGAAACCGTCGAAGCCCGCGAAGGTGGAGAAGCCGGTCGAAACCGCGAAGGTCGAGCCGAAGCCGGAAGCGCTGGCAAGGCAACAAATCGCCGAGGTCAAGCCGGCGAAAAAGCCCGCCGCCGCGCCCGTTGAAAAGCCGCAACCCGCGGTCGACCGCGAAACGACCACAGGCAGCGTCGATCCCGCCGCCGCGACGGCGCCGGAAGCCGGCGACAAGCCCGAGTTCCGCTGGCCCGCGCGTGGACGCGTGATCCAGTCGTTCAAGGCCGGCGCGAACGACGGCATCAACATCGCCTTGCCCGAGGGCACGTCCATCAAGGCGGCCGAAGGCGGCACCGTCGCCTACGCCGGCAGCGAATTGAAGGGCTATGGCAACATGGTTCTGATCCGTCATCCGAATGGCTACGTCTCGGCCTACGCCAACAACGGCGATCTCCAGGTCAAGCGCGGCGACAAGGTGACGCGCGGCCAGACCATCGCGAAGTCCGGACAGACCGGCAACGTCGCCTCGCCGCAGCTCCATTTCGAACTGCGCAAGGGCGCGACCCCGGTCGATCCGACGGGCTATCTCGCCGGACTCTGAAGCGATTTCACCATTTGAATTCCGGTTTCCGCGAGACACGAAAACCGGAATCGAACGAACGGCGACGGGTCCAAGGACAGGCCCGCCGCCGTTTTCGCTTGTCCGCGCGCGGCGCTTGACGAAAGAACAAAATTAGAACATAAGAGATCGTAACATGAACAAGGGAGCGTTCCATGTTGCGTCTCATGTTAGCCGATCTCACCGAAATCGCTTCGCTCGGCGCCTTTCTGACCATGATCGCTTTCGTCGCGAAGGCGGCTGGCGGCGTGTGATGTTCCGGGCCTGTTGACGGATCGCGGACAAGGCTCGACCGGGCGGGCCACATCCGCGATCATGGCGCCCAAACCGGAGTTCGCCCGTGAGTCGCCTCGTCAAGGACGTGGGTTTCGTCCATTTGCATGTCCACACGTCCTTTTCCCTGAGGGAAGGGGCGCTGACCATCGCGAGGCTGACGAAATTCGCCATCGCCGACCGGCAACCCGCGCTCGCCATCACCGACACCAACAATCTGTTCGGCGCGCTCGAGTTTTCCGAAAAGTTGTCGAAGGAGGGCGTGCAGCCCATCATCGGCATCGGATTGACGATCGATTTCGGCGACGCTGCGGCGCTGGGCGCGAAACACGAATTCACCGGGCCCGGCCGCGCGCCCGTTGTCCTTCTCGCGCGGTCGGAACGCGGCTACCTGAACCTGATGCGGCTTGCCTCGCAGGCCTGGCTCGATCCCGAGCCGGGCGACACTCCGCACGTGAGGCTCGCCCGGCTCGAGGAAGGATGCGACGGGCTCATCGCCCTCACGGGCGGTCCCTCCGGGCCCGTCGACCGGGCGCTGGCGCTCGGAAAACCGGAGCCCGCCGCCGCGCGGCTCGATCGCCTCGCGGCTCTGTTTCCGGACAGTCTCTATGTCGAGCTCCAGCGTCACGGTCTCGACAGCGAAACGTCCATCGAACCCGCGCTGATCGACCTCGCGGACGCGCGCGCCCTGCCGCTGGTCGCGACCAACGAGCCCTATTTCGCCGCCCGCTCCGACCACGAGGCTCACGACGCGCTGCTCTGCATCGCCGACGGCGCGCTGGTCGGCGACGACGAGCGTCGCAGGATGACTCCCGAACATCGCTTCAAGACGCGCGCCGAAATGCTCGAACTCTTCGCCGATCTGCCCGAGGCGACGGCGAATTCCGTCGTGATCGCGCGGCGCTGCGCCTATCGCCCGCTGACGCGCAAGCCGATCCTGCCGCGTTTCACCTCGCTCGACGGATCGCCGCTCGACGAGGAAGGCGAATTACGCGCGCAGGCCATCGCCGGTCTCGAACGACGCCTTTCGGTTCATGGCGTCGCCCCCGGTCAAACCGCGGAAACGTACCGCGAGCGGCTGGACTTCGAGCTCGACGTGATCACGCGCATGAAGTTTCCCGGCTATTTCCTGATCGTCTCCGACTTCATCAAATGGGCGAAGGCGCATGGCATTCCCGTGGGGCCGGGGCGCGGCTCGGGCGCCGGTTCGCTCGTCGCCTGGTCGCTCACCATCACCGATCTCGATCCCATCCGGTTCGGTCTGCTGTTCGAGCGGTTCCTCAATCCCGAACGCGTGTCCATGCCGGACTTCGACATCGACTTCTGCCAGGACCGTCGCGACGAGGTCATCCGCTACGTCCGCGATCGCTACGGGCACGACCGGGTCGCGCAGATCATCACCTTCGGTTCCTTCCTCGCGCGCGGGGTCATGCGCAATGTCGGGCGCGTGCTGGAAATGCCGCTCGGCCAGGTCGACAAGCTGGCGAAACTCGTTCCGCAAAATCCCGCCGCGCCCGTGACGCTGGAACAGGCCATCGAGAACGAGCCGAAGCTGCGCGAGGCCGCCGACACGGACGAACGCGTCAAGGCCATGCTTGGCATCGCCCGCACGCTCGAGGGTCTTTATTCCAACGCCTCGACGCACGCCGCCGGCGTCGTCATCGGCGACCGTCCGCTGCACGAACTCGTGCCGCTCTACCGCGACCCGAAATCGGAAATGCCCGCGACCCAGTTCAACATGAAGTGGGTGGAGCCGGCCGGACTCGTGAAATTCGACTTCCTCGGACTGAAGACGCTGACGACGCTCGCCATCACGGTGAAATTGCTGCGCAACCGGGGCGTGATCGTCGACTTGCAGAAAATTCCGCTCGACGACGGCAAGACCTACGAAATGCTCGGACGCGGCGAAACCGTCGGCGTGTTCCAGGTGGAAAGCGCGGGCATGCGCAAGGCCCTCGCGGAAATGCGCGCCGACCGGCTGGAGGACATCATCGCGCTGGTGGCGCTCTACCGGCCGGGTCCGATGGCGAACATCCCCACCTATTGCGCCCGCAAGCTGGGCGAGGAGGAGCCCGAATATCTTCATCCGCTGATCGAGCCGATCCTCAAGGAAACCTTCGGCGTCATCATTTACCAGGAACAGGTGATGCAGATCGCCCAGGTTCTGTCCGGCTATTCGCTGGGCGAGGCCGACCTGCTGCGCCGCGCGATGGGCAAGAAGATCAAGGCCGAGATGGACGCCCAGCGCGACCGGTTCGTCACCGGCGCCGTCGCCAACGGCGTTCCAAAGGCCAAGTCAGACGAGATTTTCGATCTTCTGGCGAAATTCGCGGACTATGGCTTCAACAAGAGCCACGCCGCCGCCTACGCGCTGATCGCCTACCAGACCGCCTGGTTCAAGGCGAATTATCCCGTCGAATTCATCGCCGCGTCGATGACGCTCGACAAGAGCAACACGGACAAGCTCGCCGAGTTCCGCAACGAGGCGCGCCGGCTCGGCATTTCCGTCGAGCCGCCGTCGGTCAACCGGTCCGGCGTCGATTTCGAGGTGCATGGCGATGCGCCGGACAATCTGTCGATCAGATACGCCCTCTCCGCCGTGAAGGGCGTCGGCGCGGGCCAGGCCGCGTCGCTCGTCGCGCTGCGCGGCGCTTCGCCTTTTGCGAGTTTCGGCGATTTCGCCCGCCGGCTCAATCCGCGCGAGGTGAACAAGAAAGTCCTGGAAAGCCTCGTCTGCGCCGGTGGCTTCGACGAGCTCGAACCGAACCGCGCCCGCGCGCTCGCGGCGGTCGAGCCCGTCCTCGCCTTCGCCAACCGCGCGCAGGACGACCGCGCGCGAGGACAGGAAGGCCTGTTTGGCGCCGCCGACGCCGGAGCGGGGCTCAAAATGCCGGACGCCCAGGGGTGGACCGCGGCCGAGCGGCTGAAGCGGGAGTTCGACGCGGTTGGCTTTTTCCTGACGGGCCACCCGCTCGACGACTACGCGCCCATCCTTCGCAAGCTGCGGGTCGAGCGCTGGGTGGATTTCGCGCGCTCGGTCAAACAGGGCGCTTCCGCCGCGAAACTCGCCGCGACCGTTCTCGATCGTTTCGAACGGCGCACCAAGTCCGGCTCGAAAATGGGCATCGTCACCCTGTCGGATCCCTCCGGCCAGTACGAGGCGATCATCTTCCAGGAAGGCCTCAATCAATACCGGGATTTGCTGGAGAAGGGCGCGGCCGTGCTCGTGACCTTGCAGGCGAATCTCGAGGGCGAGGACGTGCGCGCGCGCATTGTCGCCGCCGAACCGCTCGAGGCGGCCGCCGCCAGGGTCCAGAAAGGCCTTCGCATTTTCCTGCGCGACGAATCGCCGCTGGAGTCGATCTCCAGACGGCTGGGCGCGCGTGGAGAAGGCGAGGTCTCGCTGGTGCTGATGCTCGGCGCGGACAACAGCGAGGTCGAGGTGAGATTGCCCGGGCGTTTCCAGGTCTCGCCGCAAATCGCCGGCGCGCTGAAGGCGATTCCCGGCATTGTCTCGGTCGAGCACGTTTAGCCCTGTTGGCGCGATTTTCCTTTTTGCTCGAGTTTTAACGATCTGTTTCATCGCGCCCTGGCGGGCGCGGCGTCATGTTTCGCGCTTCACGAATGGAGTGCGGACATGAAAATCGCCATGGTCGTCGCGATCGCCCTCGCGGGGCTCTCGGGCGCGCGCGCGCAGGACATGAAGGCGGAACGCGACAGGATCGTGGCCGCCGCGGACGCCCGTCGCGACGCGCGCGAAGCGCTGAGCAAGGACCGCGCGTCCGGAAACCGCGCCGCGCTCTCGGAGGATCGCCAGAAGCTCGCCGCCGCCCGCGCGACGTTCCGCGAAGTCAGAATTCAGGCGGGGATCGACCGCGCGGCGGTCCGCGCCGAACTCACGCCGCCGCGCGAGAAAGTCGTGTCCGATCGCCAGCAATCGACCGAAGACCGCGGCAAGCTCGCGGCCGACCGCGCGTCGGGAAATCCGGCGACGCTTCGGGCCGATCGTGAAAAGCTGCGCGACGACCGCGCCCGGCGCGTCGCCGACCGGGAGGCCTTGCGGGAGGCGCGCGCGTCGCATGGTCTGCCCGTCCCGACGGGGCCGCGCGCGGCGGGCGTTCACGCTCGCTGAAATCGCCATCGACGCCGCGCGGACGGCTTGCGCCGGCGCGGCGGGGCCTCTATAGAGGCCCTTGTTCGCGCCTCGTCGAGGCGCGTGTTGCGCCCATCGTCTAGCGGT
>CAISEY010000420.1 GCA_903884435.1 uncultured Hyphomicrobiales bacterium | reverse complement strand
CCACCTGCGGGCCGAAAGTCACGATGTTCCTCAGGCGATCGAGCGACTTGTCCTCCTTCATCAGGTATTCGACGACGCCCTGCATCCCGTTGTTGCCGCTGCGCGCGCCGAGTTCCTTCGACAGGTCCATGCCGGAAAAGCCGGAATACAGCGCCAGCATTCCCTCGGGATCGACGTGCCGCGCGAGCATTTCGTGCCGGTCGCGCGCCTCGGCGGAGGTTGGCGCGGTGATGATCGTCGCCATCATCACGAACTTGATCAGCGAGGGATCGCGCCCCGCGGCGCGGGCGCGCTCGCGGATTTCCCGCACGCGTTCGGCGGTTTGCGCCTTCGGCAGTCCCGAGAGAAAAATGCACTCCGCGTGTTTCGCCGCGAAGGCGCGGCCGCGCGCCGAGCCGCCCGCCTGGAACAGAACCGGCGTGCGCTGCGCCGAGGGCTCGCACATGTGCACGCCGCGCAGTTTGAAGTGTTTGCCCTCGTGGCGGATTTCGTGGACCCTGTCGCCGCGCGCGAACAGCCGGTTCGCCGTGTCGCGGACGACGGAGCCATCCTCCCAGCTGCCTTCCCAGAGCTTGTAGACGACCTCCATGTATTCGTCTGCGAGATCGTAGCGCTCGTCGTGCGCGAGGTTGGTCTCCATGCCCATCGCGCGGGCCGCGCTGTCCTGGAATCCGGTGACGATGTTCCAGCTGACGCGTCCGTCGGTCAGGTGATCGAGCGTCGAGAACCGCCGCGCCAGCAGATAGGGCTGCTCGAAGGTGAGGTTCGCGGTGACGCCGAAACACAGGTTCCGCGTCGCGTGCGACATGGTGGGGATCAGCAGCAGCGGATCGTTCATCGGGAACATCGCCGCGCGCTCGATGGTGGCGCGCGGGCCGCCCTGGTAGACGTCGTAGACGCCATTGGTGTCGGCGAAGAAAATGGAATCGAACAGGCCGCGCTCGGCGATCTTCGCCACCTCGATCCAGTAATCGAGGCTGGTGTAGCGCAAGGCCTCGCTGCCCGGCGCGCTCCACAGGCCGATCCAGTTCTGGCCCGGCGAGTTCGAATAGAACGCGTTGACCGAGATTTCCTTCTTCACCGGCTTCGTCATGGCGCTGTCCCGTCCCCGGCGCCTGTCGCGGCGCGTCGCCGGACCGCCGGCGGAAACAAAGGTCGAAAATCCGCGACGGGCCCCGAACCGGACGTTCGCCATGCGTCCGCCGGAGCGCCGCGTCCCGATTTTCGCCAGAATTGCCGCGACGGTCGCTTCGCGCAAAAGCTATGTCAGGCGCCCCCGCGAAGCAAATCGGGGGCGGCCGGGCTCGGGGCGGGTTCGTGAACCGGCGCGGAGCGCGACGACGCCCGGCGAACGGGTCTGGATGCGTGATGAAATCCCGCCCGGCTTGCCCATGGGGCGTGGTCATCGCGCTCCGGGGGAGACCGCGGCCGCGGGTTGATCGGGAAATGTCCGAACGGGCGCGAACGGGCCGGACATTGCGACTGGCCGGGTGCGGTGGGGTGGGAATGTCAACAGGAATTAATGCCTTGCGAAAGTCACGAATTTCGCGAATCGGCGCGATTGCTGAGGAGCCCGCCGCCAGGAAGAAATTGCCCGTCAGGACTGCAAGTTCAAACTTGGGGTGTGATATGAAGCTATTTTAGATATCGGCTGGCGGGGCACATGGCGAGCTTAGAGCGTCAAGAGAGCGTTGAAATACTGCGAGGGGTAGCGGCAGTCTCGGTTATGTGGTTCCACCTGACCAACGTGAACCCGTCCTTTCTTCCCAGCGACAGCCTGCTAAAGGCGTCGGGCGCTTATGGGTGGCTCGGCGTCCAATTATTTTTTGTAATCTCTGGTTTCATCATTCCATATTCGCTTTCCCTCCGAAGCTACAAGATCACCACAGATGGACTAGGCTTCCTCGGCCGTCGCATTGCTCGGATCGAGCCGGCCTTCCTCGTCTCAGCAGTTCTAATGGTTGTCCT
>CAISEY010000419.1 GCA_903884435.1 uncultured Hyphomicrobiales bacterium | reverse complement strand
GTCCGGTTTTTGTCCGGTGATTTCCTTCGTCAGCGCGATCGTCTCGTCGCGATGCGACAGGGCGTGGGCGAAGCCGTTCATCTCGCCCGCGAGAAAACGCACGGCGTCGGCGCGCTTCTTCGTCAGCGAATTGTCGTTCGCGGTGATGCACAGGCGGTCGTATTCCGGCATCGCCTCGCGGGCGCTGGCGATGGAATGCAGCTTGTCGCGCGCCAGATTGGGCGTGTACTCGCCGGACACCACGGTCGCGTCGACGACGCCCTGGATCACGGCGCGATAGCGGTCGGCGTCGCTGCCGACGTTGGCGAAGGTGACGCTGGCGACGGGCACATGGTGAAAGTCGAGCACGGCGCGCGCCACGAGATCGGGCGCCGAGCCGGAGGCCGAGGTCGCGATGGTCTTGCCCTTCATGTCGGCGATGGTCTTCACCGTGTCGCGGGCGAAAATATGATAGGGCAACACCGTCCAGTAGCAGCCGATGGCCTTCAGCGTCGAACCGCTGGCGGCGGCGGCGAAGGGCGGCGAACCCTCGAAGGAATCGAGTTCGCCCGCCACCGCGGCGCGTTGCGCCAGCATCTCGTTCTTGAGTTCGACGATTTCGACATCGAGGCCCAGCTTCTTGAAAAAGCCCCGCCGCGCCGCCATCAGGATGATGCCCGCGTCGCTCTTGGGCTCGAGCACGGCGTGTTTCCACTTGTTCGTTTGCGCCATGGCCGGCGCGGCGAACAGCGAAAACGCGACACCCGCCATGGTGGCCGCGAACAGGCCTTTCATAGCCGGATCTCCCCGAGGCCGACGCTCTTGCCAACCGTCACGTCGATGCTTTTCCTCGACCCGCCATGGACGATTTCGACGACGCAAGCGCCGGAGTTTTCGGCGAGACGGTCGAACTTGAAGTCGCCATAGTTATCCGTCTTCGCCGTCGCGACCACCTTGCCGTCGCGCAGGAGACGAACATCGGCCCCCTCGACGCAATCAACGATTCCATTGGCCTCGCGCGACACGCTTCCGGCGACAAAGGCTGTCGAATAGCGCCAGAGGTTGCGATACCAGACGCGCGGTTTCGTGCCGAGTTCCGGCTTCATTGGCTCAAGCGACTCCACCTTCGCCATGTCGCGCATGTCCGCGTCGTCGATCCTGATCGCCTTCATGGCGCCGGTGGGGCACACCTGCCCGCCGCGCGTCTGCGTCCAGCCGTTGTCGAGAAGGTGGGCGTCGAAGTTCCACGCCTGCGGAATTTGCAATTGCTCGTTCCACCAGACGTGGCCATAGGGGCAGCTCTCGACGATCTGCTTTTGTCCCTTCGACTTCACGGGATCGATGATGACAATGCCGTCGTCGCGCTTTTTCACCGCGCCGTCCCGCGCGGCCCTGACGCAGGGCGCGTCGTCGCAATGGTTGCACATGACGGGAACGTAGGCGATGTCGAGCTGGGTGCCCTGCCCGCGCTCGTTTTGCAGAATGTCGATCCACTTGTGGCCGTGTTTCGGCATCGGCGCGCTGTAGCCGGGAAATTCATTGTCGACGTATTCGTCCATAATGGCGAGCGTGCACAGATTGCAGTTCGTGCACTCGGCCACGTCGATGATCATGTTCCACTTTTGCATCGTCTTCTCCCGCGTGGCGCGGCGCCGGGCGCCGCGGCTTCACGCCGATTTCCGTGTCCAGATTATTTCGCGGGCTCCAGAACGGCGGCGCGCGCGGCGCTCGCCTTCTCCGCCGCCGCGGTCTCCATCATCGCGAAGGTTTCCGACATGTGCTCGATCTTGCCGTCCCACGGCACGATGTCGACCAGCGCGTTGGCGCCGGCGAGCGAATGCGTCGACTTCGTTTGCGTGCGATGCGGCGTCAGGAGATTGAGACACCCGCCGCGGTCGATGGACTTGCCGGGCTCTCCCATCGGCTCGTAGATCGCGCAGGATTCATAGCCATGGCAGACGCCGCGCGGCAGGCGCTCGGTCGGCATGGCCGCGCAGAGCACGGCGCCGCGGTCGTTGTAGACCTTGACGAGATCGCCCTTTTTGATGCCACGCTCGGCGGCGTCCTGCGGGTTCATCCGCATGATCCAGTAATACCAGTCGCCCACCTTGATGCGATGATCCTCGATGTTGAGCAGGAAGGAATCCTTGCCGTCTCCCTGGGTGTGGAACGAATATTTCGAGTGCGGCGTCACCATCATGAAGGGATGCTTCCTGAACATCTCGCCGGAGTGCTGGCCTTCCCACGACGGCTCGTATTTCACGATCGGCGGGCGCTCCGGATCGTTGGCGCGAATGAGCGAATTGCACTCGAACTCGAGCTTGCCCGACTGGGTTTGCAGACCGGACAGATATTCCTTCGCGTAGTCGGAGGGCAGCGGCAGCGGCTCCGGCACGTCCTTCTTGCGATTCTCCCAGAACCAGCGGAAGGACACGGGCGCGCGCAGTTTTTCCTTCTCCGTCGGAACGACGAAATAGCCCTTCTTCACGAATTTCTTCCACGAAATATATCGCGGAAGATCGGAAGCCTCGAACTGGCGCTTGACCCAGTCGATCTCGTTCATGCCCTCGTTGAAGTAATTGGCGAGGCCGAGGCGCGCGCAGATTTGCGTGAAAATCCAGTAGTCGGACTTCGACTCGCCGAGCGGCTTGATCGCCGGCGCCTGGAAAATCACGACGCGGTGGTTGAGCTGCTGCTGGCCGTGATGGCCATAGCCGCCGAGCGCCGCCCATTCGGAAATATCGACGCGCTCGAAGTTCGTGCAGGCCGGCAGGATCAGGTCCGCGAACTTCGCCTCGCCCTCCATCCAGATGGACTGGTTGACGACGAAGTCGAGCGCGTCCGACTGGTACATTTTCACGTGACGATTGGTGTTGTTCATCGTCGCGATCATCGAGCCGCCGTACTTGTAAAGCATCTTCACCGGCGCGTGGCCGGCGGCGGGATAGTTCACCGGCGCGAACTGGTGCTCGATCGACTTGCCGTTCCACAGGAAGCCCTTCGCCTCTCCATCGACGATGGCCTCGGGCATGAAGATGCGGGGTATCTTCTGGTTCGACGTGTTCATCGTCGGCAGTTGCGGCATCCGCTGGTAGAGCTCCACCGGCAGCGACGTGCCCTCGATGTCGCCGGACATGCCGCCTTCCGCGTAGCCCGGGAAATAGAAGTTGAAATCGACGGGCGTGCCCCATTGCAGATTGCCCATGTTGACGCCCGGCTTGCCGAGGCCCTGCATGGCGACGAGGCACACCATCACGCGCGCCCACTGGATGCCCGTCTGGTTGCGGCAGGCTCCGCCGTGGCCGTTGCCCCAGCCGCCCGGCGCGAGATAGACGCGCTTGCCGCCCCATTCGCGCGCCAGCGCCCGCACGTCCTTCGCGGGCACGCCGGTCTCGGCCTCCTGCCATTCCGGCGTCTTCGGCACGCCGTCCTCGTCGCCGAGAAGATAGGCCTTCCACTTGTCGAAGCCGACCGTGTGGGATTCGACATAGGCCTTGTCGTAAAGGCCTTCCCTGATCCAGACGCAGGCGATCGCCATCGCCATCGCGACGGAGGTCGTCGGCTTCGGCGCGAACCATTTGCCCGGCAGGAACTGCGCGGAGGAATTGTAGAAGGGATCGACGTGGACGATCTTGCACTTCAGCCGGGGATCCTTCAGCCACTGGCGGCGCACCGTGCCTTCCTGCGCGCCATAGGAGCCGGACGTCGTTTCGGGGTCGGCGGACCAGAACACCACCATGTCGCAATTTTGCAGGCAATCCTCGACCGTGCCGTAGGTTTCCGATTGCCCCACGCGCAGCGAGTAACCCCAGTGATGCGCCGCGCCCCAGTACCAGCCTTCCCATGAATCGGGATTGTGATGGACGGCGGTGTGGCCGACCGCGTTGCGGAAACGATAGAGCGCGGAGAGGTAATAGCCGATGTTGCCCCAGGTGTGATGCGAACCGTGCGAGACGGCCATCACGCCCGGACCGTATTTGCTCTTGGCGCGCTTGATCTCGGAGGAAACGAGTTCGAGCGCCTCGTCCCACGAAATGCGGACATAGCCGGACTTGCCGCGGTTTTGCGGATTGCGCTCGCCGTTCGGATCGAAATCGACGCGCTTCATCGGATAGAGCGCGCGGTCGGGCGAATAGACGATGGCCTTGGAATTCTGCCCGTGCGGCGCGAGCGTCGTCTTGCGTGGCGGAGTCAGTTTCACGCCCTTGGCCTCGATGGTCCAGGGTTGCGGATCGGTCTCGTCGAAGTCGATCAGCGTCGTGCGGACGATCTTGCCGTCCTTCACGTAGACGAACAGCGGCCCGCCGTTGGCCATGTTGCAGTAACGGATGGTGCCATCCTTCTGCGGCACGCCCATGTCGAGGTTGACGCTCATCAGTTGCATGATCGTCTGCGCGAACCAGTTCGACAGGCCCTCGGGGCCATCTACGGTCATCTTGAAGTCTTTTTGCGCGTTGATCTGGTTGAGCCAGTTGAAGGGCGGCGTCAGCAGGTCGGCGGCGATCGCCGCGTGCTTGTAGGCGATGGTGATGTCGGCCTTTTTGCCGGCGTCGGTTCCGCTCGCGACCTTGCCGCCGCGCAGTTCGAACCAGCGGCCAATCTCCTCGTCGCGCGCCATGATGCGGGCGACGAGGTCATGCTCCTTCAGCCGCGCGGCGAATTCGGGATAGCGGGCGGCGGCGAGCGGCAGGACCTTCGCCAGCCCCCACAGGATCACTCTCAACTTGCCGGTAGCGATGGACATGCGTTCCTCCTCGGCGGGCGAGCCTCGGGGCCCGCCCGGGCCGGTGTCTGGATGAATTTCGGGGCTCGCGCGAGCCGAAGCGGCGTTCTAGCGGGACGGAGCCGGGAGGGCAATGTTTGGCCCGCCCGCGAACGGATTTCCCGCCCCGCGGTCCCGGACCGGTTCGACGGCGAACGTTTCGCCGTCGAACAATGGAACGTCGGGAACGCGCCAGTAAAACCGTCCCCCTATTTCGGGGGCTCGTTGTAATACCAGTAGCCGATCTTGTTGTTGGCCGAGCTCGCGTACCACATGCGGCCCTTCTTATCGAGGTAGAACTCGCGCATCGACATTTCCGAATGCGGATAGGGATATTCCGTCACCTCGCCCGTCTTCGGATCGAGCCGGCCAAGAACGTCCTGCTCGTGCGACGAGTACCAGACCATGCGATCGCGATCGACGCCGATGGCGTAGGGGCTCGCTTCCGGTCCCGGCAGCGGGAATTCCCTGAAGGTCTGCGTTTTCGGATCGAAACGGCCGATCTTGTTGCCCTGGCGCTCGCTGAACCAGACGTTGCCGTCCGGATCGAGATCGAGACGTTGCGGCTTGCCCTTCGTCGGCGGCTGGAATTTCGCGAGCTGGCCGTCCTTCGAAATACGGGCGATCACGCCGTCGGCGCGGAACGAGGTGAACCACTGGTCGCCATCGTGGCCGACGGTGTTGCCGTAGGTGCCGGGCACGTCGTAGTGGCGGAAGTCCTTCGTCTTCGGATCGAACATGGTGATGACCGGGCCGCCGCTCGTCCACACGAGGCCGCGCTCGTCGACGCGGATGGTGTGCGCTCCGGGCTTGCGGCCGTCTGGCAAGGGCGGGCTCTGGTATTCGTTGATCTCCTTCGTCGCCGGATCGAGTTGGGCGATCTTGCCCATCGACGTTTCGACGAACCAGACCTTGCCGTCCGCCGCGGGAATGACCGAGTGAATGCCCGCGGTGCGCGAGAACGGCAGCTTGAAGTGATCCATTCGCGCCGTGTCGGGATCGAGGCGAATGACCTCGTTTCCCTTCCCGTAGTAGGGAATCCACATTTTGCCGTCGCGGTCTTCCATGGCGCTCCAGGGGCCCATGCCGCCGGGCGCGGGCATGTCGAACTCCACGTAGGCGATGTTCATCGCCTTCGGGCTGAACGGCCGCACGAGCGACTTGTATTCGGGCATCTGCTCGGGCGACTCGGGCTTGGGCGAATCCGGCCCGAACATCAGCGTCAGATAGCGCGCGAAGTCCTCGGCCTCTTTCTCGGTGGTGCGGCGGCCCTCGCCCGCCATCATCGTGTCGTTCATGTATTTGACGCGATCGCGCCAGCCGTCGAGATCGCGCGTGCCATTGGCCATGCGATTCTGGAAGGAATGGCAGGACTGGAAACAGGCGCCGAAAAACGGGTCCTGGTGGCTCAGGTCGTGCTCCGGCGTTTTCGGCAGCAGCTTGCGGCCCTGGAAGGTCGAGAGTTCGCTCCACTGCACCGGGCGCTTTTGGGCGGCGAAATCGAAGGACGCCTTCTGGTCCCGCGTCAGCGTCACGTCGCGGCGCGCGTCGGCCCGCAGGCCGGCGGCCTTGATCGAGATGTTGTAGGACGCCGCCGGCAGGTCGCCGATGTAATAACGCCCGTCCTCGCCCGAAAGGACATTGACGGTCTTGCGGGTCGTGGCGTCCTGCGCGACGACGAAAACGGCCATGACGGGCTTGCCATCGGGCCCGGTCACGGTTCCCGTCACCGTCGCGGCGAAGGCGGGCGCGGACAGACACACCCCGAGCGCGGCGGAAGCAAGCAACCTGACCGAAATTCGCATTTTTCCCTCCCGTTGGCGCCAGCGTCCCGCCGCCCCGGCCTTCGAACTACACCGAAACGCGGGCGCCCGCAAAGCGTCGATCGCTCTGGACGAACGGCGCGCGCGGTGCTTTCATCCTCCGCCGGCCGGCGCGAAACAGCGCCGCCGCGGGAGGAAACAGATGCGAAACATTTTCGTCTCGCTTTGCGCGTTCGTGGCGCTCTCCGCCAGCCCGCTGGCGCCAGCGGCGGCGCAGACATGGCCGCAACAGACCATCAAGATCGTCGTGCCGTTCCCGCCCGGCGGGGCGGCGGATCTGCTGTCGCGGTCGGTGGGGCAGAAGATTTCCGAAAGCCTCGGGCAAACCGTCATCGTGGAGAACCGCGCCGGCGTCGCCGGCAGCGTCGGCACGTCGGCGCTCACCCACGCGCGGCCGGACGGCTACACGATCGGCATGGGCTCGCTGTCCACGATGGCGCTCAACCCCGCCATGTCGAAGGCGCCGCTCTACGACCCGCGCAAGGACATCGCGCCCGTCGCCATGCTGACGGAATTGCCGCTTCTGATGGGCACGCCGCCCTCGCTCGGGGGCAAGGACGTCGCCGGCCTCGCCGCCTGGGCGAAGGCCAATCCGGGCAAGATGAACTATTCGTCGAACGGCGTGGGATCGTCGGGCCACATTCTCGGCGAAATGTTGAAACGCAAGTTTGGCTTCGAGGCCGCGCACGCGCCCTATGGCGGCGACGTGCCCATCGTCAACGCGCTCATCGGGGAGCAAATCCAGCTTGGCCTGCTCGCCATTCCGGCCGCCGCCGAATTCGTGAAAGCGGGCAAGATCGGCGCCGCCGCGACAACCGGGCCCAGGCGTTCGCCCATCCTGCCGGATGTCCCGACGCTGACGGAACAGGGCTATCCGGACCTCACGTCGACGACCTGGTTCTGCATCGTCGCGCCGGCGGGAACGCCCGGGGATATCGTCGCGCTGCTGAACAGGGAGATCAACAAGGCGCTCGCCACGCCCGACATTCTGCAGGTCTTCAAGGGCGCCGGGCTCGAGCCCTCGCGAATGGAACTCGCGGAGTTCGAGGCTTTCGTGCAAAAAGAACAGGACAAGTGGAGCGCCGAGATCCGGAAGCTCGCGATCCAGATCGATTGAACCTCTTCGCGCGCCGCGCGCGCTCCAGGAAGAACCGGCCATGGCGCTCGTGCAAATCCCCTACATCGTCGGCGCGCCGCGCTGCGGACCGCTCGTGTTCAGTGGCGGCTTCATCCTCGGCGTGAATTTCGCGCTGCCGAACGCCGCCGCGAAACATGGCTGGATCGTTCAGGAACTCGACGTGTTCGACGATTACATCGACGTCCGGCGCGAACAGGTGGTGCGCTCGCGCCACGAATGGTCGGCCTGGCCCGTCGCCGCCGGCCAGCGCGCCGTCGGAGATTCCCGCGGCAAGCAGGGCGTCGGCGACTTTTTCGAGCAGCAGGAACTCAAGCCGCCAAAGGGCCTCGCCCTCGACGGGAGCTACAACAACTTTCTGTTCGGCGCGTTCCCGAAAGGCGCGCGCGGCGTCCGGCGTGTCCGCGCCACGGCGGGATTTTACGACGACGAATTGCCCGCCTTTTTCGGCTTCCGGAAAGTGGACCCCGCGGCGGGCAAGGTCTACGCCTCGCGCCGCCCGCCGTTGTTCTGGAAGCCCGTGGGGTTGAACCGCACGCTGGAGTTCAGCTTCGACTATCGCCGCGCGCGCAGTCCGCGCCACGCGGAGCTGAAGACAACCTAACCCTCCTCCAGGATCAGCGCAGCCATGCGTTCGCCCGCCATCATGGTGGGGACGTTGGTGTTGGCGCAGGGCACGCTGGGGAAAATCGAGGCGTCGCAGATCCGGAGCCCCTCGAGACCGATGACGCGCCCGCGCGGATCCGTCACCGCCATCGGATCGTCGATCCGGCCCATCCGGTTCGTGCAGCTGACGTGCCAGTGGCCGAGCACCGCGGACCTGATCCATTCGGCGCAGGCGGAATCGTCGTTCGCGAGTTCGTCGAAGGACGGCGCGTCGGCGATCATGTATTTGATGATCGCCTTGCGCGTCAGCGGCGAGGCCTCCATCAGCGCGGCGCCGACCTTCGTCTGGATGTCGTTCCACGTACTGTAGATCGCCAGCGCCCGCGCCTTGTCGGAGAAGCTGACGGGGAAAATTTCCTCGCAACAGGCCCGCACCGCCGGATGCGCCTGCAACCGGATCAGCAGCCGCACGCCATCGATGAGCCGGCGCATGTCGCGCGGATCGCTGCACATGTTGAAGTCGATGTCCGGCGCGGCCGTCGGATCGGCGGACTTGAGTCGGATTTCGCCGGTGGAGAACGAGCGGTTCACCCACATCATCATCAGGCCGATGCGCTTGCCGATGGCGTGCCAGGCCGAGCGGTCGTGGGCGTTGATGTACATGTCGCCGGGCGGGCATCCCTCGACACCCGAGGAATAGCGAAGACCCCCGAGAATCTGGCGCCGCAGGGTCGGCGGCAGGCGCGACTCCCGTTTCATGAAGACGCCGAGATTGACGCCGGGATGTTCGTGCAGATTCTTGCCGACGCCGGCGCGGTCGTGAACCACGTCGATCCCGAGCGCGCGCAATTCGCGCGCGGGGCCGACGCCGTTGCGCAACAAAAACACCGGCGAATGAATGGCGCCCATCGAGAGAACGATCTCGCGAGCCCGCAATTCATGCCGCTGGCCGGCGCGCGTCGCCACGACGCCGACGACGCGCCTGCCCTCGAAGATCAGCCGCTCGACGCGCGTCTCGCCCCATATGGAAAGGTTCGGGCGCGCGCGCGCCTCCTTCGTCAGGTAGCCGCGCGCGGCCGACACGCGCTGGCCATCCTCCGTGTTGTTGATGACGAGCGGAAACGTGCCTTCCGTTCCCGTGCCATTCTGGTCGCCAATTTCCTTGAAACCGGCGTCGGCGATGGACTTCATCACGGCGGTGGTGAAGGGCGGCCATTTCTCCCTGTGCCAGCGGCGCATGTGGATGGGCCCGCCGACGCCGTGCAGGGGCCCCTCGAATTCCGGATCGTCCTCGAGCTTTTTGAAAAACGGCAATACGTCGTCCCAGCCCCAGCCCTCGGCGCCGGCGTCGCGCCACGAATCGAAATCCGATGGCAAACCGCGGTTGGCGCACATGCCGTTAATGGCGGAAGTTCCGCCGATCACGCGCCCGGCGTTGTAGCGGCGGCGCGGGCGGCGATCGTGATCATTGCCTGGACGCGGACCGAAGGCCGATTGCAGACCGGGCCAGATAAAGCGCGGATTGGAATGGGCGTTCCCGGAGAACCCGTCCAGAATTTCCGCGGGCTCGGTTCCCGGCTCGTAGTCGGCGCCGGCCTCCAGCAGCAGAACACTGTTCGACGAACGTTCGGACAGACGCGCGGCGAGCGGCGAACCGGCCGAGCCGCTGCCAATGACGATGTAGTCGTAATGCTGGCCACCGGCCATGAATCCTCCCGCGCGATTTTTCCGGCGACAAATGTCGCCCGGCTCCAGCCGCCATCCCGAACGCGGCGGGCCCGGCTGTCAAGTCCGGCTCACCGCCGCGCCACGCGCAGGCGATAGGTCTCCGCTTCGATCTCCAGCGCGGACGTCATCGCCGGGCGCTTCCTCGCGGCCCAGGCCCAGACGCCGATCGTGTAAACGCCGATGATCCCCATCGTCGCCTGCATCCCCGCGAGGTCGCCGAGCGCGCCAACCACGAGAGAGCCAAGCGCGGGGCCGAAATGCGTGATGAGCGAATAAAAGCTCGCGACGCGCGCGCGCATGTCGAGATCGACGCTGTATTGCAGCAGAGTCATGGAACTGACGCGCGTCGCGGAGGCCGAAAATCCGATCACGAAGATGCAGACAAGCGCCAGCCAGATGTCGCCGGAAATCGCCAGCGCCAGAAATCCCAGCGCCTGCCAGCCAATCGCGTGAATGGCGTAGGCGGAGAGCCCCGAGACGCCGCTCCTGCGGGCGATCAGGGTCGCCTGGAGCATCGCGCCCGCGGCCATGGCGGAGGTCATCCACGCGAGGCCCGGCGCGCCCGCGTGAAAGACGCCGTCCGCGAGGCTCGGCAACAAAAGGTCGATGGTGAACGTCATCACCGACAGGGTCGAGAGAATCACCATGGCGGGACCGATGCCTTCGTGGCTCAGCGCGTAGGCGAAGCCCTCGCGCACGTCCCGCAGCAGGTCCGGCGCGCGGTCGCGGGCGCGCGTCGGCATGGAAAAATCGGTCTGGAGAAAAATCAGGCAGACCGTGAAAACCGCGGCGCCGAGCGCGTTGCAGAGGATCGCCGGCGCCGTGCCCCAGGCGCTGATGAGAGCGCCCGCGGCCATGGGCCCCGCGAAGCGCGCCACGTTGAACAGCATGGAATTGAGCCCGTAGGCGACGGTCAGCGCGTCCTTTGGCATGAGGTTTGGCAGGATCGCCTGCGCCGCCGGCTGTTGCGCGGCGTTGATCGTGCCATAGACGAGCGTGAAGGCGACGAGGCTCCAGAGACTCAGGAGATCGAAGCCGTCGAGCACCGAGAGAAGGATCGCCTGCGAGAGCAAAAGGGCCTGGGTGATCCGCATGAAGCGCAGATTGTCCATGCGGTCGGCGACGGCGCCCGCCAGCGGCATGATGAACAGGGCCGGCGCCTGGTCGAGGAAGCCGAACACCCCGAGCCAGGCCGCGGAACGGGTGAGTTTCCAGGCGATCCAGCCAACCGCGATCTTGTACATCCAGGTCGTGAACTGCGAGAGGAAACGCCCGGTCTGGTAGGTGCGGTAATGTTTGTGCCGGAACGCGGCCGCGAGATTGGACCAGCTCTGGTTTGCGGACACGGAGGCTCCCGGATTGGCGCCGCGACCGCGCGCGGGCTCAAGTCCGTGACAGTCGGGGGATTCTTCTGATCTCTTTGAAGAGAGAATAGACGGGAATTTCGCGCCGGCACAAGAGAGGGCGACTCCATTTACCCGCGCGGGAAATTATCGCACAAGACTCGCAAACAGATTTCACGGGGGAGGATCACATGTTCACGCGCCGCCTCGCGCTCGCTTTTTCCTTGTTCGTCGCGGCCCCCGCCCAGGCGCAGGACGTCGTGAGGATCGGCGCAGGCCAGCGCGGCGGCTGGGAGTCCGCGCAACTCGCGACCAGCGTCGAAAACGGGATCTTTCGCAAGCATGGAATCGCTCTCGACATATTGTGGACGCAGGGCACGGGCGAGACCATGCAGGCGGTGATTTCAGGCGCTGTCGACGTTGGCGTTTCCGCGGGAACCGCCGGCGTCATGGCCGCTTTCGCGAAGGGCGCGCCGGTGCGGCCGATCGGCAATTCGATGACGGGCGCGGACGACCTCTTCTGGTACGTGAAGGCGGATTCGCCGCTGAAGACCATGAAGGACGCCGCGGGCAAAACCATCGCCTATTCCTCCAGCGGCTCCTCGTCGCATCTCGCGGTGCTCGCCTTCCAGCGGCATTTCGGCGTGCGGATGAACCTCACCGCGGCGGGCGGGCCGCCCGGCGTGCTGACGCAGGTCATGTCCGGCCAGCTCGACATCGGCTGGTCGACGCCGCCCTTCGCGGTGGACCTCATCCGCCAGGGGGCCCTTCGCGTGCTCGCCCGCGAGGGCGACGTCCCGGAGTTCCGCGACCAGACCATGCGCATGACGATCGCCAATCTCGCTTTCATCAACGGCAAGCCGGAGGTTCTCGACCGACTGGGGAAGGCGTGGCGGGAAGCCATCGACTGGATGTACGCGGGCGACGAAGCGCTCGGACTCTACGCGAAATTCGCGGGCGTCGAGCCGGCTCTCGCGCGAGACATCCGCGAGTCCTTTTACCCGAAACGCAATCTCGACTTCGCGCGCGTGTCCGGCCTCGACAACGCGATGAAGGATGGCATAGAGATGAAATTTCTCTCCGCGCCGCTGATGAAGGAACAGATGGACGATTTCCTGAAGTTCTACGCGAAATAGCGGCGGCGAGCGGAACCCGCGCGCCGCGGGCCGCTCCGTTTCCGTTTCTCGCGGCGCCGGAACGTTTCACGACAGATGCCTCGAATGTTTCTCGCCGCTCTTTTTTCCGCCTGTCTTCTTCCAGCGATCACGCGAGCAGCCCCGCCCGGCGCGGAATGCGCGCATACGCCGAAAATGAACGAAGAGATCCGCAAGGCGGGCGCCGAGCGCAAACGCACGCCCGCCAGCGACACGCCAAGGCTTTGTGAACTCTACGCCCGGGAACTCGTCGATGGCGCGGAGATCATCCGGATTTTGCGCGACGACCCCGGTCATTGCGGCATGGGAGAGCGCGTTCTCGACCAGATGGAGGCGTCGCGGGCGCGTCTCGAGGAATCCGCCGGACGGATTTGCGGAAACTGAGGCCGCCGCCCCGCGAGTTTACGCGGCGCCCGAATTGACGCAAAAGGCGAGCGCCAGTCATCACATGGGGACAACCATGATCACGCGTCGCTCCGCCATCGCCGCCGCGCTTCTCGCGGCGGCCTCGCCCGCCCTCGCCCAGCAGGCCGACAAGGTGAAAATCGCCGTTGGCCAGCGTTTCGCCTGGGACACGTCGATGTTCGACACCGCCGTGAAAGCGGGAATTTTCGCGAAACACGGCGTCGATCTCGAGGTGCTGTGGACGCAGGGCTCCGGCGAGACGATCCAGGCGGTGATCGGCGGCAGCGTCGATCTCGGCAGCGCGGCGGGCACGACGGGCGTCATGTCGGCCTTCGCCCGGGGGGCGCCGATCCGCCCGATCTCGAATTCCATGACGGGCGCCGACGATCTCTTCTGGTACGTGCCGGCGGCCTCGCCGCTCAAGTCCCTGAAAGAGGCCGCCGGCAAGACGATCGCCTATTCGACCAACGGGTCTTCGACCCATCTCGCAGTGCTCGGTTTCCAGCGGTATTTTGGCGTGCAAATGAAGCTGACGCCGACCGGCGGGCCTCCCGGCACGCTGACGCAAGCCCTTTCGGGCCAGATCGACATCGGCTGGTCCTCGCCGCCCGTCGCCGTGGACAAGGTGCAGTCCGGCGAAATCCGCATCATCGCGCGCGAGAGCGACGTGCCGGAGTTCCGCAACCAGACGGTGCGCATGAACATCGGCAATCTCGACTTCATCACGAAGAAGGCCGCCGTGCTCGACCGGTTCCGCGCCGCCTACGCCGAAGCCGTGGAATGGATGTACGCGGGGGACGCGGCGCTCGTGGCCTATGGCCAGTTCACGCAGACGAGCACGGACATGGCGCGCGCCATCCGCGACAATTATTTCCCGAAGGACAATTTGCGACTCAATCGCGTCTCCGACATCGACAACGCCATGAAGGACGCGATCGAACTCAAGTTCCTCGCGCAACCGCTGACGAAGGACCAGATGGCGGACTTGCTGAAATATTACGCGAAATAGCGGAGCGCCAGAAACCCGCGGGGCCTTACCCAGGAAGCGCCGCTGTCATCTCCCGCAACCAGGCCTCGTCGACGCCCGGCAGGCCGCGCAATTCGCTCGCGGCCTCCTCCTTCGTCTGGGTCACGCATTCGACGACCCCGGGCTCCTCGCCGTCGTCCGGCTGGCAGGCGAATTCAAGGCGGATTCCATTGGGGTCGATCACGTAGATTCCGTCCATGCCCGGCAATTGCCGCACCGGCCCGAGGTAAGGCAGGCCCTCGCGTTTCAGCGAGGCCTCGATGGCCCGGAATTTGTCCGGCGTGACGACGAAGGCGCAATGCTGCATGGCGCCGATGGCGTTGCGGTTGCCACGCGGTTCGCTTCCCTCCGGAATTTCGAAGAAGGCGAGCAGGCTGTCGTTGCCCATGTCGAAGAAATAGTGGCGCAATTCCTCGTAGGGCGGATTGCCGCGGTTATCCGGCCCCACGCCAAGCCCCTTTGGCACGCGCATGGCGTGGACGAGGGGCATGCCGAGCACGCGCACGTAAAATTCCGTCGTCGCCTTCATGTCGTCCGTGCAAAGCGCGAGGTGATGCACGCCGCGCGTTCGGGAACGGACGAGAGTCTCGCGGCGGATTGCTTGCGTGGCCATTGGCGCCTCCGGTGACGGACGGGGCAAGGTATCGCGCGCGGCTGGCCCGTTGCAACGGCTTTGCGCACTGGCGATTTCATGCAGAATGGCGATCGACAGGGACGGGAAATCAACGGATGCACGAATCTCGCGCGTCGACGGCGATCACGGCGCTCGCCATCCTCGCGACAATCGCGGGCGGCGTCCCCGCCCGCGCGCAGAACGCCGTCGCGGATTTCTATCGGGGAAAGACGATCACGATCATCGTCGGACTGCCGCCAGGCGGCAGTTTCGATCTTTACGCGCGGCTCGTCGGAGCGCACCTCGGCAAGCATGTCCCGGGCCTGCCAAACATCGTCGTGCAAAACATGCCCGGCGCCAGCTCCCTGTTGCAGGCGAACCACGTTTTCAACGTCGCCGCCCAGGACGGGACGCTGATCGGCGCGCCCTCTTCCAACGTGCCTTTGCAACCGTTGCTCAACGCCGCGGGCGTCAAATACGATTCGCTGAAATTCCAGTGGCTGCCAACGCCCGCGGATTCGCCGCACACGCTGTTCGTTTGGCGCTCGTCGCCCGTGCGACGCGTGGAAGACATGCGCGCGCGGGAGACGCCCATCGGCGCGCTCGCACCAGGCTCGACGCCCACCGTGACCATCGGGCTCTATAACGAAGTGTTCAAAACGAAGATGCGCGCGGTGATCGGCTACACCGGCTTGCCGGCGGTGATGCTCGCCATCGAGCGCGGCGAGGCGGAGGGCTACGCGACCATGCCCCTCGACACGTTGAGGCACAGCTACAAACGTCTCGTCGAGGCCGGCGACATCCGCGTCCTCGCGCAATCGGGCGAAACGCGGCTCGCCGCCCTGCCCGACGTTCCGGCCGCTCGCGAATTCGCGCGAAACGACGACGACCTCGCCCTGCTGGCGCTCGGCACGGCCTCCTCGAAAATGACGTTTCCCTACATGGTCGGCCCGGGCGTTCCGCCCGAGCGCGTCGCGGCGTTGCGTCAGGCCTTCATGGACACGTTCGCCGATCCGGACTTCCTGAAGGAGGCCGCCGCCCGCGAGATGAGCGTGCGGCCGATCCCGGCGGAGCGCGTCGCCCGCCTGATCGGAGAGGCCTTCGCCACGCCGGCGCCGGTGGTCGAAAGGCTGAAAACCATTTACGAACGCGGCGCGAAATAATCACGGGGAGCGGACCATGCATGAACTCGAAATCGCGAAAATCGATCTCGTCATCACCAATCGCGCGCTGGCGCGGATCGGCGCGGTCGACGCCTACGGCCACGTGAGCCTGCGTCATCCGACGGACCCGACGAAGTTCCTGCTGTCGCGCTCGCTCAGCCCCGAACTCGTCGAGCGCGAGGACATCATGACGCTCGGTCTCGACGGCGAAAAGGCGGACAGGGGCGACAACCGCAATCCCTATCTCGAACGCTACATTCACGCCGCGGTTTACGCGGCGCGCCCCGACATCGGCGCGGTCGTGCATGGCCATCCGCAGGCGGTTCTGCCGTTCACCGTGACCGACACGCCCATGAAGATCGTCTATTTCGGCGCCAATGAAATGGGAGCGACGGTTCCCAACTGGGACATTCACGAGGAATTCGGCGACACCAACATGCTCATCGCCAACCTCGACCAGGGCAGGAGCCTCGCGCGAAAGCTCGGACCGAACCGGACGCTGCTGCTCGCCGGGCACGGGTTCGTCGGCGCCGCGAAATCGGCGATCCGGCTCATTCGCCAGTGCAAGGCGATGCTCGTCAACGCGCAAATGTTGATGGACGCCATGCGCCTCGGCGGCCCCATCCGCGAACTCACGCCGGGGGAAATCGCGGCGCGCGACCGGGAAGTGGGCGACGAAAACTCCTACGCCACCTTTCGCGGCTTCGAATACGAGGCGAAAATGGCGGGCCGCGACGATCTGCTGAAGGAGCGCGCGGCCCACGCGAAGGAGATCGCGACGCCGGCCTGAAACGGGGATTCGCCTGTCATTCCACAAGCAGCCACCCCTCCGCGGCATGTGGCCGGAATTTTATCCATTGCCGTCGCCGCTCGTCACCGTCGATCCCGCCTGGCTCGGCGGGGCGCCCTGTTTCACCGGGCGCCCCGTCGCCGTGAAAGCTCTGTTCGACTATCTCCGGGCGGGCCGCGACGTCGAGCAATTCGTCGCGGATTTTCCGTCGGCGTCGAGCGCCCACGCGCTCGCCGTCATCGATCTGGCGAACAAATACGCGGCGAGGCAGGCCAGGCTCCGCTTCTTTCCCCGCGAGGCCGAGCCCAATGCCACGTCCCGAAACTCCGGGGCGCCGTTCACCGGAGGGATCGAGGCCGGCGCGTGTATTCATGCTTTCCCTCGCGCTCGCTGGCGCGAGAGTTCATCGCGAAACCGTTCACGAAGGCGGAAACGGACGAACCGCTCGAATATTTCCTCAAGTGATCGATCGTCTTCGCGTCACTTTCCGATGAAACGCCAGGACGGGTCCGATTGACAAGGCCGCCGGCGATGGCGTTACCATCCCCGAATGAAACCAAACGGTGGATTTTCTCGCGCGCGGTTTCATGCCCGTCGACGCGGCCGACCGGTTTCGCGCAGGGTTCACGATGGTCTTTTTGCAAACGAAAAGCTTTTCAGGCGGCGCCTACACAACCGAAACTCTCGCAAATCAGGCTCCGCGCGTTCTCGCGCTGATCCTCGCGTCCCTGGGCCTCAGACTTCTGTTCGCGGGTTCGCTTGGCCTCGGCGTCGACGAGAGTTACACGATCGCGACGGGGCGTCATCTGGCGCTCAGCGCTTATGATCATCCGCCTCTCGCCTGGTGGCTCTCCCGGGGCGCCGCTGTGCTTTTCGGATCCGAGGCCGCCCTCGCCGTCCGCGCGCCCTTTGTTCTGCTGTTTTGCGTCACGACCTGGCAGATATATCGCCTTGGCTCGCTTCTGTTCGGGGAGCGGGCCGGCTTTCTGGCTTCGCTGCTCCTGAACTGCGCGCCCGTCCTTGGCGTCACTACCGCGACCTGGGTGTTGCCGGATGGACCGCTCGATCTCGCCCTCGTTTCCGGCGCGCTTTGTCTCGCGCGGGTCTTGCTGATCGACGGAACGCGGCCCTCCCTGTGGCTCGCGGCCGGCTTCTGGTGCGGCCTCGCGCTCCTTTCGAAGTATCACGGCGTCTTCCTGTTCGCGGGAACAGGCCTGTTCCTGCTCACGAGTCCCCGGCACAGGCGATGGCTCGCCAGCCCCTGGCCCTACGCCGGGGGCGCGCTCGCGGCGCTCATGTTCGCGCCCGTGATCGTCTGGAACATCCAGCATGACTGGGCGTCCTTCGCCTTCCAGAGTGGACGCGCCGTTTCGAAGGGGATTCGCCCGTGGATGCCGCTTGTCGTGCTGGCGGGACAGGCGCTGTTCCTGTTTCCCTGGCTCTGGCTGGGCCTTGTCGTGTCGGCGGTCCGGGCCGCGCGCGCCGGCGCCGGGGACGAACGTCGCTGGCTGCTGTTCTGTCTCGGCGCCGGTCCGGTCGCGACATTCACGATCCTCTCCATCTGGTCGCAAAGCCTTTATTTTCACTGGGCCATGCCCGGCTATCTCCTGTGGGTTCCCCTGCTCGCCGCCGACCTCTCGCAAGGCGCTTCGTGGACGAAACGCGTCTGGACGCACGCCCTCGCGGGCACGGCGGGCCTGGCGGCGCTTCTCGTCGCGGGCCTGAGCCTCGTCGCGGTCGCGCCCGTCGACTGGGGGCGCCTTCATCTCGCCGATCCGCTCGCCGATACGCGCGACCTGACGGACGTTCACGCCATTCTGGCGGCGCGCGGCGTCGAGGAAACCCCTGGCCTCTTCGTCGCGGCGAGGCGATGGTATGACGCGGGCCGCCTCGACTACGCGCTTGGCGGAAGCTTGCCGGTGACCTGCCTGTGCGCCGACGCCCGCGGCTATGGCGTGCTCGCTCCGCTCGGAGAGTTCGCCGGGAAGGACGCGGTCATCTTCGTCAGCCCGCGTTTCGCCGCGCACATCGAAACCTACATCAAGGGCCGTTTCGACCGGCTGGAGCGTCTCGAGGACGCGACTTTTTATCACGGGACACAATCTTTCGCGGTCTTCGCCGTGTTCCGCGGACACAGGTTCTTGCCGCCGGACGCCGTCTCGCGACTCGACGCTCTGGAATGACAACCACGCGCCGGCGTATCCATTGGCCCGCGCCCGCCCCTGCCCCGGAAAGCGATTGATGAACAACCAGACGCCCGACGTCTCCATCGTCGTCCCGACCTTCAACGAAGCCGGAAACATCGAAAAACTCGTCGCGCTGGTCGAAACGACCATGGGAGAGGCCGGCTGGGAAATCATCGTCGTCGACGACGACAGTCCCGACGGAACATGGCGGACCGCGAAAGCGCTGGCGCGAGGCGACAGTCGTGTCCGGGCCATTCGCCGCGTCGACCGGCGCGGGCTCGCGGGCGCGTGCATCGAGGGCGCGCTCAGTTCGTCGGCGCCGAATATCGTCGTGATGGACGCCGACCTGCAACACGACGAACGAATCCTGCCGGAGCTGCTCGCGCCGCTCCGGCGCGGCGAGGCCGATCTCGTGATCGGAACCCGCGCGGAGGACGAGGAAAACGCGGGCTTTTCCGCGCGACGGGCCTGGGCCAGCCGTTTCGCCACGACTCTGGCGCGCCGCGGCCTGCGCGCGAACGTGACCGATCCCATGAGCGGCTTTTTCGCGATCCGGCGCGATCTCTTCGAGGACCTGGCGCCGCGGCTGACGACGGCCGGCTTCAAACTCCTGCTCGACATTCTCGCGACGGCCCGAACCCCGCCGCGCGTCGTCGAAGTGACCTATTCGTTTCGTTCGCGCGAGGAAGGATCCTCCAAATTCGACGCGCGGGTCATGTTCGATTTCGCGGCGCTGCTCGTCGAAAAAGTGTCGGGCGGGCTCGTGCCTGTCCGATTCCTCCTGTTCGCCATCGTCGGCGCGAGCGGCGTCGCGGTGCATCTTCTCGCGTTGCGCGCGGGCCTCACGCCCGGCGGCCTGTCGTTTGGCGCGGCGCAGACCCTGGCGACCTTCGTGGCCATGACCACGAATTTTTTCGTCAACAATCTCCTCACCTACAGGGACAAGCAATTGCGCGGCGCGGGCGCGATCCTGGGATTGCTGAAATTTTACGCGGTTTGCAGCCTGGGAGCCGTGGCCAACGTCGGTCTCGCGAGCTGGCTGTTCGGCCTGCAACAACCCTGGTGGCTGGCGGGCGTCGCCGGCACTCTGGTTGGATCGATCTTCAACTACGCCATGAGCACTGTTTTCGTGTGGCGGCGGTAGGCCCGGACGCCGCGCGACCGACGATCATTCCATCCCGACCGGCGAATGGCGCGCGATCCCCGGCAGTCAGTGGCTCACCCACCAGCGCACGGAATCGACGAACTCGTCCATGCCGCCGACGACGCCTTTTTCCGCCCAGAAAACACCGGCCTCGCTCGAGGCTTGCAGGATTTTTCCGTAAGCGCCATGCATCGATTTCTCGTGAAACCGGTCCATCGCGCGGCTGTCGTTCCTGAGCAGCCCTTCGCCGATCGCGGTGACGGCCGAAGCGCCGCCATGGTATATTTCCGAGAGCTTGTAACCCTTCGGCAGAATGGATTCATCGACGAACCCGACGACGGGGTTTCTGTCGACGAGCACCTTGCCGCCAATATCCAGCGCCGTGTTGACTACCTTTCCGGCGGTCGTGTCCATGTTTGAATGGACATAGCTGGACTCAACGCTTTCCCAGGCGGACATGCTCCATTTCACGATGAAAAGCCCTCGGACGACATGGGGATTCGCGAACACCTTGCCCTTCTTGACGAGATTTTGCCCGACCGTGCTTTTCTCCAGCGTCGCTTCGAGACGCTTCGCGAATTCGGCCATGCGCGCCTTCGCCGCGCCAACCATGCCCGTGCGCAGGAGCGCCTTGTATTCCTGAATGACCTTCAGCGACGCGCCGCTCAACGCGCGCTCCCGGGCGAATTGCATTTCGAGATCGTGGGCCGCCTTGAGGCTTTTCTGCAAACTGGCGCGCGCCCGCTCCCCGGCGCGGCCGCCCTCGGTCGCCACGCGGTTGAGTTTGACAATGCCCCGTTTCACCCGCCGGACGTCGTAGGCCATCTGTCCAACCGTCTTGACGTGTTTGAAGGCGGCGTCGATGGCCCGCGAATGTTCCGCCGCCTTGAAGAACGTTTCGGTTTTCTCCGCGGTCTTGTGCAGCATGTCCGCGTAATGCGCGTATCGCTCGGCCCGTTCGAGTTCTTCCTTTTCGCGGGCCTGCAAGGTCTCGCCGGCGACAGGCGACCGCGGGGGCGATCCGTGCCGGATGACCGCCGGCTTGGCGACGCCGGGCTTCGAAGCTCCGGGGCCGCCCGACGGACTCGCCGGGCGAGAGGCCGGACTCGCGGATTTCGCCATGATTTCCTCCCGTCGAGAGAGGCGGGCGTCCAGACGCGCGGCGCCTCCAGCGCGGTATTTTTGTGTCAGGAAGCCCGTTTTTGCAAGCCGGCCTTGCCCGCGGCTTCGTCCGGATCGCGGGTTCCCGACGCACTGGGGCGGCCGGGCGCGGGGAAGATCGCTGGCGCCAGCCCTTGAACGCCGGACGCGAACAGGGTTTAAAAGCCGCGAACCCAGGAGGATCGCCATGCCCGTGAAGCCCGTCCGTCTCGCCGCCGCGCTGATCGCTCTTGCGTTCGCCGTCGCGCCCGCGACCGCCGAGGACGTGTTGAAACTTGGCGTGCCCCAGCGCGGCAACTGGGACACATCGACGCCGGACCTCGGCCAGAAGGCCGGCATTTTCGCCAAACACGGCCTGAAGCTCGAGATGCTCTACACCGCCGGCGCCGGCGAGACGACGCAGGGCGTGATCGCCGGCAGTCTCGACATGGGTCTCGCCACGGGCACGAGCGGCATCATGGCCGCCTTCTCCAAGGGCGCGCCGATCCGCCCCTTCTCGAGTTCGATGACCGGCGCGGACGATATTTTCTGGTACGTGCCGGCCAATTCGCCGATCAAGACGCTGAAGGACGCCGCCGGCAAGACGATGGCCTATTCGTCCAATGGCTCGTCGTCGAACCTGGGCGCGCTCGCGCTGATCCGCCAGGCCGGCGTCGACATCAAGGCCGTGGCGGCGGGCGCGGCCCCCGCGACCTTCACGCAGGTCATGTCAGGGCAGCTCGACATCGGCTGGTCGGCGCCGCCCTATGTCGTCGAGGACGTGAAGGCGGGCCGCGTGCGGGTCATCGCGAAGGAAAGCGACCTCGAGGCTTTCCGCAACCAGACGGTGCGGATGAACTTCGCGCATATCGACGTGCTGACGAAGAAGGCCGACCAGATGAAGCGCTTCCTCGCCGCCTACGACGAAACGCTGGAATGGATGTATTCCGACCCGGCCGCGCTGAAGACCTACGCCGAATTCGCGGGGATCAGCGAAGCGCAGGCGAAGTTGATCCGCGACGATTATTTCCCGAAGAACAATCTCGCGACGAAACGCATCTCCGGCCTCGAAAACGCCATGGCCGACGCGCTCTCGCTGAAATTCATCAACGCTCCCTTCACGAAGGAGCAGATGGACGAGTTTCTGAAATATTACGCCAAGTGAGAGGACGCCCCTCTCCCGCGAAGCGGAAGAGGGGCGGCTTTGGCGTTTATGGCGCGTATCCCGGGAGCACGCGACAATCCACCACGACGACGTGGCCCGCCTCGAGATCCTTCACCGCCTTCGTGAAGACATCGACGAGTTCGTCGGCGCTCTTGACCGGGCCATGGCCGATGGCGCCCTGGCCGCGAGCGATGGTCGCCAGATCGAGTTCCGGATCGACCATGCGCTGGCCGATCCACTTGTTTTCGACGGGCCGGTTGCGCATGCGCGCCATGCGCTCCTGATGCAGTTCGTCGTTGTAGAACGACTGGTTGTTGGCGACGATGATCAGCAACGGAATTTTGTAGTGCGCCGCCGTCCAGATCGCCTGGCAGCCCATCATGAAATTGCCGTCGCCGAAGATCGAGATGGCGAGACGACCGGAATCGCGCAAGGCCAGCGCGGCGCCGACTGAAATGCCGGGGCCGGAACCGATGCCGCCGCCGCCATCCGAGCCCGTGTAGTCGAGCGGATGCTCGAAGTGCCAGGTCTTCGCGTTCCACGACAGGGGAATTTGCAGCAGGGACACATCCTTGCCAGCGACCACCTGGCGCAGCGCGCCAACCATCTGGTTGACGGCGATGGGGCCTTTCTTGAGGTCGGGCGCCACGAGACCGGAAGGTTCTCCGCCCCTGAACTTCGACGGCTTGCCCTCGAGCGCCTTCACCATGGCGGCGACGGCGGGATCGGTCTCGGAAGCGATCATCATGTCGACCGCCGGCAGGCCCATGTAATCCATGCTCCAGCCGTTGTGGAGGATGTGATCGAGCGTCACCTGGATGACCTTTGCTTTTGTCTCGACGTCGCCAAGCGCCGTCTTGAACGTGCCCGCGAGATCGACCCAGTCGAGGCTCAGAATCACGTCGGACGACTTGATGGCGTTCAGCACCTCGCCGGCGGCGCCGGAGCCAAACGCGCCGACGTGCAGGGGATGCGAGGTCGGGAAGGCGGCGCCCACCTTCGTGTCCGTCGCGACGCGCGCGCCAAGCTTCTCGGCCAGCGTCACGCGGTCGGCCCATTCCGCCTCGCCGCGCGACGCGCGGCCCATGAGGATCAGCGGATTTTTCGCCTTCAGCAGCAGGTCGACCGCCGCGCGCGCCTGGTCCGGCGTCGCGGCGTAGGTCACTTTTGGCATGTAACGCGAGGGGTCGATGGGAGGCAGGGGCTCGGAAGCGCTCTCTTCCTGCAATTCAACGTCCATGACGACATATGTCGGCCCCATCGGAGCCGTCTTCGAAATCCAGCCGGCGCGCAGGATGGATTCGCGCGCGGCGCCGACGGAACCTGGCTGATCGTCCCATTTGACATAGTTGCGCACCATCGAGGCCTGGTCGCGCGAGGTGTGAATCCACTCGATCCAGGGGCGTCGCTTGACCGAATCGACGTTGCCCGTCGCGCCAATGACGATGACCGGCACGCGGTCGCACCAGGCGTTGAAAATCGCCATGGAGGCGTGCATCAGGCCGACATTCGAATGAATGGCCGCCGCCATCGGCTTGCCCGTCACCTTGGCGTAGCCCTGGGCGATGGCGATGGCGTGTTCCTCGTGCAGGCAGAGGATCATCTTGGGGTTTTCGTTGCCGAGGTAGTTCACGATGGAATCGTGCAACCCGCGATAGGACGCTCCGGGGTTGAGGGCGATGTAGGGAACATCGAGCGCGACGAGCGCCTCGGCCATGACGTCGGACCCGAACAGGGCTCCCGCCTTCGAGGCGCCGTTGGGATCCTCGACCCCGGGAGCCAGCGGTTTCGCCTTCGCGGTCTTGCCTTTCGCAGTCGTCTTTTTCGTCGCCACGCGTTCCTCCCGATGCTTCCGTGGCCACGCCGCGCGAGCCATCCCGGCTAGTTGACTGACCGCCGGCGACCTGTCAATTGGACGGCGTTTTCCAGGCCCGGCGCGCCCTGTCAGAGCCGCGACGCGGCGCAATCTCCACCGGGAGAAACGGCCAGATGACATCCCCCGCAACTCCGGCTCTCGAGGGCACGGCTTTCACGTCTCGCGTCGCGGACCGCGCCGACGGCGGGCCCGCCGCCGACCGCGCGCTCGTCGAGGAACTGGCGATGGCCAACCATATCCTGTTCCGGGAAGGCGTCGTCGACGGGTTCGGCCACGTCAGCGTGCGCCACGACAAGCGTCCCGACCGCTTTCTGCTGGCGCGCAACATGGCTCCGGCCCTCGTCACCGCCGACGACATCGTCGAGTTCGATTTCGACGGCAATCCCGTCAACGCCAACGGGCGGACGGTCTATCTCGAGCGCTTCATTCACGGCGAGGTTTTCCGCGCGCGTCCGGACGTGATGGCCGTCGTGCATTCGCATTCCCCGTCCGTCGTGCCCTTCAGCATTTCGCGAAAGGCGAAGTTCCTGCCGGTTTGCCACATGAGCGGCTTTCTCGGCATGTGCACTCCGGTGTTCGAAATCCGCGATCACGCCGGCGAATCGAGCGATCTTCTCATCACCAATTCGAGGCTCGGCGCGGCGCTGGCGAAAACGCTCGGCGCCTGCGATTGCGCGCTGATGCGCGGACATGGCTCGACGGTCGTGGGCGCGAACCTGCGCGAGGCGGTGTTCCGCGCCGTCTACACGGAGGTGAACGCGAAACTGCAATCGGAGGCCATGAGCCTCGGCGATTTCATTCCGCTCACCGAGGGCGAGGCCGTCACGTCCGCGCGCAACATCGCCTCGCAAATCAACCGGGCCTGGGATTTCTGGGTCATGCGCGCGCAGGGCAAGCTCTAGCCGCGCCACGCTTCACCGAAACGCCATCCAGAGAGGAACGACATGAAACTCTGCCGCTTCAACGACAATCGCCTCGGTCTCGTGGAGGGCGATCATCTGCTCGACGTGACGTCCGTGCTCGACGCTCTGCCCGCTTACAAATACCCGCTGCCGCGCACCGACCAACTCATCGAAAACCTCGACATGCTGCGTCCGAAGATTCTGGAAGCCGCGAAGACCGCGAAAAAGGTTCCGCTCGCCGGCGTGACCTTCCTTCCGCCGGTCGCCAATCCGGGCAAGGTCGTCGCCGCGCCGGTCAACTACCAGGCCCATTACGACGAGGCGGAATTCGATCCGGAAATCCGCCACGGCAAGGAGATCGTCAAGATCCAGACCATCGGTCTGTTCCTCAAGGCCACGTCCTCCATCGTCGGCGCGAGCCATGGCGTCGAGCTCGTGCATCTCGACCGCCGCAACGATCACGAAATCGAGCTCGTCGCGATCATCGGCAAGCCCGCCCGCAACGTGAAGAAGGAAAACGCCCTCGACTACGTCGCGTCCTATTGCATCGGCCTCGACATGACCGTGCGCGGGGCCGAGGAACGTTCGATGCGCAAATCCATCGACACGTTCACCGTTCTCGGCCCCTGGATGGTCACCGCGGACGAAATAGGCGACCCCCACGATCTCGACCTCGTGCTCACGGTCAACGGCCAGCCGCGCCAGAGCAACAACACGAAGAACCTCATCATCAAGCTGCGCGAGCTGATCGAATGGGCTTCGATCTACTACACGCTGCAGCCGGGCGACGTGTTCATGACCGGCACGCCCGACGGCGTCGGTCCCGTCGTGCCGGGCGACGTCATCGACGCGCGCATCGACCGCATCGGCTCGATGCAGGTGAAGGTGCGGGCGCGGAAAGTCTGAACTCGCGAGGGAGCGGAACATGGCGGCGAATTCAAAACCATTTCTGATCGTGGGCGGCGGCATCGGCGGGCTCGCCTGCGCGCTGGCGCTGGCCCTGAAGGGCCAGCGCTCCATCGTGACGGAACAGGCTCCGGAATTCGGCGAGATCGGGGCCGGGATCCAGCTCGGCCCCAACGTGTTCCGCATGTTCGACAAGCTCGGGATCACCGGCGAGATCAACAAATACGCGGTGTTCCCGAAAGGCCTGATGATGCGCGACTGCATCACCGGCGAGGAAGTGACGACGCTGCCGCTCAACGAAGCCTTCCTGAAGCGCTTCCGCAATCCCTACGGCGTCATCCATCGCGCCGACATTCACCGGGTGCTGCTGGAAGCGTGCCGGAACCACCCCGATCTCGTGACCTTGCGCAATGGCTGCAAGATCAACGATTTCGAGGACAAGGGCGGCCACGTCACCGCCGAAGCCGAGAGCGGCGAACTCTTCGAGGCCGCCGCGCTGATCGGCGCCGACGGCCTGTGGTCGGGCGTGCGCGCGAAAATCGTCGGCGACGGCAAGCCCGTCGTCTCCGGGCACATCACCTATCGCGCCGTGCTCAAGACCAGCGACATGCCGGAAGAGCTGCGATGGCAGATGATGGTGATCTGGGCCGGCGAGAAGACCCATCTCGTGCAATACCCCGTGCGCGGCGGCGAGATGTTCAATCTCGTCGCGACCTTTCATTCGAGCAAGTTTTCCGAAGGCTGGGATTCCTTCGGCGATCCGGCGGAACTGCACGAGCGTTTCGCCGGCGCCTGCGAGCCCGTGCGCGCCCTGCTCGGCAAGATCGAGTCGTGGCGCATGTGGGTCCTCTGCGACCGCGCGCCGGTTCGCGACTGGAGCAGGGGCAACGTCACGCTGCTGGGCGACGCCGCGCATCCGATGCTGCAATATCTGGCGCAAGGCGCGAACATGGCGATCGAGGACGCGGTTTGCCTCGCGAGCAAGATCGCCAGGTGCGACGGCAACTGGAACGCGGCGTTCCTCGCCTATCAGAAGGAGCGCTATCTGCGCACCGCCCGCGTGCAGCTGACCGCGAAGCTCTACGGCGAAGTCTATCACGCCTCGGGCGCGACGCGCGACCTGCGCAACGCCGTTCTTGGCGAACGCACGCCGGAACAGGCTTTCGAATCGATGGCCTGGCTCTATGATCCGCCGGAAATCGGCGATTGACGAAACCGGCGCGCGCCTCCGGTTCGCGCCATCCAGCGACGACGAGCGAGCGGGCCGGCGAGGCCCCGGGGGGAAAGCGCGTGACCGGTTCGAATTCAGACGCGCTGCGGCGCGCCCAGTGCGCCGCGGCGACCCGGCTCATGGTAATGGAAAATCTGCTGGATTATTCCGGGCACGTTTCGGTGCGCGCGCCCGGGCGCGACGCGTTCTACATCCAGCCGGCCATGCAGCCGCGCACGGACGTGACGCCGGACTCTATGCTTCTCGTGGGCTTCGACGGGAAGGTGATCGAGGGGAACGAACGACCGCCGGTCGAGATCGCCATTCACATCGGGATTTACAAGGCCCGCCCGGACGTGCAGGCCGTGGTGCATTCCCACATGGAGCTCGCGATCTGGTTCACCATGATGGAGGGCGTTCAGCTCATGCCCATGCGCGCCCGCGCCATCCGCTGGCGCAGCGGCATCCCCATGGACGACGATCCGAGCCACATCAAGACGCCGGAACAGGGCGCGAAACTCGCCCGCGCGCTGGGCCCGCACCACGCCGTGCTGATGCGCGCGCATGGATCGACGCTCGTCGCCGAGTCGTTGCCCGCCCTGCTCGTCGACGCGGTGCATTTCGACGAAAACGCCCGGGCGCAGATGCAGGTTTTGCAGGCGGGCCGGACGCCCCTGCCCCTCACCGACGCGGAACTTGAACAGATCGACCGGCACGAGATGCGCGAGTTTCATTGCGAAAAGCTCTGGAAATATTATGTTGGCAAGGGCGTGAAATCCGGCGCCGTGCCCGGCGAGTGGGAACTCGACGCCTGAGGAACGCATTGCCCGGCGGGACAAGCGTCGAGAAAAAACGCGGGAGAGACGACCATGCCGGACAACGCCGGAAAGCAGCCGGATTTGCTGATTCCCGGGCTTCGGGGATTTTACGATTTCTCGATTCCCTTCTCGTGGTTCGTGGTGCGATTCGGCGTCGGCTGGGTTCTGCTGGTCCACGGATGGGGCAAGGTTCTGCGCGGGATGGAGGCGCAGGCCAAGGTTCTCGACGGCTCGATCCCGTGGGCCATCGGCTACAATTATTACATGTCGATCCTGCTGACCTTCGTCGAGGGGCTCGGCGGCCTGTGCATCATTCTCGGCCTGTTCACGAGGTTCTTCGCGGCGGCGAACGCCATCGAAATGGCCTTCCTGACGTTCATCCTGTACTGGGGCAACGGCTTCTCCTGGCTCAACCGGGGCTATGAATTCACGCTGATGTGGGGCTTCATGTGCCTCGCCATCGCCCTGCGCGGCGGCGGGCCCTGGTCTCTGGACCGGGCCATCGGCAAGGAAGTGTGAGGAGCGGCGCTGTTGCGCGCGCCGCGAACGCTGACTATTCTGCGATCATAATCAGCAACCGGTCGGTCCGGGGCGTTCGGGCGCCGCCGGGCGACGGACCATTCGAGGGACGAACGACATGACGGCAGTGGCGACGCACGCGGATATTTCTGAAAAGCGCTCGTTTCTGGAAGTCTGGCTGATTACCATCGGCCATTCGCTGACCCACTGGTATCCCGCGACCTTCTATGTTCTCGCGCCCGTCATCGGCAACGAACTCGGCCTCAGCTACACGCAGATCGCGTCCATCGTAACGGCCCAGGCCGTGGCCGGGGCGATTTCGAACATTCCTGGCGGCATCATCTGCGACGCCATCGGGCGAAAGGGCCTGATGATGGCGCTGTCGCTCGCCTGGATCGGCTTTCCCTACATGATCATGGCGGCGACGCACGCTTACTGGATGCTGCTCGCCTGCGCGGTCCTCATCGGCGTCGGCAACACGATCTGGCATCCGACCGCCATCCCGACGCTGGCGCGGCGATTCCCGGAGCGGAAGGGGCTCGTCGTGTCCATTCATGGCATGGGCGGCAACATCGGCGACGCGGTCGCGCCCTTCGTCGCGGGCGCGCTGCTCAGCGGCTTCGCCATCGGTTCGGTCTTCAGCTTTCCCGGCGTGAGCTGGCGCCAGGTGATGATCTTCAACGTGATCCCCGGCATCTTCATGTCGATCGCGATCCTGGCCTATCTCGGCAAGCTCCAGATGGAGAGCAAGGGCAAGCCGAGCGAAAAGAACCTCAGCCTCGGCGAGGTCATCACGGGCTTTGGCGGGCTGTTGAAGAACAACACGCTGATGATGCTGGCGACGAGTTCCGCCTTCCGCTCGATGACCCAGGGCTCCCTGATGGTCTTCGTTCCGCTCTATCTCGCCAACATCATGGGCTATTCCTCCTGGGCCGTCGGCGCCGCCATGATGGGCCTGCAATTATGCGGCTTCATCGCCGCGCCCATCGCCGGCTCGATGTCGGACAAGGTTGGCCGCCGCAACATCATGATGACCAGCATGGTCATGACCGCGGTGGTGCTCGTCATGATGGTTTTCGCGGGCGGCACGCCGCTGTTCGTGCTGTTCGTGGCGATGCTCGGCTTCTTCCTCTTCGCCATTCGCGCCGTGTTGCAGGCATGGACGCTCGACGCCACGCCAAAAAACATGGGCGGCACAGCCATTGGCCTGCTGTTTGGCATTCAGGCCGTGGGCACGGCCATCGGTCCGTTCGTGTGCGGAATGCTCGCCGACAGGTTCGGCCTGCTCTCGACCTTCTATTTCATGGCCTGCACCATCGTGGTCGCCAACATGTTCGTGTTTTTCATTCCGGACATTCGGGAGGACGCGGCGAAGGCCTGACCGACCCGGCGCGGTCTCGCGGCCTGTCCCGCCCGGACAGGCCGTTTGCTTTGCGAGCGGCGCCCGTTGGTGATAGAAGCGCGCCCATTCCGACGAATGTCGAGCGAGGGAGTTTCTCATGCAGACCGCGACAGCCCCGGCCATCCCGGCCAACCGCCAGAAATTCTACGACCGGCTGTCGCCGAAAGCGATGGCGCCCCTGTGGGAGGTGCTGAAGGGCCTCGTGCCGGAGCAACCAAAGTCGAAATTCGCGCCGCATGTGTGGAAATTCGCGGAGGCCCGGCCGCTCCTGATGGAAGCCGGCGATTTGCTGACCGCGGAGGAAGCCGAGCGCCGCGTGCTCGTGCTCGAGAACCCCGCCATGCCCGGCGGCTCGCGCATCACGGCCACCATGTACGCCGGCTACCAGCTCATCATGCCCGGCGAGATCGCGCCCGCGCATCGTCACACCGCCTCGGCGTTGCGCATGGTGCTCGAGGGCAATGGCGGTTACACCGCCGTCGCCGGCGAACTGACGGAGATGAAGCGCGGCGATCTCGTGATCACGCCCGCGATGACCTGGCACGATCATGGCCAGAAGGAACAGAAGCCGGTGATCTGGGTCGATGGCCTCGACCTGCACATGGTGAATTTCTACGAAGCGGCCTTCATGGATCACTTCAACGACAAGACGCAGATCATGTCGAAGCCGCAGGGCCATTCAGACGCGATGTTCGGCTCAGGCCTGGGGCCAATGCAGCCCTTCTCGCCGTTTGGCCAGACCTCTCCGATCTTCAACTATTCCTTCAGCAAGGCGCGTCCCGCGCTCATGCAGGTCGCCGGCGCCAATCCGCCCGACGCCCATCTTGGCCACGCGCTGCGCTACGTCAATCCGCAGGATGGCGGCTGGGCGATGCCGACCATCGCGACCTGGCTGACGCATTTGCCAAAGGGGTTCGAAACAAAAGCGATGCGCTCGACCGATGGCCGCACCATCGTCGTGCTGGAAGGCGAGATCACGATCGAGGCGGACGGCAAGACCTTCACCGCCGGCGAGAGCGATGTCGCGGGCATCCCCTCCTGGGTCTGGACGAAGGTGCGGGCGTCGAAGGACGCGATCTATTTCAGCTTCTCCGACCGGGCCGCGCAGGAAAAGCTCGGCATCTACCGCGAGGAACGCAAGTAAGCTTCGCCAGCTAGGCGGCTTTCGGAGGGGGCGCCGTCAACGACAGGAAGGCCTCCTCGACAGACGCCTTCCCCGTGGAGGCCACGAGCTCCGCGGGCGTCGTGTCGCGCAGGATCTTGCCCTTGTGCAACACGATCACGCGATCGGCGTCCGCGACCTCGTCCGTCAAATGCGTCGCCCAGAGAATGGCGACGCCGCGCTCGTCACGCAGCGAAAGAATGAGCTTGCGCAGATCGGCGCGGCTCTGGATGTCGAGACCCACCGTCGCCTCGTCCATCAACAGCACGCGCGGTTCGTGCAACATCGCGCGCGCGAGTTCGACGCGGCGGCGGTTGCCGCCCGAGAGCGACCCAGCCTTTTTGTCCGCGGCGTCCGCGAGGCCGAGCCGTTCAAGCTCGCGGGCGATTCGCTGTTTCGCGATCGCGCCGGGAATGCCGTGCAAGCCCGCGTGAAACAGAAGATTGCCCCGCACGGTCAGCTCGAGGTCGAGCGTCGATTGATGGAAAACGATGCCGAGGCTCGCCAGCGCCGGAACGGGGTCGCGTCGCATGTCGTGGCCCATGACCTCGATCAGGCCGGAATCCGGCGTGAACAGGCCGGAAAGCAACTGGAACAGCGTCGACTTTCCCGCGCCGTTGGGGCCCAGCAGCGCGATGAACTGACCGGGAACCGCGCTGAAACTGACGCCGTCGACCGCGCGCACCGGGCCGTAGGAGCGCACGATGTTTTCGAGGCGCAACACTGGCGCACCCGTGTCCCGCGTCCGCAAATCGCTCATTATGTTCCCCTGCCCCGCGTTGCTGCTTGCGGCGGCGGAAAAATTAGGCCTACACTCGCGTCAACGCAATCGCCTGTTTCAGCGACACCGGAGAGGACGCCTTGGTCGAACTATTCTCGGGCAGAGGCTCCCCCCTGCCCTCCCTGGCGGCGGCGACCGTCGCGACGAGCCTCGCCTTCGCGGCTCCGGCCGCGTTCGCGAAGGACACCGGACTTATTTTCGTCAGCAACGAAAAGTCCAACAACCTTATCGTTCTCGAACCGAAGAAGCTCAAGGTCTTCAAGGACATGATGGTTTCGCGGCGACCCCGCGACATGAATTTCAATCAGGACCATACATTGCTCTACGTCGCCTGCGGCGACGACGACGTGATCGACGTCGCGAAACTCGAGGTTGTCGGCAAAATTCCGACGGGCGCGAGTCCGGAGACTTTCGCGATCGACGAAAAACGGCGACGTATCTACGTTTCCAACGAGGAGGGCTCCTCG
>CAISEY010000418.1 GCA_903884435.1 uncultured Hyphomicrobiales bacterium | reverse complement strand
CGTCCCCAAGGCTTGGCGCGAAGGCGACGCAGGGCACGTTGAAAAGCTCGCTCCACCATTCGACCTTTTCGAGGGTTTCCCCGATCGGCGGCGTCCAGCCATCGGGCGCGGGCTCTCCGAACATCACGTAGTCGATGTCTTCCTCGCCGGCGGTCATGGCGTCGTGACGCGATTTCAGCCCGCCCGCGCCGACGATCCTGTCGGGCTTGAGGCTTTCGACGGCCTCGGCGATGGCCGGCTCGATCTGGTCGCCCGTCGCGCGGACGTGAACGCCGTCCGCGCCGGAGCGCGCGACGAGGCGGGCGTCGCCATCGACGAGCAGAGCCGCGCCGCGTTGCTGGACGAGCGGCGCCAGCGTCACGATGATCTTCTTCGCCGCCCCCGGGTCGGCCCCCGGAATCTTCAGCAGGACGCAGGCCGCGTCCGCGGCGTCGAGCGCGCTTTCGAGGGCCGTCGCGAAGGCGGCGGCGTCGATCGACGCCGGCGTCACGAGGTAGAGCCCCGGCGCGCGCGTCTGTTCTTTCGAATCCCTGGCCCTGGCCGTTCCCGTTCATTCCGGCGATCGCTGGAATCGCCCCCGTCTGATGGCGGGAGAAATGGGGCGAAAGCGCGACCGCGCGCAAGTGCGCATTTCCCTGGCGATCCCGCTCCGGAACGATTTCGGGTTTCGAACCGGAAATGGCGGCGCCGCGCGGCGGCGTTTATAGTCGCACTTTCCCGAAGCCGGAACGCGAAACCCGATGAAGAAATTGCCAGCATTCACGCAGCCGGTCCTGTTCGCGACGCTGACGACGGCCTTCGCCTCGTTTCTGGTCTCGGGGATTTCGACCTGGCGGGCGGTGGGCTTCGCGCCGGACTTGCCGCTGCGATGGATCAACGCCTGGCTGTTGTCGTGGCCGGTCGCGGCGCCCGCCATGTATTTCATTGCTCCGCGCGTCCGGCGCCTGCTGGCGCGCGTCTGCGAGATCAACTGAAAAGGGCGGCCCGCCGGACCGCCCCCGATCTTCGTTCCTCGCGGCGACTTCAGGCCGCCTTCGGGTCGAGTTCGCCCTTCGCGTAACGCTTCGCCATTTCCGCGACGGTCACGATTCGCTTGATTTTCGAGGCCTGGCCGGCGGTGTTGAAGGCCTCGAGGCGGGCCTTGCAAATTTTCGTCATGGCCTCCATCGCCGGCTTCAGATACTTGCGCGGATCGAATTCGCCGGGGTGCTCGGCGAGCACCTTGCGGATCTGGCCGGTCATGGCCATGCGGTTGTCCGTGTCGATGTTGATCTTGCGCACGCCGTTCTTGATGCCGCGCTGGATTTCCTCGACGGGCACGCCCCAGGTCTGCGGCATCTTGCCGCCAAACTTGTTGATCACGTCCTGAAGATCCTGCGGAACCGACGAGGAACCGTGCATGACGAGATGGGTGTTCGGCATCCGGCGATGGATTTCCTCGATGACGTTCATCGCGAGAACCGCGCCGTCGGGCTTGCGCGAGAACTTGGAGGCGCCGTGCGAGGTGCCCATGGCGATCGCGAGCGCGTCGACCTTCGTCTCGTTGACGAACTTCACGGCCTCGTCGGGGTTGGTCAGCAACTGGTCGTGGGAAAGCTTGCCTTCCGCGCCATGGCCGTCTTCCTTCTCGCCCATGCCGGTTTCGAGCGAGCCCAGAACGCCGAGTTCGCCCTCGACGGAAATGCCGCCGAGATGGGCCATGTTGACGACCTTCTTCGTCACGTCGACGTTGTAGGTCCAGTCCGCCGGGGTCCTGGCGTCTTCCTTCAGCGAGCCGTCCATCATCACCGAGGTGAAGCCGGCCTGGATCGCGGTCATGCAGGTCGCGGGCTCGTTGCCGTGATCGAGATGCACGCAGACGGGAATGTGCGGATAGATTTCGACGACGGCGTCCATCATGTGTTTCAGCATGATGTCGTTGGCGTACTGGCGGGCGCCGCGCGAGGCCTGAATGATGACGGGCGCGTCGCAGGCGTCGGCCGCGGTCATGATCGCGAGGGCCTGTTCCATGTCGTTGATGTTGAAGGCGGGCACGCCATAGCCCTGCTCGGCGGCGTGATCGAGAAGCTGACGCATTGTGATGCGGGCCATCATGGTCTCCGGACGTGAATGGGGTGACGATAACTCAAACTGGCGGGAACTTCCCGTTATCCGAGGCGCCCGTGACGCCCCTATAACAGACCGAACATTAGCAAGTATCTAAGAAGCGCCGGGGAACTCTTTCCGGCGCGCGGGCTATTTCACTCGCAAGGCCTCGACGCCCGGCAACACCTTTCCCTCGAGCCATTCGAGGAAGGCGCCGCCGGCCGTCGAAATATAGGTAAACCTGTCCGCCGCCCCGGCCTGGTTGAGGGCGGAGACGGTGTCGCCGCCGCCGGCGACCGTGACGAGCTTGCCCGCCGCCGTCAGGCTGGCGGCGACGCTCGCGACGGCGTTGGTGCCGGCGTCGAAGGGCTGCATCTCGAAGGCGCCGAACGGGCCGTTCCACACGAGGGTTTTCACGACGCCAAGCAGCTTTTCGATTTCCACGACGGATTTGGGACCAAGGTCGAGAATCATTTCGTCGTCGCCGATGTCGTCGACCGAAACGATTCGCGACGGGGCGTGAGCCCTGAACTCCCTGGCGGCGACGCCATCGACGGGCAGCACGATCTGGCATTTCACGGCGCGGGCGGCCTCGACGACGTCGCGCGCGGTGTCGAGCAAATCCCTTTCACAGAGCGACTTGCCGACGCTCTTGCCCTGCGCGGCGAGAAAGGTGTTGGCCATGCCGCCGCCGATAATCAGGAAATCGACCTTTTTCGACAGGTTGGCGAGCAGGTCGAGCTTGGTCGAGACCTTGGCGCCGCCGACGATGGCCGCGACCGGGCGCCGCGGATTCCCGAGCGCCTTGCCGAGCGCCTCGAGCTCGGCCTGCATGGAGCGGCCAGCGTATGCCGGCAGAACGTGGGCGAGGCCCTCGGTCGAGGCGTGCGCGCGGTGCGCGGCGGAGAAGGCGTCATTGACGTAGAGATCGCCGTTTCTGGCGAGTTCGGCGACGAAGGCGGGATCGTTCTTTTCCTCGCCCTTGTGGAAACGGGTGTTTTCCAGCAACAGCACGTCGCCATTTTGCATCTTGCCGACGGCCTCCGCCGCGACGGGACCGATGCAATCCGCGGCGAAATGGACGGCGATTCCGAGACTGGCCGAGAGCGATCCGGCGAGGCCCTTCAGCGAGTTTTCCGTGTCCGGACCGCCCTTCGGACGGCCAAAATGCGAGAGGACGATGGTTTTCGCGCCCTTGCGGATCAATTCTCCAAGGGTCGGGAGCGCGCGGTCGATGCGCGTCGTGTCGGCGATGCGCCCGTTTTCCATGGGCACGTTGAGATCGAGGCGCAGAAGGACGCGCTTGCCGGAGACGGAGGCGTCGTCGAGGGTGCGGAAGGTCATGGGTGAAAAAACCTGAGAACGATCTGATCGGCTGGCGGCGCGAGAACTACACTGGCTATCGCGCCCGGCATGGCGCACTCCCAAATTCGTCGCTCACGCGAGATTGGCGGAACTTGCGTCATACGATCCGGACGCCCGGTCAAGACAAGAGCCGTTCGACTTTTCGCGGCGGCTCCATCTCGGGACGATTTGCGGGGCGCGCCATTCGACGCGCCCGCGGCCAAATGCTGGATCAGCCCAGCTTCCCCATCGCCACGGCCGTGTCGGACATGCGGTTCGAGAAGCCCCATTCGTTGTCGTACCAGGACAGGATGCGCACGAAATTGCCGTCGATCACCTTGGTCTGGTCCATGTGGAACACGGACGAGCGGCTGTCGTGGTTGAAATCGGCGGAGACGTTGGGCTGGTCGGTCCAGCCGAGAATGCCCTTCAGCTCCTGCGCCGCGGCGCGCTTGATCGCCTCGTTGATTTCCTTCGCGTCGGTCTTGCGCTTCGAGGTGAATTTCAGATCGACGACGGAAACGTTCGGGGTCGGCACGCGGATGGCCGAGCCGTCGAGCTTGCCGTTGAGTTCGGGAAGCACGAGGCCGACGGCCTTGGCGGCGCCGGTGGAGGTCGGGATCATCGACAGGGCCGCCGCGCGACCGCGGTAGAGATCCTTGTGCATCGTGTCGAGAGTCGGCTGGTCGCCGGTGTAGGAATGGATCGTCGTCATGAAGCCGTGCTCGATCCCGACCGTGTCGTTCAGCACCTTGGCGACGGGCGACAGGCAGTTCGTGGTGCAGGAGGCGTTGGAAACGACGATGTGATCCTTCGTCAGTCTGGCGTGGTTGACGCCATAGACGACGGTCAGGTCGGCGTCGTCGCAGGGCGCCGACACGAGCACGCGCCTGGCGCCGGCCGTGATGTGGGCGAGGGCCTTGTCCTTGCTGGTGAAGATGCCCGTG
>CAISEY010000417.1 GCA_903884435.1 uncultured Hyphomicrobiales bacterium | reverse complement strand
GCAGCAGCAGGCGCAGTTCGAGCGTCAGCAGGCCATGCTGGCGAAGGAAATCAAGTTCATCGAGACGTTCAAGGCGCGCGCCTCCCACGCCGCGCAGGTGCAGAGCCGCGTCAAGAAGCTCGAGAAGATCGATCGCGTCGAGCCGCCGCGGCGCCGCCAGACCATCCTGTTCGAGTTTCCGCCCGCCCCGCGCTCCGGCGAGGACGTCGCGACCCTGAAGAGCGTGCGCAAGGGCTACGGCGCGCGGAGCATCTACGAGGGCCTCGACTTCCAGGTGCGCCGCCGCGAACGCTGGTGCGTCATGGGCGTCAACGGCGCGGGCAAGTCCACGTTGCTGATGCTGGTGTCGGGCGCGACGGAGCCCGACGACGGCGCGGTCGCCATCGGCGGCGGCGTCAAAATGGGATATTTCGCCCAGCACGCCATGGAATTGCTCGACGGCGACCGCACGGTGTTCCAGTCGCTGGAAGATTCATTCCCGCAGGCGGGCCAGGGCTCGCTTCGCGCGCTCGCCGGCTGTTTCGGCTTCTCCGGCGACGACGTCGAGAAGAAGTGCCGCGTGCTTTCGGGCGGCGAGAAGGCGCGGCTGGTCATGGCGAAAATGCTCTACGATCCGCCAAACTTCCTCGTGCTCGACGAACCGACGAACCATCTGGACATGGCGACGAAGGAAATGCTCATCACGGCGCTGTCGCAATACGAGGGCGCCATGCTGTTCGTCTCCCACGACCGGCGCTTCCTCGCCGCGCTGTCCAACCGCGTGCTCGAACTGACGCCGGACGGCGTTCACAAATACGGCGGCGGCTACACCGAATATGTCGAGCGCACGGGCCACGAGGCGCCGGGACTCCACGACTGACGCGGGCGGCGGGCGAAAGCCGTCGCCCGCGAGTCTCCGGATCGACGGCTGCCCGATACTTCCGACGGCTCAGGCTGGCGACAGCGCCGGCTTCGCGCTCGCCGACCTGTGCAACACGAGGAAGAGCCCCGTCGCGATGGCCGCCGCGCCATATTGCAGAAGCGCGTTCGGAAAAAACATCGCCGCCGCCGAAGCGACAAAGACCGCGTGCGACGCGAGCGGAAGACGCCTTTGCACGACGTATCCGTGCAGGATCACGCAACACGTCAGCGTCAGCACGGCGCCGATGAATGTGTCCGAGACAATCGCGGCCCAGCTTCCCTGCGCGAGGATGCCCTGATTGAAGAGGAAGTAGAATGGCAGCACGAAGCCCCCGACCGCGAGCTTGCAGGCGTAGGGCGCCAGCCTGAAGGGATTGGCGTTGGCTATGGCCGCCGCCGCGAAGGCCGCGACCGCCACCGGCGGCGTGATCGCCGAGAGACACGCGTAAAACAACAGGAACATGTGAACGGGCATCGCCGGCATCTGGAACTTGCCAATGAATACCGGCGCCAGCAGCGCGACGCCCATGATGTAGACGCCCGTCGTCGGCATGCCCATGCCCAGCAGCACGAGAATGCAGCCCGCGATGAGCAGCGAGGGAATCTGCGCGCCTCCCGAGAGTTCGAACATCAGCAGCGCGAACTTGCCGGAGAGCCCGGTGAGCTCGATACAGCCAATGATGACGCCAGCCGCCGCCACCGCCGCGGTGAGCGAAACCGAACTGAGACAGGTGTCCACGCAGGCGTCGACGAAGCGTTTCGGCCCGATGAAGCCCGTCCGGCTGAACCAGCTCGCGACGACAACCGCGACGGCGGAGCCCGCCGCGACATAGGCGGCGGAATAGCCGGAGACGAGCAGCCAGATCAGGACGACGAGCGGCGCGATGGCCGTCCAGTTCGACGTGATCGCGCGCCGCAAGCCGACGATCTCGGATTCAGGCAGACGCGCGAGATCGAGCTTTTCCGCCTCGAAATGCACCAGCGCGAAAATTCCGAGATAATAGCCAAGCGCCGGCAAAGCCGCGTACTGGCAGATCAGCGCGTAGGGAATGCCGGTGAAGTTCGACATGATGAACGCCACGGCGCCCATCACCGGCGGCAACATGGAGCCGCCCGTCGAGGCCGCGGCCTCGATGGCGCCGGCGCGCTCCGCCGACATGCCGATGCGCTTCATGATCGGGATCGAAATCGGTCCCGTCGTCGCCACGTCCGCGACGGGGCTGCCGGAAATCGACCCGTAAAGGCCGCTCGACATGACGCAGGCCTTCGCCGGCCCGCCCTTCATGCGCCCGGTCACCGCCGCCGCGAGATCGAAGAACAACTGGCCGCCGCCGCTGACGACGTAGAAATTGCCAAACAGAACGAACAGAAACGCGTAACTCGCGGCCACGTAGAGCGGGGAGCCGAAAATGCCGTCGGTGCCGATCACCTGCATTTCGAGGAAATACGAATATTCGATCGCCCCGTGCCGGAAGGCGCCGCCGAGCAGGTGGCCGAAGGCGGCGTAGGCGAGCAGCAGCAAGAGGATGAGCGTCAGCCCGAAACCCACGGTGCGCCGGCACAATTCGACGCAGAGCAGCATCAGCGCCGTGCCGAAGACGAAATCGCCCGTGTCCGGCTGCGAGAAGCCGGTCATCCAGTTTCCATAACGCGGCTCGTTCCAGGCGAACCAGACGGAAGCCGCGAAGGACAGCCCCGCGAGGACATAGTCGAACCACGTCAGCCGGGTAACTCCCGACGACACCGTTGTCGTCAGGAAACAGATCGGCATGAGCAAAACGAGGAACAGCGACACCTGCAAATGCTGGGTCGCGATTCCAAACAGCGCCATGTACGTGATGAGGAACACCGCGACGACCGAGGCCACGGCGACATAGGCGTAAAGTCCGCCGCGCGGCGGAACCTTGCGGGTTTCCCCCACGATGTCGAAGAACCGGGAAACGACGGACCCGGCGCTCATGCGATTTTCCGCGCCGGCGAGAAAAGGCATGCTCCGATCACTTCAGCAGGCCCTTTTCGCGATAGTAGCGCGCGGCGCCGGGATGCATCTCGAGCGGCGTCGTGTTCTTCGACGCGTCCGCGATGTTGAAATTCGCCAGCGTCGGATGGATGGACCGCACCCGCGCCTCGTTCTCGAACAGCGCCTTGACGAATTTGTAGACCGTCTCGTCGGACACGTGCGCGCCGACCATGATGGAGTTCCAGATATTGAGCGTGAATTCCGGCTTCGTCACGAAGGGATAATCGCCGGGCTTCATCGTGTAGACGGAAATGCCCCAGCGCTTCGCCGCCGTCTCCATTTTTTCGCGCGAGGCGGAAATCCATTGCAATTGCCGACCGCGCGCGAGATCGGTGATTTCGGCGGTCGGCACGAACCCGCCGTTGATGAGCACGTCGATCTTGCCGTCGCGCATCGCCTCGATGCTGGACGCGGTGTTGACGCGCATCATGCCGATGCCATTGTTGGTGACGACCTTTTCGTCGATGCCCCAGGTCTCGAAAATGTTCTGGAACATGTTGACGGTGGATTGCAGGTTCGCCGGCTGGTTCACCGCGAGCCGCATGTAGGGCTTCTTCGCGGCGATGTCCTCGAAGGAGGATATCGCGTTCCTGTCCGCCCAATCCTTCGTCATGAAATTGTGCACGACGAGCTGGTCGTGAAGCATCATGACATGCAGGAACTTGCCCTTGAGCGACGAGGTGAAGGGCGCCTTGCCCTCGAGCGCGTAGGCGATTTCCGCCGGCGCGCCGTTGAAGGCGAAGTCCGACTTGCCCGTGCCCATGTTGAGAATCCCGCCCGCGGGGCTGCCAGGCTTGTAGGTCGCGTCGGTGCCCGGATAGGCCTCGCGCACCACGCCGTTGATGCTTTCGGTGACGACCTTCATGTAGCCGGTCGCGGTGCCGCCATCGACGCTGTAGCTGATCGGCTTGTTGTCGTTGAAATCGGCGAGGGCGGGGCCCGCGAGGGCGAGACAGAGCGCGGCGGCGCTCCACGACACAATGCTTCCGGGCTGCATGAACGGCGTCTCCCTCGCGGTCCGGTGTCTGGCCCCGGCCTTGTGCGAGAAACTATGAGCGCGCCCGTGGCGAGTCAAACCGCGTCGGGAGTCCGGAGATCGAAAATCGAAGTCGCCGGCGAACGCGGCCGCGGCGTCGAACGGTCCCGCTTCGCGCGTTCGCCAGCGTCACGGCGTCGAGTTCAAGCGGTCGGCTCGAAACAGGGCGCCGGGCGATTCCCGGACCGACGGATCGCCGGGAGCGGCGCAAGACCGGTCGCGTCAGACTTGACCGGTCGCCCGGCCTGAGGCATACCCCGCCCCATCCAGCGCCGGCGGGCCAGCCCTCCGGCGTCTCTGTTTTTGCGGGAAGTGCCATGAAAGTCCGTAACTCGCTGAAATCGCTGCGTTCGCGTCACCGCGACAACCAACTCGTGCGCCGCAAGGGCCGCGTTTACATCATCAACAAGACGCAGAAGCGCTTCAAGGCCCGCCAGGGCTGAGTTTTCGTTTCGGCGTTGACGCGCCCCGGCGTTCGCCGGGGCTTTTGCGTTGTGGTGGCGGCATTGTGATCGCGGCGGGCTTTGACGCGGTCGCGCGCGCTCGCTAGATTTCGCTCATGCGTCAAAACCAGGCCCGTCCCCTTCGCGCCCTTTTATCGGTTCTCGCCCTTTCCGGCGCGCTCGCGGGGGCGGCGCACGCGCAGAACGCCCCGCGCGGAGCCGCGCCACAAGGCCATCCGACACCGGACAAGCCCGGGATGGGCAAACCGGAGGCGAACCGCCCTGATCCGGCGGACCCCATCGGTCGCCGGAAAATTCTCGATGAACTCTTCGACAAACTCGCGAAGGCGCCGGACGAGCGCGAGGCGCGCGGCCTTTCCGCGGCCATAGAGCGTGTCTGGATGCGCTCGGGGTCCGACACCTGCGATCTTCTGATGAGCCGCGCCATGCAGGCGATGCAGGGAAAGGACTATCAACTCACCCAGGAAGTTCTCGACCGGGTGATCGAAATCCAGCCTGACTGGGCGGAGGCCCTGAACAAGCGCGCGACCGCCCGTTTCCTCATGGAGGATTACGGCGGCGCCATGCAGGACATCTCGCGGGTTCTGAAACTCGAGCCGAGGCATTACAGCGCGATGGCCGGCATGGGCTTCATTTTGCAAAAGACCCAGAACGAGAAACTCGCGCTGCGAGCCTTCCGCGAGGCGCTCGCGCTCAATCCGCGGCAGGAAGAGCTGAAGAAGATCGTCGAGAGACTCGCCCCCGAGATCGACGGCAGCGACATCTAGCGCGTGTTCCTCGCGGGTTCCGCCGTCGTCGCCATCGTGGCCGCGGCGCTCCTTTTCACCTTCGTCATGGTCCGGCGCGTCGAGGCGGCGCACCCCCCGCGTGGTGAATTCGCCAGCCTCGCGGGTGGACGGATGCACTTCACGCAAATATTGCCACCGGGCGAGCCCCGCGGCGTCGCGCTGCTGGTTCACGGCGCCAGCGGCAATGAATCCGATCTCGCCCTGCCGCTCGGGCAACGCCTCGCGTCGCGCGGCTTTCGCGTCCTCGCCGTGGACCGGCCCGGCCATGGCTGGAGCGACCGGCTCGGCGCCGAAACGCCGGCGCTCCAGGCCGCGCGAATCATCGATCTGCTCGATTCCATCGGCGTGCGCGAGGTCATCGTCGTCGGCCATTCCCTCGGCGGAGTCACGGCGGCCAGTCTCGTGCTCTCGTTCCCCGAAAGGATACGCGGCCTCGTTCTCGTCGCGCCTGTCACCCATCCATGGCCCGGCGGCGTCGCGCTTTACTACAATGTCGCCTCCGCCCCCGTCGTCGGCCCGTTGTTTTGCGCCCTTTTCGCGATGCCCCTGGGACTCCTTACGATGGAGGGCGCGCTCAAATCCGTCTTCGCGCCAGGGTCGCCGCCGCCGGATTACGCGCGCCGGACCGGCCTCGCGCGCGTGCTGCGTCCGAAAAACTTCGCCGCCAACGCGCGCGATGTCGCGGGAACCTTCGCCTTCGTGACCCCGCAGGCGGCCCGGATGAAGGAGATCGCGGCTCCAACCGCCATCGTGACCGGAGACCGCGATTCAATCGTTTTCGCGCACATTCACTCCCTTGGCAGCGCGCGCGACATAGCCGGCGCGACGCTGACGTTCCTGCCCGGCGTCGGCCACTCGCCGCACTGGGCCGACCCCGACGCGGTCGTCGCGGCCATTGAAAGCGTCGCGGAGCGCGCCGGGGCGGAGGCGGGCCATCCTTGACAGGGAGGCCGCGGCGCCGGACCGTTCGCGAACGAACAGCACGGGAACGCGAATGCGCAAACTGGTTTCGACGACGTTCTGTTGCCTCGCTCTCGCGGCGGCCCCCGCCGCGGCCCAGACGGTCGCCGATTTTTACCGCGGCAAGCCGATCACCATCGCGGTTCCGGCCGATCCCGGCGGCAGCTACGATCTCTACGCGCGGCTCGTCTCGCGCCACATGGCGAAATACATTCCGGGCAATCCCAACATTCTCGTGCAGAACATGCCGGGCGGCGGCGGGTTGCGCGCCGCGGAATATATTTATTCCGTGGCCCCGAAGGACGGCAGCGCCCTCGCCCTGCCCATTCAGGACATCGTTCTGACGGAAATTCTCGGCGGCCACGGCTCCACTTACAAATCCGCCGGCTTCAACTGGATCGGGCGCCTCTCGAACACCGTCGACATCACCGTCGCCTGGCGCGACTCGCCGGTGAAAAGCATCCCGGACGCGCGACAAATCGCGATCCCTCTCGCCGGGACCGGACCGACCTCGCCGACGGTGATGAATCACGTCGTCCTGAACAATGTTCTCGGCACGAAATTCAGGATCGTCGCCGGCTACAAGGCCTCGAACGACATGCTGGCGGCGGTGGAAAAGCGCGAGGTGGACGGCGCGTTCACCTCGTGGACCACGCTGAAGGCCTCCTATCCCCACTGGATCGCGGAAAAGAAGGTCAACATTCTCACAGTCTACGGCAAGGAGCGCTTCGCGGAATTGCCGGACACGCCCGCCGTCGTCGAATTCGCGCGCGACGGCGACGAGCGCGCCATTCTCGAACTCATTTCAAGCACCGGCTTTGTCGGACGCTCGCTGTTCGCGACGCCGGGCGCGCCGCCGGACCGGATCGCGGCCTTGCGCCAGGCGTTTCAGGCGATGCTGAAAGACAAGGAATTTCTTGAGTCGCTGGCGAGGACCAGGGCCGAATTCGCGCCGCTTTCGGGCGAGGAAATGCAGGCGTTCGCGCGGGCGACCGGCGATCTTCCGCCCGCGCTGGTCGAACGGGCGCGAGCCTCGACGAAGCCCTGAGCGAAGCGGGTTCGCGCGCGCGCCGCGAGCCGTGCTATGATGGATCCGTCTCTGGAGATCCAAGCCTTGCCAAAATCCGCGCTCTCGTGCCCCGCGAAGACTTGCCGCTCCCCCGACGCGCCGCAGGAAAAAATGTCGCCGGGCGCCCTGACAGGCGCCGGCGTGAACGCCGCCTGGACGAGCCAGGCCCGCCGCTGCACCGGCTGTGGTTGCGTCTGGTACATGGACGGCGACCGGAAGGTTCTCCGCGGCTATTTCAACAACCCCGTTCTCTCCGAGGGATGGCTGCCCATACATTCCTGAGGAAAGGCGCGCGCCCGGTCGCGCGGGCGGGATGGACACGGCTCCGCGCACGGGGCAAAGTGAAGGCGTCTCGGGCCGTTTGAAACGGGCGTTCCATGGATCAGGACGAATTCGCGGGCTCGCGCCCCGGTGGAGCCGCGGCAGCCGTATATTCAGCGGAACTCGACCCCGGCTTTGAAGTGATCGAGCCGCGAAGTCTCGAATCGCCCCTCGTTTTTTCGTCGCCCCATTCCGGCAGCGTCTATCCCGCCTCTTTCCTCGCCGCGGCGAAACTCGACGCATGGACCCTTCGCCGCTCGGAAGACGCCTGGGTCGATGAACTCTACGCGCGGGTTCCCGAATTCGGCGCGCCGCTGGCGCGGGCCTGGTTCCCGCGCGCCTTTCTCGACGTGAACCGCGAACCCTACGAACTCGATCCCCGCATGTTCGATGAGCGGCTGCCCGCCTTCGCCAACACGCGCTCCATGCGCGTCGCGGGAGGGCTGGGCACGATCGCGCGCGTCGTGGGCGAAGCGCGGGAGATTTACGCGGGAAAATTGCCCGTGGCGGAAGCGATGCGCCGCATCGAAACGCTCTACAAACCGTGGCACGCGACATTGCGGGCGCTGATGGATCGGGCGGAACGGCTTTTTGGCTGCGCCATTCTCCTCGATTGCCATTCAATGCCGTCTTCCGCCGGCCGAGGCTTGGGGCAGGACGACCGGTTGCGCGCCGACATCGTGCTCGGAGACCGCTATGGCACGAGTTGCGACGCCCTCGTCGCGAACATCGCCGAGGATGAGCTGCGCCGGCGCGGCTACCGGGTCGTTCGCAACAAACCCTACGCGGGCGGCTTTATCACGGAACACTACGGCAACCCGCCCCGGGGCCGTCACGCCCTGCAAATAGAGGTCAACCGGGCGCTCTACATGGACGAACTAACCTTGCGGAAAAACTCGGGTTTCGACGCTCTGTCGGCGGACCTGACGGCGATGGCGGGCGCTCTGGCGGAAACCCTGTCGCGCGGCCTGCCGGTTCGCCGCGCCGCGGCGGAATAGGCGACGCGGGACAACCCCTGAAAATAAAGGGGGCCGCCCCGTCGCCAGAGCGGCCCCAAGTCAAGGGAGGAAACGCCCAAGGAGGGCATTTACGCGCGGCCAAGGCCGGCGCGCGCCGTTCATATGTCAACTAGCTGGCCTGAAATCAAGCGATTTAACGCGATACGGGAATATCTTTTGTCGCATCCCGAAAGCCTTTGAAAATATTCAATTAATCGCATCTTAACGCCCGCCCTGAACGAAAGAGGGCCGCTCGTGTCGCCACGGCGGCCCCAAGTCAAGGGAGGAAACGCCCAAGAAGGGCATGCACGGCAAATCAATGCCGCACCGCAACAATATGTATGTGCGCCGCACAAAAAGCAAGTGCGTTTTTGCACGGACCGACAATTTTTCGGAAACGCCCGCGAACCGCGCGCGGACAGCGCCAGCCCCGAACGAAAGGAGGCCGCTCGTGTCGCCACGGCGGCCCCAAGTCAAGGGAGGAAACGCCCAAGAAGGGCACGTACGACAAATCAATGCCGCACCGCAACAATATGCATGTGCGCTGCACAAAAAGCAAGGGATTTTTGAAATATTTTCCGGCAGGCCAGCCAGCGACGCGTGAAAGCATCAGGAATTATTGATTTTTCAATAGCTTGTCCGGATGCGGATCGTTCGACCGCGAATACAGAAAAAGCGCCATCGCCAGTTCAATGGCGATCAGTCCGAGAACCGCGCGATAGCCCTCCGGTGGATAAACGCGCGCGCCATCGACGATCTTCGCGCCGAAACTCTCCATGACGAGGCCGGTCAACGCTTGCTGGGCGAAGACCCCGCCCATCGTGCCAATATTCACGAGCGTCAGTCCGCGCCCCAGCAATTGCGGGGGGAACAGGGCCCGGCCATGGGCGGTGAGCACCGGCGTGGTCGAAAAAGCGAAGCCATAGAGCAACAGATAGGGAGCTATCAGCGAAGCCGGAATGGGAAACAGGGCGCCGGTCGCGACCACCGCGAGACAAAAGCAGCCGCCGATCAGGCCCGGCGTTCGATAACTGGAAAACCAGCGGTCCGACGGTCCCCAGATGAACAGGCCGGCGATCTGCACGGCGACCATGAACGACAACACCTGTCCGCGTCCGGCGAGATCCATCCCGTAAACATGGGTCAGCCAGGGACCGCCCCACAGGCCGATGATGGCGGCCACCGCCGAATAGGTCGCGGCCTGCATGAGGAACACCGGCCAGAACGAGGCGACCCGCGTCGCCGCGACGACGCCCGCCAGCAACGCCCGCCAGTCCTCCCGGCGCTCGGCCCGGCGCGCCTGCCCCGCCTCGCTCTCGCGCACCAGCGCCATGACGAGAAGCGTCAGCACGAAGGTCAGCGCCGCGATGGCGATGAACGACGCGCGCCAGCCAAACCGCGCGGTCGACCAGGCGAGCGGCGCCGTGGCGAGCAGGGCGCCCGTCGTCCCAACGCCGAGTTGCACGCCCACCATGGTCGAAAATCGCCGCGGCGGAAAACGCTCCGCGTAGATGGCCAGCGACCCCATGAAGAAACTCGAACACCCGGCCCCGATCAGCAACCGCGCCGCCAGCAGCGAGGAAAACGACCCCGCGAGCGCGAAGAGGACCGTCCCGCCCACCGCGATCATCGCGGTGGCGACGATGGCGGTCTTGGGACCGTGGCGGTCGATGATCATCCCGAGCGGAATTTGCAGCGCCGAGAAGGACAGGAAAAACACCGAGGCCAGCAGACCGAGGCCGCGCGCGTCGAGATCGAACTCGCGCGCGATATCGGGGCCGATCACGCCGATGGAATTTCGGAAAAACTGGCTGATCGAATAAATCGCGACGAGCGAGGCCACCAGCACGATGGCCGCGCCCGCGGATTCGCCGCCGTTTCCGCTTCGCGCGCTCGCCTGTTTCATCCGGCCCGTGATATGCTGTGGACGATTCTCCCATACACGGGCGCGCGGCGCCGCAAAAGGGGTGCGCGGTTCATGCGGCCAGTCGATTTCGTCCCCTTCGTCGAGGAACTCGCGCGCGCCTCGGGCGAGGCCATTCTGCCGTTTTTCCGCACCGCCATCGGCGCGCAGGACAAATCCCGCGGCGGCGTCTTCGATCCCGTGACGGAGGCCGACCGGGCGGCGGAAACCGTCATGCGCCGCATGATCAACGCCTCGTTTCCGACGCACGGCGTCATCGGCGAGGAATTCGGCTCGCAACGCGCGGAGTCCGAATATGTCTGGGTCCTCGATCCCATCGACGGCACCAAGAGCTTTATTTCGGGCATACCCGTCTGGGGCACGCTGATCGGCCTGCAGCACAATGGCCGTCCCTGCTACGGCATGATGAACCAGCCGTTCACGCGGGAAAAGTTCTTCGGCGATGGAACCAGCGCCACCTGGCGCGGACCCGGCCCCAACGGCGCGCCCGCCGAACGGCGCCTGCACGCGCGACCCTGCGCCTCTCTCGCGCAGGCGACTCTGATGACGACGCACCCGGGCCTGCTGGCGCCGGGCACGCTCGAACCGTTCCGCCGCGTCGAGGACAAGGTGCGGCTGTCGCGCTACGGCTGCGACTGCTACGCCTATTGCATGCTGGCCGCCGGCCACGTCGATCTCGTCATCGAAAGCGGCCTGAACGCCTACGACATCGTGGCCCTCGTGCCGGTCGTGGAGGGGGCGGGAGGAATCATCACCACCTGGGACGGCGGCAGCGCCGCCAGCGGCGGGGCCATCATCGCCTCCGGCGACCGGCGCGTTCACGAGGAGGCGTTGAAGCTGCTGGCGGGTTGAACGCGCCTCCCCCTAGATCCGCGGCTTTCCCCTCGCCCCGTCGATCGCCGAGCGCGCCATTTCCAGAGCGGCGAGTTCGTCTCGCGCGCCCGGCACGAAAGCGTCGAAGGCGGCCCAGAACTGCTCGCGGAACACGTCGCGCTCCATCAGGATTTCGTGGCGCGCGTGGGGAATGACGATCAGCAGGCCCGCCTTGAGGCGCGTGGCGAAACGCTCGATGGCCGGCAGGCTGACGAGACGCTCGTCGCCCGCCGCGATCACCAGCGTCGGCGTCGTCGTTCGCGGCGCGAATTCCGGATCCTCGAACTGCCGCAGGCAGCGGAACGCGGCGTTGATCCACCCGATGGTCGGCGCGCCAAGCCCCACGGCGGGCGAAGCCGCGACGACGTTCGCCATGCGGCGGTAACGCGCTTCGTCCGAAGTCAGGATATTGGTCTTGAAGTCCCGGGTAATCGCCGCCGTGGCGCCGCCGCCCGGCGCGAACATGCCGCCCAGCCCGACGATGTCGAGCGCCTCGACCAGAAAACGGGCGGCTCGCGGGCGACGCAAGCCATGAATGTCGATCAGCGGCGCGCAGAGCACGAGCCGCTCGAAGGGCGAGCGGCCCGCGCGCGACTGCGACAGCAGGATCGCCCCGCCCATCGAATGGCCGAGCGCGAACCAGGGCTTCGGGCAAAACGGCTCCAGCACCTGCGCCGCCAGCGCCTCGAGATCCCGCTCGTAGAGCAGGAAATCGTCAATGTGCCCCTTGCGTGAGTTGTCGAGTTCGCGTCCCGACAGCCCCTGCCCGCGCCAGTCGAACACGACCACCGTGAGATCGCGCTCCAGCAATTCGCGCGCGACCTCGAAATATTTCTCGATGAATTCGGCGCGCCCCTGGCAAACGAGAACCGTGCCCCGCGACGGCCCCGAAGGGTGCCAGCGCGCGACGCGAATCGCCATCCCGTCCGCGGCGCGGATCGTCGAGGCGACCGGGCCAGGCGGCGCCGGATTATCGGGGGTGAAAACGAGTTCCATCGAATCGGCGATCCACGCGAGGCGGAGCCTTATAACGCGGCCCGGGCCGGGGAGTCAGGCTGCCGGCGCGTTTTCCAGGGCCCCTTGAAAGCCGGAAAGGCCTTCCCACATTTTCTCGTGCGCGGGCCGGAAGGACGCGCGAACAGCGGCGCCCCGACGAGGGGGCCGCGTCTCATGTTGCTTCACAGGAAGGACTGAACCATGCGTCATTTCGATCTCTCCCCCCTCTATCGTTCGACCGTCGGCTTCGACCGTCTGTTTTCCATGTTCGACCAGGCTGGCGCCAACGAGCCGGCGGCGACCTATCCGCCCTACAACATCGAACGCACGGGCGACACGACCTACCGCATCACCGTCGCGGTGGCCGGTTTCTCGGAAGCCGATCTGACCATCGAGACGAAGGAAAACACCCTCTCGATTCGCGGCGCGCGCGAAGCGGCGCAAAAGACCGAAGAGACCCCCTCGGAAGTGCTTTACCAGGGCATCGCCGCCCGCGCGTTCGAACGCCGGTTCCAGCTCGCCGACCATGTCCAGGTCTCGGGCGCGAGCCTCCGCAACGGGCTGCTTCACGTCGATCTCGTGCGCGAGATTCCGGAAGCCGCCAAGCCGCGCCAGATTCCCATCGGCGGCGCGAAAGTCGTGGAAGCGCGCAAGGCGGCGTAACGGCGCCGCGTTCCGGCATTCAGGTAAGGGCGTCCGCGAGGGCGCCCTTTTTCAATTCAGTCGAGCGGATTGTTCGGCACGCCGTTGACGAAGGGCGGATTGGGTTTTTCGGCGGACGGCGGCGTGGCGACCGGCGAAGCGGGCGGCGCGGGCTGAACCGGCGCGGGCGCGACGGCGACCGGCTGGCTCGGGGCCGGGGCCG
>CAISEY010000416.1 GCA_903884435.1 uncultured Hyphomicrobiales bacterium | reverse complement strand
TGCTGGTGCAGTCGCGCGACAATGCCGTCGTCGATGATATGGATCTGAAGGTCGTGACCAAGCGCGCGCCCAGCGCCGCCGAGTTGAACGATTTGCGCTTTGCCTTCCGCGTCGCCAAGCACGTCAAATCCAACGCCATCGTCTACGCTAAGGACGGCGCGACGGTCGGCGTTGGCGCCGGGCAGATGAGCCGCGTCGACTCCTCGCGCATCGCGGCGTGGAAAGCGGCGGAAGCGGCGAAGGCGGCGGGCCTGACGCAATCGCTCGCGATCGGATCCGTCGTGGCGTCCGACGCGTTTTTTCCCTTCGCCGACGGTCTTCTCGCGGCGGCGGAAGCCGGCGCGACCGCCGTCATCCAGCCGGGCGGCTCGATGCGCGACAACGAGGTGATCGAGGCCGCCGACAAGGCCGGACTCGCCATGGTGATGACGGGCCACCGTCACTTCCGCCACTGACGGGGCGTCGCGGAGCGCGCGCTCCGTCGCGCGGCCGCGCGTTCATCGAACGTTAATCATGATGGCGTTTTACATCGCGTTCGCCATGCCGCGTCTTTTCGCGGCCAGGGCGGCGCCCACCTTTAGACATTAACGACAGCGAAACATCGCGATGTCAGAAGCCGTCTGACGTCAGGAGAAAACTCAGGTCATGCGCATCAGTTACACAGACGCCCTCGAAGACGGCCGCGTGGTCCAGAAGATTGGCCGCGTCCGCGCCGTCTCGGGCTGGCGCGCCGCCGAAGCCAACGTCAACGACGAGGCCTGGAAGGATTCCGCGCTGCGCGCGCTCATCGAGACCGCCCGGGAATACGACGCGGACGCCATCGTCGGCGTGGGTTTCGAGGTCGACGACGCCGCCCATCTCGATCTCGCCAGCGTGGACCTCAAACGCGTGGCCGCCACGGGCATCGCGGTCCGTCTCGCCCGCGCCTGAATTTCGTCGCGCCGTCCCCGTCGGGACGCGCATGACGCCGGCCCCGAATTGAACTATCCTCGCTCCGGGCAACCGGAAACCGGCACATGGACAAGTTCAGGGTCATCGAAGGCGGCGGCGAGAAGCGCGATCTTCCCCGAACCATGCTCGCGATCGGGCAAAACGCGCGGAGCGCCGCGCGCCGGCTCGCGCTCGCGCCGCGGCAACGCAAGAACGCGGCGCTGATGGTCGCCGCGGGCCTGCTGCGAACCTCCGCGCTCGACATCGTCGCCGCCAACGCGAAGGACATGGAAGCAGCGACGGTCGCCGGCGCCACGAAGGCCAGCCTCGACCGTCTGATGCTCGACGAAAAGCGCGTCGAGGCCATGGCGAAGGGGCTCGAGGACATCGCGGCCCTGCCCGATCCCGTCGGCAAGGTGCTGGCGACCTTCGATCGCCCCAACGGCCTGAAAATCGAGCGCGTCGCTACTCCGCTGGGGGTCGTCGGCGTCATCTACGAGAGCCGCCCCAACGTGACGGCGGACGCCGGCGCCCTGTGCCTGAAGGCGGGCAACGCCGCGATCCTGCGCGGCGGTTCTGATTCGTTTCATTCCTCCGCGATGATTCACGCCTGCCTCGTCGAGGGGCTCAAGACAGCGGGCCTGCCGGAACACGCGATCCAGCTCGTGCCCGTGCGCGACCGCGCGGCGGTGGGCGAAATGCTGAAGGGCCTCTCGGGCAACATCGACGTGATCGTGCCGCGCGGCGGCAAGAGCCTCGTGGCGCGCGTGCAGGAGGAGGCGCGCGTGCCCGTCTTCGCGCATCTCGAGGGCATCGTGCACGTCTATGTCGACGGCGGCGCAGATCTCGAAAAGGCGAAGACGCTGGTGATGAATTCGAAGATGCGGCGCACGGGCGTATGCGGCGCGGCGGAAACGCTGCTCGTCGATCGCGCCGTCGAGAAGACCCATCTCGCGCCGCTCGTCAAAATGCTGCTCGACGCGGGCTGCGAGGTGCGCGGCGACGCCGGCGCCTGCGGCGTCGACACGCGCGTCAAGCGCGCGACCGAGGAAGACTGGC
>CAISEY010000415.1 GCA_903884435.1 uncultured Hyphomicrobiales bacterium | reverse complement strand
GCCCGGCGCGCGCGGCCCCGCGGCCAGCGCCAGCGGCGCGGGCGCGGCGCCCGTGAGGGCCTCCATTATCGATCGCAGGAGGCGTCTTCCACCATCCATCGAACCAGTCCGCCAAACGAATAACCGGCGAAAGCCGCCATTTCCGGCACAAGCGAGGTCTCGGTCATGCCGGGCTGCGTGTTGACCTCGAGAATGACGAGCTCCCCGGTTCCCCCGGGCCTGTCGTCAAACCGGAAATCAGAACGACTCACGCCCCGACACCCGAGCGCCTGATGCGCCCTGAGGGCCGACTGTTGGATCCTTTGGTAAATATTTGGTAAAATTTCAGCGGGAAGGACGTGGATTGATCCGCCTTTCGAATATTTCGCGTTGTAATCGTACCAGCCGCCGTCCGCGGCCCGGATATCGATGACCCCGAGCGCCGTGTCGCCCATGACGCCGCAGGTCAGTTCCCGCCCCGCCACGAACTTTTCCGCCAGCAGCGACTCGCCATATTTCCAGTCCGGACGGCTCAGTTCCGCCGGCGGATGCGCCTGCCCCTCCCTGACGATGAACACGCCATAGGACGAGCCCTCGGCGATGGGCTTGAGCACGTAGGGCGGCGCCATGACGTGCGCCCTGGCCGTTTCCGCGCGGGACACCACCCTGCCCCCGGGCACCGGCAGGCCGGCGGCGGCCATGACTGTTTTCGCCATGTCCTTGTTCATGGCGAGGGCGGAGGCGAGCACGCCCGAATGGGTGTAGGGGATGCGCAGGATTTCCAGCACGCCCTGGATGGTCCCGTCCTCCCCCGCCGGCCCGTGCAGGGCGTTGAAGGCGACGTCGGGCTTCATGTCCGACAGGGTGCGGGCGATGTCGCGGGTGACATCGACCCGGCTGACGCGAAACCCCTCCCCCTCCAGCGCCCTGGCGCAGGCCTCGCCGGAGCGAAGCGAGACTTCCCGCTCGGAGGACCAGCCTCCCATGAGAACGGCGACGTGACGGGACATTGGGGAGCCTTTGCGGACGCGATGGTGATTCGCACCCACGATAAGCCGGCAAAGAAAGCAAAATGTTAACCACGCTGTCCCGCTCTATCCGACCAGTCCGCGACCGCGAGGCCGGGCACGCGGGAAAACTCGCGAATATTGGCGGTGACGAGCGTCAGACCGCGCGACAGGGCTTGCCAGGCGATCAGACTACGCAGGGCCGATTGGCGTCCCGGCCCTCGGCAGCGCGGCGCCCGCCTGGCCGGAGGCCATTGCGTCTTCCTTGTCGGAATCGTCGGTGCGCGTGGCAAGGCTCCACGACAATTTCGACAGGCGAAAAACCTCCATAAATCAAGAGATTCGGAACAGCGATTTGAGCCAGAAAATAAGCGACTTTTGAGAAAGCGGCGAAATTTGGCCACCTCTCGAAAATAGGTGAGTATCGAAAAGCCACCATCTCGCGCGCGAATCTGACCCAAGCCGACGAGCCTCCGGCGATTTCGGGGCGGTTCACTTCGCAAAAAAAAGGTAGGTTTTTGAGAAGCCGTCGCCCCGCCGCCTCAGCAACCCCGAAAACGCGTCAGAACGTTTCTCAAAACCCATTCTCAATTATCGCTTCTCAAAAGCGGTTTGTGACAGTGAGTTGCGAGAAATTTTGGTCATGTGTTTATATATCAAGAGATTCGCGCCCGCCGCGTCGCCCCCGTCCGGCGCTCAGCGCCCGACGTCCCGCCTGAACTCGACGCCCGAATGTTCACGCACGCGCCGGCTCATCCCCGAGGAACGAACGCACCGACGCGGCACGCTATCGATTTCCTCCTCCCCGAGTCTGCCCGCTTTCCGGACGATCCGCCCCGGCTCGATACACGCGATTTTGACGGGCCGCGCGATCGAAGGCGCCGAAAGCCCGGCCGCCGCGGAATTCCGCGATTTCATGTCGTGTTCGAGCGACTCGTGCTTCGCGCTCGTGATCATCACGACCCAAACGTAACCCCGGGCCGCCAGACGGGCGTTCGAGACGACCAGCGCTGGCCGCCGCTTTTCGGCGAAACGGTCGGTGTATGGAAAGGGTACGACGACCACGTCGCCAGGCGAGAAGTCCGTGGCGTCAAAGATCGCCCCAGGCCTCGTCGTCCTCGCTGCTCGACCATTCGGTGAAGGCGGCGAAAGGATCGTCTTCCCCGGGGGAAGTCTCTTTCTCGATGCGAACACCCTTATCGTCGACGATGGAGCGCAGACGGTCGCCCGGAGAAATGCTCAGGCGCTCGCGTATTTCCCGGGGCGGCACGGTCTGGCTTTTCACGGAGACCTTCGAATAGAAGGCTTTCGGTCGAACCACGTTCATGCAGCCCTCCCGTTTCGGGTCCGCCGAACCCGCCCGGCGGAGCAATAACTTACGATCTTGCCGACTTACGAACAATAGACCCCGATCCGCCGGATCTCCCACCGCAATTCCACGCCCGAATGCTCCCGCACCCTGCGCCGCACCTCCTCGCCGAGGCCCTCGATGTCCGCGGCGGTGGCGTTTCCCCGGTTGACGAGGAAATTGCAGTGCATTTCGCTCACCTGCGCGTCGCCCGTGACGAGGCCGCGGCAGCCGGCGGCGTCGATGACCTTCCACGCGCTGAGCGGTTTCGGATTGGCGAACGTGGAGCCGCCGGTCTTCTCGCGAATGGGCTGCGAGGCCTCGCGCGCGGCGGTGATCCGGTCCATTTCCGCGGCGATCGCGGCGGGATCGCCCGGCCGGCCCCGGAACAGCGCGGCGGTGAAAATCACATCCTCCGGCGCCTCGCTGTGGCGATAGGAAAAGCCCATGTCCGCGTGGGAAAACACGCGGATCGCGCCCGCGCGATCGACGCCGCGCGCCTCCACCAGCACGTCCGTCGTCTCGCCGCCGTGGGCGCCGGCGTTCATCCGCAGGGCGCCTCCGATGGCGCCGGGAATGCCGCGATAGAACTCGAGGCCGGCGATTCCCGCCTTCGCCGCCGCCCGCGCCAGCATCATGTCGGGCACGGCGGCGCCGGCGCGGATTTTGTGACCCGGCAGAACCTCGATTTCGCCAAAGCCCTTGCCGCCCAAACGTATCACGACGCCCGGCACGCCGCCGTCGCGCACGATCAGGTTGGAGCCAAGGCCAATGACGGTGACCGGAATTTCGGCGGGCAGCGCGGCGAGGAAAATCGCGAGATCGGCCTCGTCCGCCGGCGAGAACAGAACCTGCGCCGGACCGCCGACGCGAAACCAGGTGAAGGGCGCGAGCGGCGCGTTGGCCTGCAAACGCCCGCGCAGACCGGGAACGCGCGCCGCGATCTCCCCGGCGATGTCGGGGAAACTCACGCCCCGGCCCCCGACGCCAGTTGCTCCGGCAGCGCGTAGGCCCAGTTGGTGATGTTGCCCGCGCCAAGGAACACGACGTAATCGCCGGGCCCGGCGAGACCACGAATGATCCCCGGCAATTGTTCGGGACTTTCGAGGCCGCGCGCGTCGCGATGCCCGTGCGCCTTGATGGCGGAGACGAGACTGGCCCGGTCGATTCCCTCGATCGGCTTTTCCCCCGCGGCGTAAACGTCGGCGACGATCACCGCGTCGGCGTCGTTGAAACAGGTCGCGAATTGCTCGAACAGCGATTGCAGGCGCGTGTAGCGATGCGGCTGCATCACGGCGATCACCTTCGCCCTCGTCGAGGCGCGCGCCGCCCGCAGCACCGCCGCGATCTCGACGGGATGGTGCCCGTAATCGTCGAAAATCAGCGCGCCGTTCCATTCTCCGGTTTTCGTGAAGCGACGCTTCACGCCGCCGAAACTGGCAAGCGCCGCGCGAATGTCCGCCACGGACATGCCCAGTTCGTGCGCCACGGTGATCGCCGCGGTGGCGTTGAGCGCGTTGTGATGGCCCGGCATCGGCAGCACGACCTCTTCGAGATAGGTCGGGCGCGAGGTCTTGCGGTCGCGGATGAGCACGTTGAAGCGACATTCGCCGCCGGCGAGGTCCACGTCGAGCAGACGCACGTCCGCCTGCGGGTTTTCGCCATAGGTGATGACCCGCCGGTCCTCGACGCGCCCGACGAGTTCCTGCACCGTGGGATGATCGAGGCACATGACCGCGAAACCATAAAACGGCAGGTTTTCGACGAGCGTGCGG
>CAISEY010000414.1 GCA_903884435.1 uncultured Hyphomicrobiales bacterium | reverse complement strand
CGTCGCGCCGCGCGACGCGGGACCGGAGCTGCGGCGTATCCGCGACGACACGATCGTCGGGATGGGCGTGTCCAACGTGATCGCCATCTTCATTATTTTTTCGACCGCGGCGACGCTCAACGCCCATGGCGTCACGGATATCCAGACCTCCGCGCAGGCGGCGGAAGCCCTGCGGCCCATCGCCGGAGAACTCACCTTCGCGCTGTTCGCGATCGGCATTATCGCGACGGGCCTTCTCGCGGTGCCCGTTCTCGCGGGCTCGGCGGCTTACGCCGTCAGCGAGGTCTTCGACTGGACGGAAGGTCTCGACCGGCGTCCGCGCGAGGCGAAAGCCTTTTACGGGACGATCGCGATCGCGACGCTGGGCGGCGTCGCGCTGAACTTCACGCCGCTCGATCCGGTCAGGGCCCTCTACTGGAGCGCCGTCGTCAATGGCGTTCTGGCGGCGCCGTTGATGGCGGTGATGATGGTGATCGCCATGAACGGGAGGGCGATGGGCCGGCTGACCCTGCCGTTCCCGCTTCTGGTCGCCGGATGGCTCGCGACGCTCGCCATGGCGGTCGCCTCGGTTGGCTTCTTCGTCATCTGAGAGGGGGCGCCGTTAACCCAAAAGTAACACAAACGCCGCGCCGCCGGCGTTTCATGGCATGGTTTGGCGTGGACGAACGTCGCGTCCGGCCGGGCGCTCCCGGCGGCGCGCTCCGGAGACCGAGCCATGCTGGACAAATCCCTGGCCGCCGCCGCGCTTTTGACCGCCCTGGCCCTGGCTCCGGCCTTCGCCGGCGCTGGCCCGACGCCGATGGCGCCGCGCGAGGACGCGAGGCCGGAGGCCGCGCGGGTCCGGGTCGTCGACTACGGAGGACTCCGCCGCCGCAACGCGCGGCGGTCGGCGCCGCTGGTCGCGACTCCCTATGTCCAGACGCTCGGCTGTTACCGGCGGGATATTTTCACGGTCTACGGCTGGCGAAACGTGCGCGTCTGCGACGCCTTCCGCCAGCCCTTGCCCTGGTGAGCGGCGAAGGTCTCAGACCGCGCCCTCGTACCAGGCCCGCGCCACGTGCGATTCATGCAGCGTGACGCGGATTTTCACGATGCCCTCGCCGCCCGGCCCCAGCGCGCCCGAGCGCGCGGCGCCCGCCATGGCGTCGAAAATGTGTTTCGAGAGATATTCGGTCGTCGTCTGCCGGCCCTCGAATTGCGGCAGCGTGTCGAGATTGTTGTAGTTGAGCGGCGCCAGCGTCGCCTTCAGCGCGTCGTGCGCCCGGCCGATATCGACGACGACGCCGTCCGCCGTGATCTCCTCCCGAAAAAACGCCACGTCGATCACGAAGGTCGCGCCATGCAGTTTCTGCGCGGGGCCGAACAGCTCCCCCTTGAAGGAATGGGCGATCATGATGTGGTCGCGAACTTCGACGGCGTACATTTCGGGAGCCTTTCCACGGGAGTTTCGCCCGGACCATCGTGGACGCGGGGCCAGGCGTCAACATGGGAAGGCGGAAATCGGGGCGCGGGGACTGCGCCCTCGCCGCCGCCGGGGCCGTCCCTTCAGTACCGCACCGCCGTCGCGAGCCCCTTCGCTCCGGGCGCCAGCAACTCCGGCAACGCGCCCGGCAAATCCGCGAAAGCCACGTCTCCGGTAATCAGCGCGTCGAGCCGGTCGTCCATCAGCAGGTCCAGCGCCTTGCCGAGACGGCGCGCGTAATTCCATCGCGGCCGGCGAGAGGGCGCGATCTGGCCGACCTGCGACGACACGAGGCGCAGCCGGCGCGAGTGAAAGGCGCCGCCGAGCGGCGTCGCGGTGACGCCCTCGCCGTACCAGCTCAACTCGACGACGCGCGCCTCGAGCCCGCCCGCGGACAGCGCCAGCGCGAGTCCGCCCGGCGAGGCGCTGGCGTGGAAGACAATGTCGGCGTCCGGCGGCCGCGCGTCGTGAAAGTCGCCCGGCGTCACGAAGGAGGCGCCGAAACTCTTCGCGACCGGGGCGCGCGAGGGATCGAGATCGACCACGGTCACGTCGGCGCCCGGCATCCCCGCCGCGAGATACGCCACGAGCAGGCCGACGAGGCCCGCGCCGACCACGACGATCCGGTCACCGGGCCCCGCGCCGGAATCCCACAGCGCGTTGAGCGCCGTCTCCATGTTGGCCGCGAGCGTGGCCCGCCGGGGCGGCAGGACAGGCGGCAGGGGCGTCAGCCGGTCCGCCGGCGCGATGAAATCGCTCTGGTGCGGATGCAGGCAAAACACAATCTTGCCCGCCAGTTCCGACGGCCCTTCCTCGACGCGGGCGACGGCGCAATAGCCGTATTTCACCGGAAAGGGGAAATCGCCCTCCTGCATGGGCGCGCGCATGCGCTCGTGTTCGGAGGCGGGAACGCGGCCCGTGAACACCAGCCGCTCCGTGCCCCG
>CAISEY010000413.1 GCA_903884435.1 uncultured Hyphomicrobiales bacterium | reverse complement strand
GCGCCCTTCAATTTCAAGGCGAAGGGCCTCGGCCTGACGAGGCTTGGCGCGACTCCGGACTACGCGCGGGATTTTCCCTTCACCGGCTACGCCGTGTCGCTGGCCTTCGCCAGCGGCCACAGGGCGGAACTCGCGGATTTTCTCGCGGCCTACCAGCAGGGCGTCGATTTCTTTTATGATCGGGCCAATCGCGACGAAGCCATCGCCATCGCGCAAAAATACCTGAAGGTCGATCGCTCCGACATCGAGGAAACCTGGGATTTCTATCAGGATCTGAAAATCTTCGACCGCGTTGGCCTCGTCGCGAAAAGCGGGATTGAAAATCTGCTGAAGGTGCTGAAGGAGCTCGGCGACATCGAGGGCTCCGTGGACGTGGAGCGTTATCACGACGCCTCGATCATGACGCCGTCAAAGTAGTGGACCAGACATGACCGAGCAAAACGCAGCCCTGATTTCCCCGCCCGCGCCGGGCTTCGCCAGAATTCGCGGCTTTTTTCACGCGCGTCGCTGGTCGTGGGGCTCCGTGTTTGGCGGCCTCGCGCTGTGGGAATTCATCAGCCGCGTCATCGTCGGCTCCAAATTGTTTCTCGCGGCGCCGACGCAGGTGGTCTACGCGCTGTTCGATCTCATGCGCACGGGGGAAATCTGGAAACACGTCTGGATCAGCGCCTTCGAGTTCTTCCTCGGCTATTTCATCGCCTGTCTCCTCGGAGTGGGACTCGGCTTCCTGATGGCGAGCTTCAAGTCCTGCAAACAGGCGATGCAGCCATGGGTCTCGGGCCTCTACGCGACTCCGACCGTGGCGCTCGCGCCTTTGTTCATCCTGTGGTTTGGCATCGGCATCGTGTCCAAGGTGATGGTCGTGGCCCTGCTGGTGCTGTTTCCGGTCGCCATCAACACGGAAGCCGGGCTGCTCAACACCAGCCAGCAACTCGTCGAGACCGTTCGCGCCTTCGGCGCGACGCAACGGCAAATTTTCTTCAAGGTGGCCTTGCCCTCCGCGCTGCCGTTCATCTTCGCCGGGTTCAAGCTCGGCATTGGCCGCGGCTTGATCGGCGTCGTGGTGGCGGAACTCTTCGGCGCGCGCGCGGGACTGGGACAATTGATCAGTCAGTCGGCCGAGACGTTCAACATGCCCAATCTGTTCGCCGGCGTCACGGTCCTCGCTGTGGCCGGCATCGCCATGACCAGCGGCTTCGCCAAACTCGAACAAAAACTTCTGCCGTGGAGAGAATGAACATGGACGCGGCGTCGCCCAAACTGGCCGTCAGGGGCCTGACCAAGCGCTTCGGCGATCTCGAGGTTTTGCAAGCCATCAACGTCGATATCCAGCACGGCGAATTCGTTTCCATCGTCGGCCCGTCCGGATGCGGCAAGACGACCTTTTTGCGCATCATCGGCGGCCTCGAGACCGCGGCGGCCGGCGAAGCGCGTCTCGACGACCGCGTGATCGACGGCCCTGGCGCCGACCGCGGCTTCGTGTTCCAGCAGGACAATCTGCTGCCATGGCGCGACGTGTTGTCAAACGCGGAAATCGGCCCGGAGATCAATGGAAAGCTCGGCGAGAGCCAGCGCGGTCTCACGATGAAGCTGCTCGACCTCGTGGGGCTCAAGGGGTTCGAGAAATATTTTCCCCGGCAATTGTCCGGCGGCATGCGCCAGCGCGTCAATCTCGCCCGCGCTCTGGCGGTCGATCCCGCGCTGATGCTGATGGACGAGCCCTTTTCCGCGCTCGACGCGCAAACCCGCGAAATCATGCAGACGGAGCTGATGCGCATCTGGGAAGCCGGTCGCAAGACCGTGCTCTTTGTCACGCACCAGATCGACGAAGCGGTATTCCTGTCCGACCGCATTTTCGTCTTCGCGCGACGGCCCGGACGCATCACCGAAATCATCGACGTGAACCTGCCGCGGCCGCGGCCATTGTCGATCAAGCGCACGCCGGAATTCGCGGCTCTCGTCGATCGCATCTGGACGCTGATCGAAAAAGACGTGCGCGTGTCCGTGCTCGAGGAGCACGAGGGTTGAAGATGACCAAACCCCTCGTCATCGCCCGTCAGGGCTCGCTCGAAGCCGGCGGCTCTTTCGTCCATTGCGACGCCAACGATGGCGGCGATCCCGGGAGCTGGCGCTGGCCCGACGGCCATGTCCATGTGAATCACGTTCACGCGCAGTACCAGTATCCCGCGGAGCAAACCTTTCCGTGGCCGGTCCTGTTCAATCCCGGCGGCGGACACACGGCGCGGGTTTATGACACGACGCCCGACGGGCGCGAGGGCTGGCTGACCCTGTTTCTGCGCGAGGGCTTCGCGACCTATGGGGTCGATCGCGTCAACACCGGGCGCTCCGGCGTCGACGTGAGCGCGATCAACCGCGTCAAACTCGGGCGCGCCGCGGCTGGCTCGCTGCCGGCCATCAACCGATACGCGGCTGAATCCTGCTGGACGACGTTCCGCTGGGGGCCGCGTTATGGCGAGCCCTTCCCGGACACGCAATTCCCGGTGGAATGCGCCGCCGATTATTATCCGCAGACGGTCGCCACCTTTCGCGATCCCGACGAAACGCAAAAGAGCGTCGCGGCTTTCGCCGCCCTGATCGACAAGGTTGGTCCCTGCGTTCTGCAGACATGGTCGTCGTCCGGTCTGCTTGGTTATCTCGCGGCGATCGAGCGGCCGGAGAAAGTCAAGGCGATTCTCGCGGTCGAAAGCTCGGTTTCCGCGTTTGGCGACATTCCAGAGGAAAAGCTTCCCGTTCTCGCGCGCGTGCCCATCATCATTGTCATCGGCGACCGGGCGCCGGACCGCGTCGAAGCCTCGCGCGCGTTCGAGAGGAAAATGCGGGCTCTCGGCGGGCGCGTCACCATCGATTCGCTGCCGGAAGCCGGGATCTTCGGGAACGGACACACGTTGATGCTGGAACGAAACAACGTCGAGATCATGCGGCGCATGATCTCCTGGTTGCGCGAAAACGTACCCGTCGTCTAGTCGAGAACCTGCCCGCCGTCCCAGCTCATCGCGAGCCGTCCCGTCATGATCCTGAAGGGATCGCTGTCGATGATTCGCGCGTAGAATTCCCGCAGGGTTGGCGCGTCGAGCCGGTCGAGACCGCGGCTCGCGTCGCGGAATTTTTCGCCGGGGAACATCCGCGCGACCACGCGCTCGCGATCTTCCCGCGTCGGCTTCGCCGAGAGATCGGCTTTTTCTCCGTGCAGGACGATCTCCAGCAAGGTTTCGCGGGGGAGCAACGGCATCCTCGCGAAAAAGGCTCCGACGAGTTCCCGTGAAAACGCGTGATCGGGATGATCGTCCCGGAATGGCGCGCGGTTGGTGTGGCCAAGGTGCGGAACGACGAGCCATTCCGCCTTCTCCCGCGGAAAGCGCGCGAGCAGTCCGGCGTTTTCCTTCGCGATGTAAAAACGGTTGAGTCCTTCGAAGAGCGCGAATTCGTAGCCTTGCGCCAGCAATTGCGGTTCCCAGGCGTTCCAGTTCTCCGCCATGGAGCCCGGCGCCAGAGCCTCGCAAACGATGATCTTCGGCCGCCAGCGGGTCCAGTCGTTGCCGGCGAGAACCTCGCCTTCGGCGCCCTCGACGTCGATCTTGAGAAAGTCGATCTCGCCGACATCGTGTTTCGCGCACAGCGACGCGAGCGATTCCATGGGCACGCGGCGCGTTTCGTAGCCGGCGCCGAAAGTAGTGGCCTTTTCGGCGAATTCCGTGACCATCGTCGAGAACCCGTGCAGGCGCTCGACGGCGTGAAACGTGGCTTCGCCAGTCTCACGGCCGAGCACGCAGCAGGCCGAGATGTCGCGCGGTCGAACGAACGCGTAGAGCCGGGCGAGCTCCGGTTGTGGCTCGACCGCGATGCCGCGCCATCCCCGCAGATAGAACCAGCAGGAGACATTGTCCGCCACGGGATGGCCCGCCCCGACGTCGATGTAGAAGCCCGTGTCCCGGTCTCCGAAAACGCTCGAGAGATGGTAGTCCTCGAGATGTTGCGCGTAGGAAAGATCCATTTCCGCCCTGGTCCGTTCGAGAGTGTTTCGTGTTCCTATACATGGATTCGGGCGAGAATGGGCGCGCCTCGCGAGGCGCGCGCCACTTGCTTTCAAGGGCGTGATCGGGAATTCTGCCCGAACATCCAATCCTGGAACTTCCGGAGGAAACCGCGTTGACGGAGCGACCTGCCACGAGAACGACTTTCAAATCCCCGCTCCCCGTGCTGAATCCGGCGTCGGTCGCGATTGTCGGCGCGTCGGAACGCGCCAAATGGCCGCAGGACATCTACGCAAGTCTGAAAGCCGCCGGCTATCCAGGCAAGGTTTATCCGATCAATCCGCGCCTGAAGGAACTCTGGGGCGTTCCGTGTTATCCGGACCTTGCTTCGACGCCGGAGCCGGCCGCCCACGCGCTCGTCATCGTGCCGGCGCCCGCCGTGATCGACGCGCTCGAAACAGGCGTCGCCAATGGATTGAAGAGCGCCACGATCTACGCCGGAAACATCGGCGAGGGAACGGATCCGGTCATCGTCGCGCGTGGCGACGCGTTGCGCGCGCTCGTGGCGCGCAGCGGCATCGCCGTCAACGGTCCCAATTGCATGGGCGGAAATTCGTTGCGCGAACGCTTCTTCGGCTATCCCAACAACGAGCTCGTCAGCCTGCCGCCGGGCTCCGTCGGTTGCGTCTCGCAATCGGGCGGCACGCTGCAATTCATTTGCAAGACGGCGTCCGAGCGCGGCGTCAGGTTCAGCTACATGTTCTCCAGCGGCAACGAGATCGATCTCGACCTCGCGGATTTCGTCAATTACTTCGTCGACGATCCCCACACGAAGATCATCGCGCTGTTCATCGAGGGCATCCGCCGTCCCGATGTGTTCATGCGCGCCGCGGGCCGGGCGCTCGCGGCAGGCAAGCCGATCATCGCCATCAAGACAGGCAAGTCGCAGAAATCCCGCGAGGCCGCGAAGTCCCACACCGGCGCGATCTCCGGCGACTACGACGGCTTCAGGGCCATGTGCGAGCGTTATGGAATCGTCGCCTGCGACGCGCTCGACGACATGGTGGAAATGATGCTCGCCTTCCAGGGAGGACGGAAAGCCAGGGGCAACCGCGTCGGCTGGGTCACGACCTCCGGCGGCACGGTCGATCTGCTCTATGATTACATCGAGGAAATCGGCGGCGTCGTCTCGCCCGATTTCGGCGAAGACACGAAGAAACAGATTCGCCATCTCGTGCCGCCCGACCTCGCGTTGAAAAACCCGCTCGACGCGGGCATTCCCTCGAACGACGCCAACGCGGTCGAAATGTGCGTCGCCGTGGCGAACGATCCAAACATCGACATTCTCGCCTGGGCGGCGGTGCTGCCGAGCGGCAAGCGCAATCCCGACGCGAAGACGCTGAAGGCGATCGTCGACTCAACCGACAAGCCCGTCATCGCCTTCGGCCGCATGGCCTACGCGCTTGGCGCCAACGCCCTGTCGTTTCAGGACGCGATGGGAATTCCCTATTTGCAGGGACTTCCCGCCACCGTTCGCGCCCTTGGCGGCATCGCCTTCCATGGCGCGCGCTCCGGCCGCGTCGTCGCGCCGTTGCCCGATCCGAAGGGGACCGCGCGAGCGATTTCCGGCGAGACGCTGACGCGGGCGCTGTCGGCCCATGGCCTCGCCGCGCCGAAAAGCGAACTCGCGAAAACGCCCGCCGACGCCGGCGCCGCTGCGGCGCGCATCGGTTTTCCCGTCGCGCTGAAAATCGTCTCGCCGCAATTCTCGCACAAGACCGAGGTCGGCGGCGTGAAGCTCGATCTGAAATCGTCCGGCGACGTGGAGCGCGAGGCCAGCGCTCTGGGCGAGGCGATTCACGAGTTGCAGCCCGACGCGACAATCGAAGGCTACCTGGTGCAGGAAATGGTGTCGGGCGTCGAGATTATCCTCGGCGCGCGCACTGATCCGCTTTATGGCCCAATGCTGCTCGTCGGCGCCGGCGGCGTTCTCGTCGAACTCGTCAAGGACATAGCTTTCCGCCTGATGCCGGTGACGGCGGACGACGCGCGCGCCATGCTCGGCGAACTCAGGGTGTCGAAACTGCTCGCCGGTTTCCGCGGCAAGCCGGCGGCGGACGTGGACGCGCTGGTCAGGGCGATTTGCGGCCTGTCCGACTTCTATCTGGATCACCGGCATTTGCTGGCCGATCTCGAAATCAATCCGTTGATCGTTCGCGCGAAGGGCGAGGGCGTTCGCGCCGTCGACGTGCGTCCGGTCGCGATCTGAAGCCTTCAAGGGAGAAACACATGGACTTCACGCTGCCCGAAGAACTGCAAATGCTGCAGACCAATTTGCGCCGTTATGTCGACAGGGAGATGATCCCCGTCGAACGCGAGAGCGTCACCGACGAGGAAGAACTCAAGCCCGAGTTTCTGGAGAAGTTCCAGAAGGGCATGCGCGATCTTGGCCTGTGGATGTATGACATTCCCGTCGAACATGGTGGTCAGGGCCTTGGCATTCTCGCCCGATGCATCATCTGGGAGGAGCTGGCGCGCACGGTCGCGCTGCCGGCGCGTCATTCCGAGATCACGGGGCCCAGCGTGCGCGCGATCCTTTTCGAACTGCCGGAGGACTTGAAGAAAAGATATCTTTATCCCGTGCTCGAGGGCAAGAAACACGCGTGTTTCGGGCAGACCGAACCGGAGGCCGGTTCGGATCCCGGCTCGATGCGCACCACCGCCGTGCGCGATGGAGACCATTACGTCATCAATGGAACCAAGCGCTTCATCACTGGCGCCGCGAGCGCCGACTTCATCCAGTTGATGGCGGCGACCGACCGTTCGAAAGGATCGCGTGGCGGCATTTCCTGCTTCCTCGTGGACATGGACACGCCCGGCGTGAAGATCACCGCGCGCTTCAAGACGATGATGGGCGACCGACCCTGTGAAATCCACTTCGACAACGTGCGCGTGCCCGCGACACAGCGCGTCGGCGAGGAGGGCGAGGGCTTCAAGTTCGGCCAGAAATGGCTGGGAGTCGGCCGCGTGCATCACGGCGCGCGCGCGCTCGGCGTCGCCGAGCGCTGCCTCGCCATGGCGACCTCCTACGCCAAACAGCGCGTCACCTTCGGCCAGCCGCTGTCGCAGCGACAGTCGATCCAGTGGATGCTGGTCGATTCCTTCGTGGAACTGAAGGCGGCGCGGCTCATGGTGTGGGAAGCCGCCTGCAAGATGGACAAGGGCGAGGACGCTCGCAACGATTGCTACATCGCGAAAATGTACGCGGACGAAATGGCGTTCAGGGTCGTCGATCGCTGCATGCAGATTCACGGCGGCATAGCGCTGACCACGGACCTGCCGATCGAGAAAATGTGGCGGCAGCAGCGGTCCTACCGCATCACCGAGGGCGCGACCGAGGTGATGAAGATGGTCATCGCGCGAAACGTGCTGAAGACCTACTGAGGGCGTGTCGCTCCGCGAGCGGCGGAGTCGCCGCGGAGCGCTTCTTTTCAAACCCGAGGGAGAGACGCGCCATGCATGGAGCCATCCGGGTAAGCACGTCGTTCCTGTTCGCCTCGCTCGCGATCGTCGGCGCCGCGCGAGCCGACGCGGTGGAAGATTTCTATCGCGGCAAGACGCTGCAGATGGTGATCCGTTCCCAGGCGGGCGCGGGCGGTTACGATTCCTACGCTCGCCTGCTGGCGCGGCATATCGGGCGCAATATTCCCGGCAATCCGCGCGTCGTGCCGGTCAACATGCCGGGCGGCGGCGGCATCGTCGCGGCGAATTACATCGCGCGCGTCGCGCCGAAGGATGGCACGATTCTCACAATCGTCAGCCAGGGGCTCGCCACCGATCAGGCGCTCGGGCTGAACGCCTCGTTCCAGGCGGATTTGCGCGAGTTCAACTGGGTCGGCAACATGAGCGACTCCAACCAGATCCTCGCGGTCTGGCACACGTCGCCAACGAAGACGCTGGAGGACGCGCGCAAGCGCGAGACGACGATCGGCACGACGCAGGCCGGCTCCATTTCCCAGCAACTTTCGGCTTTCTACAACAATGTTCTCGGCACGAAGCTGAAGATCGTCTTCGGCTATCCGGACGGTCACGACGTTGATCTGGCCATGCAACGCGGCGAGGTCGAGGGACGCGGCACCAACACCTGGGCGAGCTACGTTTCGATCTCGCCGCATTTCGTCGCGCAAAAGATGATCGTTCCCCTCCTGCAAGTTGGCCTGCGCAAGGATCCCGCCTTGCCGGACGTGCCGCTCCTGCGCGACCTCGCGCGCGGACCCGCCGATCAGCCGTTGCTGGATTTCATGTCGAAGGCCGTCGCCGTCGGACGGCCCATCGCGACAACGCCCGGCGTCCCGCCCGAGCGCGTCGCGACCCTGCGCCGCGCCTTCGACCTCACGTTGAAGGACCCGCTGTTCATCGCCGAGGCGGAGAAAGAACGCGCCGAGATCAGCGCCATGACAGGCGCGGAACTCGCGGGCCTGATCGCCGACCTCATCTCCGCGCCGGCGGACATAAAGGCGCGCGTCAAGGAGGCGATCCAGCCCAAAAAGCAGGACACGGTGGAAATTTCCGGCGGCGCCAGAAGAAGCTCGGAATAAACCGCTACCGCGCCCGCGCCGCGAAGATTTCCCTGAACAGCTTTTGCCACTTGTCGCCGGCGTCCAGAGCCTTCGCGTAATCCATGTAGATCGCCGATTCCGGCTCCGCCTTCACCTTCAGGCTGGTCGGATGGGTCTCCTGTCCGAGATAGATTTTCTGTCCCTCGTCCAGCATGAAATCGAAGAACAGCATCGCGGCGTTGGGATGCGGCGACTTTTTCGACACCGCGATGCCGATGGGATGAACCACGTAAGGCGGCATGTCGATCCAGTCGATCGGCACGCCCTTTTTCTTCATCTGGTCGACTTTGTACCGATAAATGCCGAGCGCGACGGGCACTTCGCCCGACGCGGTGAGATTGGCGATGAGCGTGTGGCCCTTGCGCACGGACATACCGTTTCTGGCGACGACGTCGCGCCAGAAGGCGAGGCCTTTTTCCTCGCCCATCCAGCCCACGATGGAGGCGAACCATTCGGAATCGTCGAGTTCGATGCCAAGCTTTCCCTTGAACCGCGGCGCGGCGAGATCCGCCCAGGTTTTCGGCAGGTCCTCTTTCTTCGTCGCGTTGGTGTTGTAGGCGATGACGTGAAGCTGAAAGCGCGTGCCGGTCCACGCGTCTCCGTCGAACCTGGCTTTCGGCGAAATGTCCGCGAGCACCGGCGACTTCACGGCCTGAAACAGGTTTTCTCGGAAGCCCGCTTCCATGGTCCCGCCGCTCGTCTCGATCACGTCGAATTCATTGCGGCCGCCGCGCGTCTCCGTGACCGCGCGCTGGAGGATGCCCTCGGAATCGCCGCGCCAGAACTTCACCTTGACGCCGGGATATTTCGCCTCGAAGGCGGCGATGTGTTCCTTCATGTCCTCGTTCGTCGCCGAGGAATAAAGTGTCAGCCCGCCTTCCTTTTTCGCGCCCTCGAGCAGGCGCGCGTGACGGTCGGGCCCCTCGTATGTCGCGACATCCGCCACCATCGACTGGGCGCGCGCCGCGCACACGCCGGCCAGCAGCGCCGCCATGGCCGGCACAAGCCTCGCGGCGATCCGCGCGTGAACATTCAGCATCGCACCCTCCCCCCGAAAACGGGCCAGAGGTAAGGACGGGCGGTCCTCCCGTCAATGCGCCCGCGGCTTTTTCAAAATCCGCCAGTCTGCTAGTCTGGGATTCAGCGGCGGCCCCGCCGCGTCAGGGGAGACGGACATGGCCTACGAACTCGCGACCTTTTGCAATGACGCGCGCGCCAGCCTGAAGGGCAAGCCGCTCGCCGTCGCTCTCGACGAAATCGCGGCCAGGTTGCGCGAACTGCTCGCCAACGCCGACTTCGTGGCGGCGACCTTCAACGACGAGACGCCAGTCGGCAAGCGCGAGCTTTATCACGACGCCGACACCGACTTTTACGTTCTGGCGCACGTACAGGAGCCCGGCAAGACGGGAAATCCGCACAGTCACGGCAATTCCTGGGCGATCTATGGCAACGCTCGCGGCTTCACCGAAATGACGGAATGGAAGCGCGTCAACGACGAGTCCGAGGCGGGCCATGTTTTGCGAAAGTCCGATCAATACCGGATCATGCCCGGCCAGTCGCGCGGCTACGGGCCGGGCATGATCCACTCGACCGGCCACCCCTCGAAAGCCTGGGTGATCCGCGTGACCGGAACCGATCTCGACCATCTGCCGCGCTACCATTTCAATCGCAACCGCGACAAAATCCTCGAGACGGCTTGACCCCGGCCGGAGCCCTCGCGCGCCCGCCGCGTTGGTGTTAACAGGCGGGCGTCAACGGGAGATTCGCATGCCGCACGACGAAACCGCGAAACACTGGCACGAACCCAAGGCCGGCGAGAACGCCGGTTTTGGCGCCTTCAAGCGTCCCTCCATGCCCTACGACCGCTTCATGGAAGCGGAGGGCGTTCCCTGCCATCGCGGCATCGGCTGCAAGACGGTTCTCGAACTGCCGATGGCGCCGTGGAAGCGCCTTGGCGGGCGCGGCACCTACGTCCAGCTCTACGGCACCGAGGGCCTGTGGGGCATGTATGTCGTCGAGGTGCCGCCAGGCGGCGCGCTCAACGTCGAGCGGCACGTCTACGAGAAGAACGTCATGATCGTCGAGGGCCGCGGCTCGACGGAGGTCTGGCAGGAAGGCCAGACGAAAAAGCAGACGTTCGAATGGCAGAAGGGCTCGCTGTTTTCCATACCGCTCAACGCGCATCATCGCTTCGTCAACGCCACGAATTCGCCGGCGATCATCCTCTGCGGCACCACGGCGCCGAACATTTTCAACCTCGTCGACAATCCCCGCTTCATCTTCGATTGCCCGTTCAACTTCACCGACCGCTATTCGGGCAACGAGGATTACTTCAAGCCAAGCGACGATATCGAGCCGGACCCGGTGCGTGGCCTCGCCATGCGCCGCACCAACTTTATCCCGGATGTCGTGGCCGCGGAGCTTCCCCTCGATAATCGCCGCTCCCCCGGCTATCGCCGGATGGAGCCGTCCATGGCCGGCCAGCGCTTTTACCTCTGGGTCGGCCAGCACGAGACCGGCCGCTACTCCAAGGCGCACAAGCATGGCTCCGCCGCCGTGCTGATCTGCCTGAAGGGCAAGGGCTACACCTACACCTGGCCCGACGCCCTCGGCACGCAGCCCTGGAAGGATG
>CAISEY010000412.1 GCA_903884435.1 uncultured Hyphomicrobiales bacterium | reverse complement strand
CTGACCTTTTACGTTCTTCTGCGGGTGTTCCGGGCCGACGAGGCTTTTTTCCAGACGGGCTGGTTCATCGAGTCGATCATGACGCAAGTCCTGGTTGTCTTCGCGATCCGCACGCGCGGAAGCCTGCTGTTCAGTCGCCCGCACCGGTTTCTGGTGCTGATGGCGTCGGGCGCGGTCGCGATCGCGGTCTTGCTTCCCTTTCTGCCGGTTGGCGCGTGGTTTGGCTTCGTCGCGCCTCCGCCGTTGTTTTTCGCCTATCTGGTTGGCGCGACCGCCGTCTATCTCGGCGTCGTGGAGGCGGCGAAGAGCCTTTTTTATCGATACGCGGGCAGGGCGGGACTCCCCGGGATCCGCGCCAGGGGTTGATCGCGTCGCGACGCGGACGCCGGGCGCCCCGGTCAATGAAGCGTGAGGGATGGACCGCCCGCTGAAATTGACACCTCTCGCCGCGATGGCGATAGAGTGCGCGCCTTTTCGCCCGGCCGCGCCCCGGGCAAGCGTCCATACAGTCGAAATTCGCGGTTAAATGTCAGGTAGTATATATAAATTCTCCGTCGCCCCCATGATGGACTGGACCGACCGGCATTGCCGGTTCCTCCATCGCCTCATGTCGCGCCGCGCGCGGCTTTACACGGAGATGGTGACGACGGGCGCCGTCATTCATGGCCCCCGCGAGCGGCTGCTTGGCTTCTCCCGCGAAGAGCATCCCCTCGCGGTCCAGCTTGGCGGCTCGGAGCCCGAAGCGCTCGCGAAGGCGGCTTTGATCTGCGCCGAATTCGGCTACGACGAGGTCAATCTCAATTGCGGATGCCCGTCCGACCGGGTGCAGAGCGGGGCCTTCGGCGCCTGCCTCATGCGCGAGCCGGCGCTCGTCGGCGCGTGCGTCGCGGCCATGAAGGCGGTCGTCAAAATCCCGGTCACGGTGAAGTGCCGGATCGGCGTCGACGACCAGGAGCCGCGCGAAGCCCTGTGGGCGATGACGGAGAGCGTCGTCGCGGCGGGCGCCGACGCGCTGGTCGTCCACGCGCGCAAGGCCTGGCTGAAGGGCCTGTCGCCGAAGGAAAACCGCGACGTGCCGCCGCTCGACTATCCGCTGGTCCACGAATTGAAGCGCGCCTTCCCGTCCGTGCCCATGTCCATCAACGGCGGAATCCACTCGCTGGCCGAGGCGGCGCCCCATCTCGAAATCCTCGACGGCGTCATGATCGGGCGCGCGGCCTATCACGATCCCGCCCTGTTGCTGGGCGTCGATCCCGTCCTGTTCGGCGAGCCCGCGCCGCTCGCCTCGCCATTCGACGCGGTCGAGGCGTTTATTCCCTATGTCGAGGCGCGCCTCGCGGAAGGCGCGCGCCTCGCGGACATGACGCGCCACATGCTCGGCTTTTTCACGGGTCTGCCCGGCGCGCGTCATTACCGCCGCCATCTCGCGATGGAGGCGGTGAAACGCGGGGCCGGGATCGACGTGCTGCGCGCCGCCGTGCGGCTCGTCGCGCGGGAGGCCGCGGCGGCCTGAGCGGCGGTTGCGCCGGAACGTCCGATGGCGCAAAAGAGCGCGTCTCTTTCGCGCCCCGGATTCCCCATGATCGCTGGCATTTCCTACGGCGAACTCGCCCTCCTCGCCACGGCTCTCGTCGTCGCCGGCGCCATCACCGGCGTTCTCGCCGGTGTGTTCGGCGTTGGAGGCGGCGCCGTGATCGTGCCGGTTCTTTACGAACTCTTCCGTATTCTGGGCGTGCCGGAGGACGTGCGGATGCCGCTCTGCGTCGGCACCTCGCTCGCCATTATCATCCCCACCTCGATCCGCTCCTACAACGCCCACAAGGCGCACGGATCGGTGGATATGTCGGTGTTGCGCGCCTGGGCGGTTCCCACCGTCGTCGGCGTGATCGTCGGCAGCGCGCTGGCGCGCTTCGCGCCGCCGGTCGTGTTCAAGCTCGTCTTCGTCGTCGTCGCGGGCATGAGCGCGGCGCGGTTGCTCGCCAACATGAAGTGGCGCATCGCCGACGACTTCCCGAAAGGGCCGCTGATGAAAGTCTACGGGCTGCTCATCGGCGTGTTTTCCGCGCTGATGGGCATTGGCGGCGGGCAAATCTGCTCGATGTTCATGATGTTCTACAACCGGCCGATCCACCAGGCGGTCTCGACCTCCGCCGGCATGGGCGTGCTGATCTCCATTCCCGGCGCCATCGGCTATATTTTCGCGGGCTGGGACAAGTCCGGCCTGCCGCCGCTCTCCTTCGGCTTCGTGTCGCTCGTCGGCGTCATTCTCTTCGCGCCGGTGAGCATGTGGACGGCGCCGCTGGGCGTGAAACTCGCGCATACCCTGCCGAAACGCACGCTTGAGCTGTCCTTCGGCGTGTTCCTGCTGCTGGTGTCGTCCCGTTTCGTGCTGAGTCTTCTGGGCTTTTAGGGATTACCGGCTTTTCAGCACCAGCCGGCTGTTTTCCACGCCATAGAACGAGAGCTTTTCCAGAAAGCTCATGCCGAGCAGGTTTTCGTCGAGCGAGCCGGGCCTCGCCACGAGGGCGCGCACGCGCCGCTGGCCGATGGTTCCGACTCCGAGGCTGTCGAGGCTGATCTCCGCCGCGCGGGAGACGCCATTGGCGGTCGAGATCGGCAGCGAATAGGTCAGTTTCGCGAGGTCGATTCCCAGTTTCGCCGCGTCCTCGGCGCGCAGCACGACGTTCGAGGCGCCCGTGTCGAAAACGAAGGGGAGCTTCACGCCATTGGCCAGCATGTCCACGACGTAATGCCCGTCGCGCCGCCGCGCCACCTCGACGACGCCGGGCGTGGAGACAATCGCCGAGCCCGGCCTGAGTTCCGCCATCACCCTCTGCGCGAACGGGTCGAGGAGATCGCGATACGCGTAACCCGCGACGAGCGCGACGAAGAGGCCGGCCCAGATCAGCGCGTCGCGCACGCCGGCACCGAGCCTTCCGCGGTAGCGATGAACGAGCGACGCCGCCAGCGCCACCGCGACCAGCCCGTAGGCCGCGTTTGCGACGAAGGCGCCGCCTTCGACGCCCGCGATCCTGGTGTCGCCCGGCAGGGCCAGCGCGAGGATCGCGGCGGCGACGACGCCAGCGAGCAGGAACAGACCCATCCTCACGGCGAGGGCCGTTTCTCGGGATAGCGCGGCTCGCCGACGGCGGCGACCAGCCTTTCCCGCAAGCTCGCCATGATCGCGAGGCGTTCGTCCTCGCTCAGCAGATACCAGCGCGAGATTTCGTCGCGCGTGCGCCCGCAGCCTTCGCACAGACCATGCGAAGCCTCGATCCAGCAGAAATTCACGCAGGGCGTCGACACGCGGTCCATCCCGGCATTGTAGGAAGTCCGGCGCGCCCGATCAAACCCGTGCCGAAAACACGCAGAGAAAGGCCATTTCCGCGAGTTGCTGGGCCGCGCCCGCGACATCGCCGGTCTGGCCGCCGATCTGCCGCGCGGAAATCCCCGTCATCGCGGCCGCCGCCGCGAGGGCGAGACCCGTCGCCGCGAGCGACTGGAGCAGACCCGCGCCGGCGAAAACAGGCGCGAGCCCCGCGGCGCCCGCGAGCGCGAAGGCCGTCGCGAGCGATCCCGCGCGCGGACGCGCCGCCGCGAAGGCGGCTCCTTCGGTTCGCGCCGGCCCGAGCAGCGCCATCGGCAGCAGCGCGAACACGCGCGTGGCCGCCCCGCAGGCCAGCATGATCGCCGCCGCGCGCGCCGGGCTGTCCGCGAGCGCCGTCAGCGCCGCCCAGCGGATCAGGAACGACAGCGCCAGCGCGGCGCCGCCATAGGTTCCGATGCGGCTGTCCTTCATGATGTCGAGCTTGCGCTCCCGCGTCGCTCCGCCGCCGAACCCGTCCGCCGTGTCCGCGAGCCCGTCCTCGTGGAAGGCGCCCGTGGTCAGGACGCCGGCGCCCAGCGCCAGGGCCGCGGCGACGCCCGCCGGCAGGCCCGCGAAGAGAGCCGCGGCCAGCGTCAGCGCCGCCGGCGCGGCGATCAGCGCGCCGGCGACGGGGAGCATCCGGATCGCCCGCGCGAAATCGGGCATTCCGTGCGGATCGGGCTCGAAGGTGAAAGCCGGAACGGGCAGCCGCGAATAAAACCGCAGACAGGAGAGAAGATTGGCGGCGAGTTCGCGGGGCGGGGACATGGGGCGAGGTAAGGCGAAACGCCCGGCCCTGTCGAGCGGCGCGCCAGCGGCGGGCGCCGTTTCCGGCGAAAGGCGGTTGAACCGCTGGCGCATCGGCGCGGGAGCCTTTATCGAGGCGGCTCCCTTCGCCCAGGAATTCCAATGTCCGCCTCCGGTCTCCCTTTCGACGACATTCGCGCCCTGTTTCCGCTGCTGCCGCCGGCCTCCGAAACCTGCGTCGCCGACGTGCGCGCGCGCGACAGGGAGCTCACCAAGCCGGCGGGGGCGCTTGGGCGCATGGAGGAGCTCGTCGAATGGCTCGCGGCCTGGCAGGGCCGCTCGACGCCGTCGATTTCACGCCCGCTGGTGGCCGTGTTCGCGGCCAATCACGGCGTCGCCGCGCGCGGCGTCTCCGCCTATCCGCAGGCCGTGACGCGCGCGATGATGGAGAATTTCGCGGCGGGCGGCGGCGCCATCAACCAGATTTGCGCCACTTACGACCTCGGACTGAAGGTCTTCGAACTCGCCCTCGACATCCCCACGGACGACATCACGCAGGGCCCGGCCTTCGACGAGGCCGGTTGCGCCGCGACCGTCGCCTTCGGCATGGAGGCCATCGCGGGCGGCACGGATTTGCTCTGCCTTGGCGAAATGGGCATCGCCAACACGACCGTCGCCGCCGCGATCTATCATGGCCTCTACGGGGGCTCCGCGGCGGACTGGGTGGGCCGCGGCGCGGGCGTCGACGACGCTGGCCTCGCCCGAAAGATCGCCGCGGTGGAACAGGCGGTCGCCCTGCATCGTCCCCATCTCGCCGATCCGCTCGAATTGTTGCGCCGCCTTGGCGGGCGCGAAATCGCGGCGATCCTCGGCGCGATCCTCGCCGCGCGCATGGAGCGCGTGCCGGTGATCCTCGACGGTTACGTGTCCACCGCGGCCGCGGCGATCCTGCACGCGATCTCGCCCGGCAGCATCGACCATTGTCTCGCCGCCCACGTCTCCGCCGAGGGCGCGCACGCCGAGGTGCTGCGCCGCATCGGCAAGAAGCCGCTGCTGGATCTCGGAATGCGACTCGGCGAAGGGACCGGCGCGGCGCTGGCGGCTGGCCTCGTCAGGGCCGCGCTCGCCTGCCACCGCGACATGGCGACGTTTTCGCAGGCGCGGGTGCCGGGCAAGGCGAACTAGATTTCCTTTTTCAACAACCCGTCCACGGACAACTCGCCGCCGCCGCGAAAGAAAATCCCGACGCACAGCAACAGCCACATCAGCGCGAATTCATATCCCGTCTTGGTCCAGAAATAGCCGTTGGGCCAGAGCAGGAAGGCGATGATGACGAACATCTCCACGACGATCGCCGCGGCGGCGAAACGCGTGAACAATCCGATGGCCAGCATGATCGCGCCGAAGAATTCGACGCTCGCGATCAGATAGCCCCAGACCATCGGCGCCGGCAGGCCGAGTTTCTCGATACTGCCGAGCGGGATCGCTCCGGTCGTCAGTTTCACCCACCCGTGCGGAACGAGAATGGCGCCCGTCACGAAACGCATGAAAGCGTATGAATATTTCCCGACGCCGCCGTAAAGCGGCGCCAGCGCGGGAATGTAAAGGCGTTTCGGATCGGCGATGTCGCTCACGGGCTTCCTCCGGCGGTTGATTGTTCGCCAGACTGGGCCGGGACGACGCGGGAAGCAATTCACGTATCCGGGAGTTCATGACGCTGGCGCCAATGAACCGCGCCGCGAACGAGTGAATTTCCGCCCCGGAACTAGATCCGCAATCCGCGTCGCAACGCCTCGACCTGCGCGGCGCGCGCGACGCAGCCGTCGCTGGGTGGCTGCCCGCAACGTTCGCGCCGTTCGCAATTGCCGCAGGTGAATCCCGCCGCGGGACCTGGATTGAAGATGAAACGCAGCACGCTCATCAAACGGCTGCCGATTGTGTCAAGAACGCGCATGGCTATCCTCCTTGGAAAACCATACGAACCCGCCGCCGCCTCGCATTGACGGAAATCAAACCCGCGCGCGAGGCGCGTCATTGAAAACTCACGGGGCTGGCCCCGGCTCCATCAACTTGCGCGCGTCGTCGCGCATCGCCAGTCGCGAGGCGTCGCGAATGTAGCTCATGTGCCCGCCGGGATAGACGACGAAGCGCACCCGTCCCGGCGCGCCAAAATCGGAGATCTGGTCGAGAACCATGCGGGTTTCGTAATAGGGCGTCACGAGGTCGCTGAGGCCGTGCGTCACCAGCACCCGAAGACGGGGATCGAGCGCCAGCGCGCGGCGCAGGTCGCTGGCGGACTCCGCCCGGTTGCGGCCCTCCCACTGGCGTCCCGCCTGTTCGTTGAGGAACTGGTACCGGCCATTCTCGACGTTCCAGCCGAGGCGTTGTTTGTAGACATCGACCATCGCCTGGACGATCGGCGCGTGCAGGCCGATCCGCAACTGGTCGTCGTACCGCCCGCGCGGCGACATGGGATCGGGATCGAGGCCGCGCGCGTTGCCGTCGTAAAGGCTCGAGATCCGCGCGTCGTCCCGGTTGATCTCGCGCGCGAAGACATCGACCGGCACGCGTCCGCCAAGCCGGCGCACCAGCTCCGGCGGCAGTCCGGTGATCTCCGCCACCCTCGCCGACACGCGCGCCACGGCGGCCCTGTCGTTCACGCCCCTGACGAGATCGAGCAGGAACTCGCCGGAGGCGTAGGCTTCCACGTCCTTCAGATCGTCGCGCGTGACCGGCCCCTTGCGCTCGCGCGCGGTCGCGGCGTAGGCGGGCAGGCGCGCGACATGGCCCAGCAGCGAGTCGCCGGAGTCGAACCGGGTGAAGTCGAGCACCGGCGAAACGAGCATCAGTCCGTCGATTCCGACGCCCTGGTCGGTTTGCAGCACGCGCGCGATTTTCGGCGCGCGGAAGCCGCCGTAACTTTCTCCGACAATGAACTTCGGAGAGAGGCCGCGTCCGTTGGCCTCGACCCAGCGGCGGATCGTCACCGCGAGCGAATTGATGTCGCCGTTGACGCTCCAGAACGACTTGCGGACCTCGTCATTGCCGAGAATCCGGCTGTAGCCGGTGCCCGCCGGATCGAGAAACACGAGGTCCGTGAACTCGAGCCAGCTGTCGGGGTTGTCGAGGACGGCGGGCGTCGCGGAGGGGGCGGCCGCGTCGCCATCCATCGGCAGCCGCCACGGCCCGAGGCCTCCGAGATTGAGCCAGGCCGAGGCGTAGCCGGGCCCGCCATTCATCACGAAACTCACCGGACGCGTTCGCGCCGGCTCCCCGTCGAGCCGGAAGGCGATGAAGGCGATATCGGCCTGCGGGGCGCCGGTCTGCGCGTCGGAGAGGCGGATGGTTCCCGCCGTCGCCGTGAAATCACGCGATTTTCCGCCGAGCGTGATCTTGTGTTTCGTCGTGGAATCCGGCGGCAGCGGGCGCAATCCCTCGCCGGGCGGCCTCGCCTGCGGCGCGTTGCGGCCGGGCGGCGAGCCTTGCGGCGGCGCCTCCTGCGCGCGCGGAGCGTTCGCCGCGCCCAGGGCGACCAGCGCGGAGAAAAGCCAGCGCGCGAGTGTGGAAGGCTTCATCGGTAAAATCCGCCGTTCGAGACGCCCGCACCATACAGGCAATTGCGGCGGCGGTCAGGCCGCCGACCGGCGCGGACGGGCGGCGGCGCGTCTGGCGGGCGGCGGCGCCGGCTCCGGCGTTTCGCTCATCTGCGGCAGGGCGTTCATCACCCGCTCCGGCGGCAGCACGATGATGACCTCGGTGCCGACGCGGGGACCTGCGACCTCAGCGTGAACGTGCCGCCGTGCAGTTCGACGAGGCCCTTGACGATGGGAAGGCCGAGGCCGGTCCCCTCCTCGGCGTTTTTTTGCGCCAGCGACCCGCGCCCGAAGGACGAGAGGATCGTCGGAATTTCGTCGGCGGGAATGCCCGGCCCCGTGTCGCGAATGGAGAGATACTGGCCGCCCGTCGCGGTCCAGCCCACCTTGATGGTGATCGAGCCGCCCGGCGGCGTGAACTTGATGGCGTTGGTGAGGAGGTTGAGGGTGATCTGCCGCAGGGCGCGCTCGTCGGCCCAGATGCGCGGCAGATCGGCCTCGATGACTTCCGTCATGGTGATCTCGCGGTTCTTGGCGCGCATGCTCAGGAGATAGCGGCAATCCTCGACGACGTGCGGCAGCGAGACCGACTCTTCCTTCAGATCGTAGTGTCCGGCCTCGACGCGCGACAGGTCGAGAATTTCGTTGATGAGCATCAGCAGGTGCTGGCCGCTCGAGTGAATGTCGCTGGAATATTCCTTGTAGGCGGGCACGGCGTGCGCGCCGAACAATTCGCCCTTCAGCACTTCCGAGAAGCCGAGGATCGCGTTCAGCGGCGTGCGCAATTCGTGGCTCATCGTCGCGAGGAATCGCGATTTCGCCAGATTGGCTTCCTCCGCGCGCCGCCGCGCCTCGTCCGAATTGGCGCGCGATTGTTCGATTTCGACGATCAGTTCTTCCTTCTCCATGCTGAGGGACAGCGTGTCGAGGGAGGTCGAATAGAGCCGCCGCGCCAGAATGACGAAATAGGCCAGCGCGCCGCCGGCCATGATCGAGAGGGACAAATTCTGGAACCCGTCCCATGGCGTCATGAAGGTCACGACGGCGATCAGGATTGGCGTGAGGCCGGCATAGACCGCGGCGGGGACCGCCGCGCAGGTCATCGCCGTCATCGCCGCGATCAGCAACAGGACGAAGAGCACGAAGGTGCGCGCGGAGGGATTCGCGTCTTCGAGCAGCAGAACGATGATCATCGCCCACAGGGAGCCCTGGATCGCGGCGGTGAGGGCGAACTTGCGGCGCCAGATCCTGACGTTGACGGCGGGCTCCGGCGTGCGGAGAAAATTGATGGCGAAGCGATGGTTGAGGGCGAGGCCGATGCCCACCAGCGTCACCCAGACGAGCACGAATTGCGGTTCGACCCAGAGGCAGGAGCCGGCGGCGATGGCCAGCGCGAGCATGACCAGCGCCGCGCCCGAGCCGATCAGGCCCTGGGAATAGAGGCGCAGCAATTCCACGTCGAAAATTCGCGACCCGGTGCCGGACGACGTGAGTTTTTCGCGGGTTTCGCGGACCTTGAAGGCGAGCCGGCGTCGCTGCGTCGCGGTCCGCGGATCGGGCCCGCGGCCGCGCTCGATCATCTCTGCGGTGACTTCGCTCACAGCCAACCCGAACCCGACGCGTTGCAACTCGTAACAAGATCACTATGTGGCGATAAACCTTAACTTTCGCCTGACGCGGGGTCACGGATTTATGTGTTCGCATGACATGAACGCGATCGCGCCGGTCGCAACGAAGCTCCCGCGTCCGGCGAAAGCCCTGCTTTCACGCTCCAGGCGCGGATTTTTCACGAGAATTCTTGTGCCGGCTCCCAACACGGGCTATGCCGCCGCGCTGGCCCGGGGGAGTTAATGGGCCGGAACGCCTTTACTTCAAAGTTTCCAGTTTATTGATCGAAGGTTTCGCACGAAAGCCGACCGCATGAAATTGACCGTTATTGGATGCGGCGACGCCTGGGGCACGGCGGGCCGCGGACACACCTGTTTCAGGCTCGACGCGGCCGGGCGCTGCGTCCTCGTGGATTTTGGCGCGTCCGCCCTCGTGTCCTGGCACGGGCTCGGGCAAAATCTCGTCGATGTCGACGCCATCGTGGTGTCGCATTTGCATGGCGACCATTTCGGCGGATTGCCCTTCTTCCTCCTGCAAACACAGTTCGAGACGCGCCGGACCCGGCCTCTGTCCATTGTCGGGCCTCCCGGACTACGCGAGCGGCTGGACCGGGCGGTCGAGGATTTCTTTCCCTCGGTCGCCGAACGCGGCTGGCGCTTTCCCTGCGAAATCAGCGAAGTCAAGCCCGGAGGCCGCGCGTCCGTCGCGGGCCTCGACCTGTGGACCCGCGAGGTCGTCCACCAGTCGGGCAGCCCCGCCACGGCGATCCGGCTCGCCGGCGGCGGCAAGACCTTCGCCTATTCCGGCGACACTGAATGGACTCCCGCCCTCGAGCCCATCGCCGACGGCGCCGACCTGTTCGTCGTCGAATGCTATTCCGGCGAGCGCCCGGTGCCCGGCCATCTCAACTGGCCGGCTCTGCGGGCGAATCTCGGGCGCCTGCGCGCGCGCCGCGTCGCGATCACGCACATGGGCGCGAGCGCCCTCGCGCGGGCGGACGACATGGAGGCGGAAGGCCTGACGCTGCTCAGGGACGGGCTCGTCCTCGATGTCTGAGGAGACGCTCGATGGCCTCGTCGAGGCCATCCGCGCCTGCCGGATTTGCCGCGACTCCCCGCGCGGCGTCCCTTTGCCGCATGAACCGCGACCCGTCTTGCGGGTCTCGGCGACGGCGCGCCTCGCGGTCTCCGGCCAGGCGCCGGGCATAAGGGTTCACGAAAGCGGCCTGCCGTTCAACGATCCTTCGGGAGATCGCCTGCGCCAGTGGATGGGCGTCGATCGCGACACGTTCTACGACGCGCGCCGGATCGCCATCGTCCCCATGGGCTTTTGTTTCCCCGGCTGGGACAGGAACCGGGGCGACCTGCCGCCGCGCCGTGAATGCCGGGACGCCTGGCACGACCGCCTGTTCGCGAAACTTCCGGCGATCGAAACCATTCTCGTGATTGGCGTCTACGCGCAGGACTATCATTTCTCGCGGCTGGGTCTCGCCCGCCGCAAGGGGGAGGGCGTTTCGGAGGTGGTGCGCCGCCAGGCGGATTTCGCCGGCTTTCGCCCGCGGGTCATCCCGTTGCCGCATCCCTCGTGGCGCAACAGCGGCTGGCTGAAGAAAAACCCGTGGTTCGAGACGGACGTGCTGCCGCTGGCGCGGGCGGCCGTCGCGGAGGCGCTGGAACCGGCCTCCGCGTGACGGTCTTTATTGCGGCTCGATGCCGGCGGCTTTCACCAGCGGCCCCCATTTCGGCAGTTCCGCCTTCAGCCGCTCGTCCGCCTGTTTCGACGTGTCGCTGTTGACGATGGCGCCGACGTTCTTCAGAAATTCGGCGGTCTCCGGCATCTTCGCGATGTCGAGCAGCCAGGCCTCGAGCTTGTCGATGATCGGTTGCGGCGTGCCAACCGGGACATAGGCGGCCCACCACGGCGCGAAATCGAAGCCGGCGAGGCCAGCCTCCTGCATCGTCGGCACGTTGGGGAAGCTGGGCGAGCGCGTCGCCGTCGTCACCGCGAGCGGCTTCAGCGCGCCCTGCGAGACCTGGCCCGCCGCGAAGGTTCCATCCATGATCATGAAATCGATCGTGCCCTCGGTGATTTCCTTCATCGCTTCCGGGGCCGTCTTGTAGGGCACCGGCTTGGCCGGGGCGCCGGTCATCTGTTTGAACAATTCGGTCGAGAGCTGCGCCGTCTGGTTGGTGTAGCCGTAGAGGTTGTCCTGTTTTTTCTTCAGGTGCTCGAGCAGTTCCGCGATGCTGTTGATCGGAGATTTCGGCGACACCACGAGAACGAAGGTGATCTGCGCGAAGGACGCGATCGGCGTGAAGTCCCTGATCGTGTCGAAGGGCAGATCCTTGAACAGGAAACGGCTGCCGGCCATGTTGGAATTGGCGATGAACAGAATCGTGTGACCATCCGGCGCCGCCGTGGAGACCGAGCGGATGGCGATGTTCGAGGTCGCGCCGGCGCGGTTGACCACAACGAATGGCTGTTTGGCCTTTTCCTCAAGCTTGTGGACGAAATAACGGCCCAGAATGTCGGCTCCGCTGCCGGCGGGAAAACCGATCACCACCTGCACGGGACGGTCGGGATAGGCGGCTTGCGCGAAAACGGGAGCGGCGAAGGCGGATGAAGCCGCCAGGCTCATCGTCATGAAGGCAAAACGGCGACGATCGAGGTCGTTGCTGGACATTCTGGTTCCCCCGCGGGAAGCCGCCGGCGAAAGGCCGGACCGGTTGCGCGCAGCCCGAATAGCGGAAAATTCCGGCGCGGGCAAAGGCGCCCGGCGCGCGATCATGTCAATCGACCGCGGCGCCGAACCGGGGGATTCATCCAACCCGGGGCGCCGCGAGGAGTCCGGGTGGGCGCGTCGCGCCCCGCGGACGGTTACTCCACGAGGTTGACGCGGCCGTCCTTGCACAGATTGAGGTTCGCCGCCTCCAGCGTGGATTCGTCGTCGAAGGTTCCGGACAGGCTGAACACGCAGCCCGACTTCGCCGGAAGTTTCGTGTTCGACTTCGCGCCGGCGGCGAGATCATGCGCGAGGACGATGGGGTCTCCGCCTTTTTCCGGCGTCGCCGAAAGCTCCACGAGGCCCGCCGACCGGCGGTTCGTGATGACCAGCGCGCCGTTGCGCGGAATCGCCTCGCCCTTCGGCTTCTTTTTCGCGGCGGCCTTGCGGGGTTTGGCTTTGGCGGGCTTCGCCGCCGCGTCCGTCGCCGCCTCGACCGCGCCCTGCGCCGCCGCCGGGGCGCCCAGGGTCTGGAACTGCGCCATGGCGGGAATCGAAAGGGAGGCGCCGAAACCAAGGGTTGCGACGACAAGGGCAGGCAGACGCAGGCGACGGAAATTCATGTGGCGCTCCTCGGGGATAGTGACGATTGATTGCTACATCATACCGTCATGCGCTGGCAATTGCAGGCGACCCGGGCGAAAATGCGGCCGGTTCAGGGCCTAAAGGCGCGGGTCGAGAGGCTCGCCCGCGCCGCCGGCGCGCGCGGCCGCCGCGCGCAGCATTCCCACGACGTCGGCTGTTTTTTCGGCGACGAGATAGCGCACCTCGAACTCCGGCTTGATGAACCCCTGCGTCCGCATGTGCGCGAACAGCGACAGCAACGGCCGCCAGAAGCCGCCGATGTCTGCGATCAGCACGGGCTTTTCGTGACGCCCGAGCTGAACCCAGGTGAGCTGCTCCACGAGTTCCTCGAGCGTGCCGACGCCGCCGGGCAGGGCGACGAAAGCGTCCGCGCGCTCGAACATCATGCGCTTGCGCGTGTGCATGTCCGGCACGGTGATGAGTTCCTGGGCCCCCTCGAAGCCGATTTCCCGGCGTTTGAGAAAATCGGGGATAATGCCGGTGACGCGCCCGCCGTGCGCCACGACCGAACGGGCGAGGACGCCCATGAGGCCATTGTCGCCGCCTCCGTAAACGAGGCCGACGCCTTCCCGCGCGAGGTCGGCGCCGAGCGCCTCCGCCGCCGCCGCGAACCGTGGATCGTCGCCCGGCGCGGAGCCGCAATAGACACAGACATTGCGAATTTCGCCGGGGTTTTGCATGGTCAGGCCATCGCCCATGCCGTCGGCGAGGTCAAGCCCCGGCGACGCGCGGGGATATGGCGCTTTCGATTTCAGCGCGTTAAAATGAGTTATAGCGTGGGCGTCATGATCAAGTTTCCCGGAGCGAATATCTCGACGGCCGCGGCGGCTGTCGCGGGCGTGGCGGCGGTCGGCGTGCTCGTCTGGCGACTGCTGACCGGCGTCGACGCGCCGCCAGTGAGTTCGCCGGCCCGGATGGACGCGGCCAGCGAGGCGCGGACCCCGTCGTCGCCCGTTTCCCCGGCGCCCGCGCCGTCCTCTCCCGTCGCTCCGTCGCCGCCGGCCTCCGCCGCCCTCGCGCCGCCCGCGCAGGCTCCGCTCGCGGAGAAGCCGGTCTTGCCGGAATTCGACGTGGCCCGTGTCGAAACGACCGGCGACGCCGTTGTCGCCGGCCGCGCCGCGCCGCGGGCGCTGGTGAGCCTCTTCAACGGCGAAACGAAGATCGGCGAGGTGATGGCCGACGCAAACGGCCAGTTCGTCATCATACCGCCGCCGCTGGCCCCTGGCGATCATCTGTTGTCCCTGCGCGCGGGCGGCGCGGCGGGCGAGGCGCGCTCCGAACAAACGGTCGCCGTCGCCGTGGCTTCGAAGCCGGGCGAAAAAACCCTCGCGGCCCTCGCGTCGCCCGACCGGCCCGTGACGCCGCTTGGCGACGCGGCCGGTCCGGCGTCGGGCCCCGCGCCCGCGGTCGCCGTGCGCACCGTGGAAGCGGGCGACGACGGCGCTTTTTTCGCCACGGGCCTCGCGCCCGCCGGGGCGAGCGTCCGGCTTTATCTCAACGGAGCGCCCGTCGCTGGCGTGCAGGCGGCGCCCGACGGGAAATGGGCGGTGAAAATCGAGCGGGGCATGTCGCCCGGCCATTACGACGTGCGCGCCGACATGGTCGAGGCGGCCACCGGCAAGGTGG
>CAISEY010000411.1 GCA_903884435.1 uncultured Hyphomicrobiales bacterium | reverse complement strand
TCCCCGCGCAAGGACCAGAAGGGTACATTTACGCCGACTCTCGAAGTCGCGCGGGCGAAATAGGGACAACCCCGAAACGCGTCAGTCCCGGCCGATCTTGTCTGGAGTTCGCCAGGGGCCTCGCAAAAAGGGCCGGAGGACTCACCTCCGGTTCACTTCCCCCACGTCATCAAATCCCCCCGCGTCACCGTCACGTTCTCGATCAGCGCTGTCGGACCGCCACCGGCCAGGTTGAACGCGGCATACAATTCGCGGAACGCGTCTTCCGAGGACATGCCGTCCACCGGCACGATCGCCTTGTAGCCACGCTCGGTCGCGCCCTGGGCCGTGCCGGAGACGGCGCCCTGCGCGGACGTGCCGGTCACGATCACGGTCTTGATTCCCTTCTCCTTCAGCCAGGCCTCGAGGCTCGAGCCGTAGAACTTGTTGGCGCCGCGGCCATTGACGATCATGTGCTCGCCGGGGCGCGGCGCGAGACCGGGATCGACCATGTCCTCGACCTTCGGCGGTTGCCCCGTCAGGTTGAAGGCGACCGCCATGTTGCTGGCGCGCGCCGTCCCGAGCAACTTCATCACGGCGGGGAGCGTCGCCACGCAACGGGGCCGCTGACCGCAATTGCCTTTCATGAAATCGAGCAGCAACAGCGCCGTGGTTTTCGGATCGACGGTCACGGGCTTCAGCGCGGGCGGCGCGGGAAGCTTCACGCTCGCCCAGTCCTGGACGATGTCGGCGGCCACGGCTGGCGTGGCGGTCGCGGCCATCGCGAAAATCGCGGCGGCGCTCAGGGTTCCAACGAAATGCCGCATGGTCTCCTCCCGTGCCGCCCCCGCGCGCGTGGCGACGCGACTATTGTGGCAGGAAACACGGTTATCGCAAGGGCTGCTCGCGCGCTTGACCCGCGGCGGCGCGCGCCGGACAATGGCGTCAAAGTCCGCCGGGAGACGTTCATGACCGCCGCCAAATTCCAGGACCGGTCCCTCGATCCGTCCATCAACCGGGTCCGCAAGGTTGGCGACATCGAGGTGGTCGCCTGTTGCGACGGCATTCTTCCCTCGCGTGTCGATGTGGCGCTCGGCATCGACATCGCGGAAACGGAGCGGCTCACCGGCGTGAAGGCCGGCGAGACCATGTGGATGTCCGTCAACGAATATATCTTGAAGTTCGGCGGCAAGACCGGCCTGATCGACACCGGCGCCGCCGACCGCATGTATCCCTCGCTCGGGCTGCTGATGGACAATTTGCGGAAGGAAAACGTCGATCCCGCGACCATCGACTATGTCTTCCTCACGCACCTGCATCCCGACCACATGTACGGCCTTGTCGGGAAGGACGGCGCGCCGAACTTTCCGAACGCGGAGGTGTTCATCCACGAAAAGGAAGCCGGTTTCTGGATCGACGCGCGTCCGACCGGAAATCCGAAGGTCGATGGCAACCAGAAGCAGGTCGAGCGGCATTTGCGCGACTATCGCGACCGTATCCGCGTTGTGAAGGATGGCGAGGTCGCGCCGGGCGTGTCGGTCATGTGCTGTCCGGGCCATTCGCCCGGCCACAGCGCCTGGATCGTCCATTCCCGCGGGCAATCCGCGATCATGTGGGGCGATCTCATCCATCTGCCGAACGTGCAGATGGCGCACACCGAAGTCACGACCACCTATGACCTCGACGGCGCCATGGGCGCCCGGTCACGCCGGCGAATCCTCGACATGTGCGTCGCCGACGGGATCAACGCGCTCGGCGCGCATCTCGAATTTCCGGGTTTCGCGCGCGTCGTGCGCAGGGGCGAAGGTTTCGGGTTCGAATTTGATTTTTGAAACACGCGGGACCGCGATCCGGGCGGCGGCGGTCACATAAAACCGTCCCGCGCCTGACGCGCGGGACGGCGAATGCCGGTCGCGACTCTCAGACCTTGCCAGCCTTGCATTCGTCGCGGAACTTCTTGCGTTCCTTGCCGTGCAGGCCCTTGGCGTCGGCGTCGGTCGAGCACTTCTTGGAAAGGGCGGCCTTGTCGGCGGCGCTCATTTTCGGGGCCGGCGCCGGCTTGGCGGCGGCCGGGGCGGTCGCGGCGGCGGGAGCGGCGGGCTTCGCGGGGGCGGCGGGCGCCGGAGCCTGGGCGAAGGCCGCGCCGGAAATAGCGAAGCAGGCGGCGATGGCGAGCGTGGCAATTTTTTTCATGTGCGACTCCATTGGTGGAACGTTGCGGCGTTCCATACGTTTGATGGCCTATCGGCTTTTCATGCGCGCCGAAAGTAAATTTTCGTTAACATTTCGATGAGGTCGCGGGGTCAGCGGCGAGCGTCGCAGGTCGACCCTTCCGGCGGGATGTAAACGAGGTCGAAAGGCCAGGTGACGCGGCCCATGCCGGGCATGGCGGGAAGATCGAACCGGCGCGTCTGGCCGCGACAGGCCGCGGGGAAATTGTCGAGTTCGGTTGTGTTCGAGGCAAGCACCGCGACGCCGCCGGTCTTGCGGCACGCCTCGATCTGGCGTTTCGTCGACCAGCTTGGCGACGAAAAATCCACGAAGTCCGGACGCCCCGGCAAAAACAGCACGCCGGACGGACCAATTTTGCGGTCGGCGATGACAACGCAGCGCAAGGGATCCTCGCCGTGTTCGGTCCAGATCCCCAGGGTCGCGGCGGCGAGCTTGCGCGAATCCGCGGAATAGGCCGCGAGCGGCTTGCCAACGGCCCCGGCGACCAGAAGATAGATCGTGAAGCCCGCGAAAATCGCCGCGGAGAGGCAGGCGAGGATTCTCGCGGTCGTCCGCTCGCTCAGGCCGCTTTCGCGGCTGCCCGCGCCAAACAAAAGCGCGAGGCCCGCCGCGACGCTCGACGTCAACGACAGAACCCAGAGCGGTTTGACGATTTGCAGCGTCAGCAGCGCGCCGGCCAGCAGGACGACGGGCGGGCCGAACGTCAGAACCTGTCCGATCAGCTTGACGTCCGGACCGCGCGCGTCGCGGGTTCCGGCGCGGCGGTTCATGGTCGCGTAGAGGATCGCGACGGGCGACACGAACAGGGTGAAGAGTCCGACGATGGCGTTGACGCCGCTCAGATTGAGCGTCGCGACATTGTGCATCTTGTCCGCGCCCATCGCTCGGGAGGCGCTTGGCCAGCCGTTCGCCTGGAGCCACCAGACGTGCGGCGCGACGACCACCAGGAAGAGTCCGACGCAGGCGTAGCTCGCGGGCGTGGCGAAGGCCGGACGAAACCGGGGAACCAGCGCCGCCAGAGCCAAGAGACTCGCCAGCAGGAAGGCCATCTCGTATTTCGTGATCAGCCCCAGCCCCGCCGCGATGGCGAGCCCGATCGCGTCAGGCCAGCGCCGTTCTTCCAGAAAGGCGAGGCCGTGATACATCGCCGCGGCCCAGAATGGCGACAGCAGGGAATTGTGGTTGACCTGAACCCCGTAAATGGTCGCGGCCGGCGAGGTCAGGAAGAGTAAAACAGCCAGCGCCGCCGTTCTCGGCGACGCGTAGAGACGCACCGACTTCCAGAGATAAAAGGCCGCGACGGTCATCCCGACCTGGGACAGAAGCATCAGGCTGAAGACCGGCGGCAACCCCGAACGCAAGGCGGCGTCCAGCAGCCAGGTGGCGAGCGGCGGATGTTTGGCGTAGCCAAGAGCGAGATCCCTGCCCCAATAGGCGGCCTCGAGCGTGTCCGCGTGCAAATTCCCGAACAGAATGCCTGGCGCCAGCGACCAGAGCGCCAGATGCGCCAGCACCGCGATCGCCAGCGGCGGCTGGCCCCAGACAAGATCGCTTCCCGCCATGTCTCCCGGGGATCTCGAAATTGGCGCGATCGACATGACGGATCCGTGTAAATTGCCTGGCCGCTAAATGCCCGCCGCCGGCGTGTTCGTCAACAAACACTTATTGCATTGCAACATCGCGAGGGCCGCCGGGACTTCGGAAACAGCGGTTGGCCGATCTGGCCGTCGCCCGAATTTGCAAAACTTGACGCTTCGTTAATCAAAATCAAGGCCAGATTCTAGAGGTTGTCCACCCGATTCAGATATATGGCGAAACCAAGTCATGCAAAATTTGCATGTCTGAGCTTCCGGGAACCCGCTACCCCGTCCTGGAGAAATCTCTATATTGCATTGCAACAGACAGCGTCCCCGGGCGGGCGCGCTTCGAAAAGGTTTCTTCCATGTCGATCAAGGCCATTGCAAGCAGGTTCCACAACTGGAGGCGCTACCGCGCCGCCGTGCGCGAACTTTCGCTGCTTTCCGACCGCGAACTGGGCGATCTCGGGCTGAGCCGCCACGATATCGAGACGGTCGCGCGGCGCAGCGCGAACTTCTAGTTTTCCGGCGTTTCCCCCACGCCGGAATTTACGCGGGAGCGATCCCCTCCCTGATTGCACCCGCGTCAGACGCGCCCGCCGGTCCCTCCCCCGGCGGGCGCTTTTCGTCTGGACCCTGTGGCTGGAGCTCGCGCGCGTCGCCTCCGCTTGACCCGCTGGAGCCCCGGGGTGAAAAGGCCGGCATGAAACCAGTTCATGTCATCGGCGGCGGCCTCGCGGGTTCTGAAGCGGCGTGGCAACTGGCGCGGGCCGGGATCGCGGTCATCCTCCATGAGATGCGGCCTGTTCGCGGCACCGAGGCGCACCGGACGGATGGCCTCGCGGAACTCGTGTGTTCGAATTCCCTGCGCTCGGACGATCCGGCGACCAACGCCGTCGGTCTGCTGCACCGGGAAATGCGCCGCATGGACTCTCTGGTCATGGCTTGCGCCGACGCGCACAAGGTTCCGGCGGGCGGCGCGCTCGCCGTCGACCGGGACGCGTTCTCGGCCGCGGTCACGGCCGCCATCGCCGCGAGCGAGCATATCCAGCTTGTTCGCGAGGAAGTTTCGGAAATCCCGCCAGAAGACTGGGACAGCGTGATAATCGCGACTGGCCCGCTCACCTCGCCGGGGCTCGCCGCCGGCGTCCTCGCGCTGACCGGCGAAAAAGAACTGGCGTTTTTCGACGCCATCGCGCCGATCGTGCATCGCGACACCATCGACATGAGCAAGGCCTGGTTTCAGTCGCGATACGACAAGATCGGACCTGGCGGAACCGAAGCGGACTACATCAATTGCGCGCTGTCCCGTCCGCAATACGAGGCTTTCGTCGATGCTCTGCTCGCCGGCGACAAGACCTCGTTCCATGATTGGGAGGGCACGCCCTATTTCGACGGCTGTCTGCCCATCGAGGTCATGGCCGAGCGCGGGCGCGAAACCCTGCGGCACGGGCCGCTGAAGCCCGTCGGCCTCACCAATCCGCACGATCCCGCGACGAAGCCGTGCGCCGTCATCCAGTTGCGCCAGGACAACGCGCTGGGCACGCTTTATAATATCGTCGGGTTCCAGACCAAGCTGAAGCATGGCGAGCAATCGCGGATTTTTCGCTCGATCCCCGGTCTCGAAAACGCCGAGTTCGCGCGGCTCGGCGGGCTGCACCGCAACACATTCCTGAACTCGCCCAGGGTTCTCGACCCGCTCCTGCGTTTGAAGGCGCTGCCGCGTCTGCGCTTCGCCGGGCAAATCACGGGGTGCGAGGGCTACGTCGAAAGCGCCGCGGTCGGGTTGATCGCCGGACGGCTGGCCGCGGCGGAACGGCTGGGCGGCGCGCCCGTCACGCCGCCGCCAACGACCGCCATTGGCGCACTGTTGAACCACATCACCGGCGGACATATCGAGCGGATCGACGCCGGTCCGCCCTCGTTCCAGCCCATGAACGTGAACTTCGGCCTGTTTCCGCCACTGACCTCGGCGGTCAAGTCCGAAGACGGCAAACGTCTGCGCGGCCCGGAAAAGTCCGTGGCGCGCAAGCGGGCGCTCTCGGCGCGCGCCGAGGCCGACCTCGGGCCCTGGCTCTCGGAGGGCGTTTTGGCCGCTATTTCGACAGTTTTTCCTTCAGCCAGGTCGTGATCATGCTGGCGATCTCGTCCTCGGGCATGCCGGGCGTCGCGCCCATGTGATAGCCCTTCGGGTAGACGCGGGCCTCCTTGGGGCTGCCATGCTCCATCAGGAAATAGATATCTTCCACCGGGGCCTGATCGTCGAGCTTGCCGTTGACGCCCAGGATGGGCGCCGAGGGCTTGTCGATCAGACCGAGCTCCACCAGCGAGAGTTTCGGCGCGGCCTTCAGAAACTCGTCCATGGTTTTCAGGCCCATGGCCTGGTTGCGCGCCTCGAGCAGGCTTCCCGCGCCGAAAAGATAGGTCGCGCCGCCCGTCGTGAAGGCGGGCACGAGCCATTTGTCCTGAAACCCGAGATGCACGCTGCCGCCCTGGAACACGGCGCCCCTGAGACGCTTCGCCTCCGTGTAGGCGAGACGCGCGGCCCAGTAACCGCCGAACGAACCGCCCCAGACGGCGATGCGGCTTCCATCGACATCGGTCCGCTGGACGAGATGATCGATGAAGGCGGAATAGGCCCGCTCGGCGGCGGGATCGCCATAAAGCACGGGGCTTTCGCCGGTGCCGGGCAAATCGACGGTGAAGGTCGCGAGACCCGCGCGCATCAGGCGCTGGTTGGGCCGCTCGCGGTCTTCCTTCCAGCCATCGACCCCGCCCCAGTTCATCACGACCGGCGGCTTCGCGACGCCTTTGGGCACGCGCAAATAGCCGACGAGTTTCTTGCCCTCGAACGGAATTTCGACGATCTGCAGGGGCGGATCAAGGAAGGGCCCGGCCTTGCGGTATTGCCGCACGGAATGCTGGTAAGCCTCTTTCTTGCCGGGGCTCGAGGCCACGGGATAGCGGCCAAGCATGCAATAATTGAAGGCGAGATGATAAGTTTCCGCGATTTCCTTCGCGGGAGCTCCCTTCTTCACGAGTTCGTCGCCCTCGGCCTCGTGTTTGAGGCCGACCTTGCACCATTCGCGCGCCCATTCGTCGCGATCCAGCGTCTTGATGTTGTCGAGGATCTGTTTGACCTCGTCGGGCTTCACCTCCGCGAAGGAGCCGCGCTTGCCAGCGCGGTCGAGCACCATCTGCTTGACCTCGTCGAGCGGACGCCATTCGACGGCGAGCGCCGGACAGGCCAGCGCCGCCAGCGCGGCGCAGGCGGCGAGCGTCCGTATGACTTTCATGGCGTTCCTCCCGGGGACATTGTGTTCGTCTGGCGCCATCCTGTGGCTTTCCGTCGCCCGATGCAACCGCCGCTCCCGTCTCAGGCGAGCGTCGCCTCGATGATCGCCCGCAAACGCGGCGACACGTCCGGCATCGCCCCGAACCAGGCGGCGAAGGCTGGACGGGCCTGGTGCAGCAACATGCCGAGCCCGCCGATGGTCCGGTTTCCGCGCGCCCTCGCCGCCGCGAGCAGCGGCGTTTCGAGCGGCACATAGACGATATCGACAACCAGCGCCCCGCGCGGCAACGATTCAAGCGAAAGATCGAGCGGATTCTGGCCGGCCATGCCCTGGCTCGTCGTGTTGACAAGCAATCCCGCGCCCCCGAGCGCCCTGCCCCGGTCGTCCCAGGGCAAGGCCGCGACCGGCGCTCCGAATTCCGCCGCGAGCGCCGCCGCCCGCGCGAAGGTGCGGTTCAACAGCCGGATTTCGCGCGCGCCGCGCTCGATCAGTCCGGCGAGCACCGCGCGGGACGCGCCGCCCGCGCCGATCACCACGGCCGGCGCCTCGCCGAAACGGAAATCCGGAACGGGATCGGCGATGCTTTGCGTGAATCCGAACGCGTCGAAATTTCGCCCCTCCAGCGAGCCGTCGGGTCGCACGATCACGCAATTGACCGCGCCAATGCGCCGCGCCAGCGGATCGACGTGGTCGAGGATCGCGAGCGCGGCCTCCTTGTGCGGGATGGTGAGGTTGCAGCCCGCGAAACCCAGCGCCGGAAGGGCGCGCAACGCGGCGCGCAGCCCCTCCGGGCGAACATGCAGCGGAACATAGGCTCCGTCCAGACCATGCTCGCGCATCCAGAAGTCGTGGATTTTTGGCGAGCGGGAGTGAAGAACCGGGTCGCCCATGACGCCGGCGAGGCATGGCCGTGTCGTGTTATCCATTGCGCGCTCCTCGTCAGGCGCCGTCCTTGCTGGCGTCCCCGCCAGGGTCTATCTCTCAGATATCGCGACTCGGAGGCAACCTGAATGCTCAGATGGTCTATCGCCACTGTCTGCATGGGCGGAACGCTGGAGACCAAGCTCGCCGCCGCCGCCCGCGCCGGATTTCGGGCGATCGAAGTCTTTGAAAACGACCTGACGTTTTTCAATGGCCGGCCGCGGGAAGTGCGCGCCATGGCCGACGACCTCGGCCTCGAGATCATCGCCCTGCAGCCGATGCGCGACTTCGAGGGAATGCCCGAGCCCGCCCGCTCCAAGAATTTCGACCGGGCCGAACGCAAGTTCGACCTGATGGAGGAGCTTGGCACCAAGCTCCTGTCGCTCTGCTCCAACGTCGCGGAGGATTCCTCGGGCGACGTCGAGCGGTCCGCGGCCGATCTCGCGGCGCTGGCGGACCGCGCCGCGACGCGCGGCTTCCGCATAGGCTACGAGGCTCTCGCCTGGGGCCGGCACGTTCACGACTGGATGCAGGCCTGGGAGCTCGTGCGTCGGGCGGACAAGCCCAATCTCGGGATCGTGCTCGACTCCTTCCACATCTGCGCGCGCAAAAATCCGCTCGCGCCCATCGCGCAAATCCCCGGCGACCGCATCGCGCTCGTGCAACTCGCCGACGCTCCGGCAATCGTCATGGACCCCATGTCCCTGTCGCGGCACCACCGCTGTTTCCCCGGCCAGGGCGACTGGCCCATGCTCGACTATCTCGAAGCCTGCATCGCCGCGGGCTATACCGGGCCCGTCTCGCTTGAAATCTTCAACGACCAGTTCCGCGGCGCGCCAGCGGCGGTCATCGCGCGCGACGGGATGCGCTCCCTGCAAATTTGCGGCGAGCAACTCGAAAAAGCCCGCAAGACAAGGGGCGAGACGCCGCTTTATCTCGGCCGCGCGCTGCCGGAGCCCGCGAAGATTGGCGGCGTCGAATTCATCGAATTCGTGACGAGTTCAGCCCATTCGCCGCGCCTCGTCGCGGAGCTCGAGGGTCTCGGTTTCCGCCGGGTCGCCGGCCATCGCTCGAAGGACGTCGATCTGTTCCGGCAGAACGACGTGAACATCGTCGTCAATCGCGAACAGGAGGGTTTCGCGCATTCCTTCTACCTCGTGCATGGCACGTCGGTCTGTGCGCTGGCGCTGCGGTTCGACGATCCGCAGCGGGCGCTGGAGCGGGCGAATTCGCTCGCGGCGCCGACCTACTTCGGCCGCGTGGGGCCGGGAGAGGCGCAAATTCCCGCCGTCGCGGGCGTCGAGAACAGCCTCGTCTATTTCATGAAGGATTCTCCGCAAGGGCGGACGACCTGGGACCAGGATTTCAATTTCACGGATTCGCCGGAACATCCCGGCCCGCTGAAGCGGGTCGATCATCTCTCCAACGTCGTGCGCCGCTCCGAGTTTCTGTCCTGGATCACCTTTTACAAGTCGGTCCTCGGCTTCCGGGACGAACCGCAGGTGGAGCTCGCCGATCCTTACGGGGCGTTTTTCAGCCGGGTGATCTCGGCGCCCGACGGCGCCGTGCGCATTCCCGTCAACATCGCCGAAGGCGGTTCGACGGGCGTCTCGCGCTTCATCGAGAATTTTGGCGGCGGCGGCGTTCAGCAGATCGCGCTCGCGACGGACGATCTCTTCACCTTCGTCGAACAGGCGCGGGCGCGCGGCGTCGCGTTCCTCGACATTCCCGGCAACTATTACGAGGATCTCTCCGCCCGTTACGACATCGACGCCGGCGTGATCGAGCGGATGCGCGCGCTCGGCATTCTCTACGACCGTCACAAAGGCGGCGAATTCTTCCACATCTACACGAAAATGTTCGACCAGCGCTTCTTCTTCGAGATTCTCGAGCGGCGCGGATATGATCTGTTCGGCGCGGCCAACACCCCCATCCGCCTCGCCGCGCAGGCCTCGGAACAGGACAGCGCCCTGCAGCAGCGCGCCATGCTCGATCTCGATTGAATCTCGATGCCGCGGGCCGTGTATTTCCGGAGACTCTTCATGTTCAAACGCGCGGCCCTCGCTTTCGCGGCGCTCGCCTGCCTGTCGTTTTCCGCGGCCGCGCAGACGGCGAAACCGCTCGAGAAAATCGTTCTCGGCTATCCCCGGACCGCGACCGACATCGGCCTTTATGTGGCGGACAAGCGTGGCTATTTCCGCGAGGAGGGAATTCAGGTCGAATTCGTCAATTTCGATTCAGCCGCCCGCATGATCACGCCCTTCGCCTCGGGCGAGGTGCAGGTGGTCGCTGGCGCGGCGTCGGCGGCGTTTTACAACGCGGTCGCGCGCGGGGTCGATTTCCGCATCGTCTCGGACAAGGTGTCGACGCCGCCCGGCCGGACCAGCCAGACGCTCATCATCCGCAAGGATCACGTCGACTCCGGCCGTTACAAGACCCTCGCCGATCTCAAGGGGATGAAAGTCGCCAACGCCGCGCCCGGCACGGCGGCGAGCGTCACCTTCAACAAGATGCTGGCCAGGGCCGGGCTCACGGCGAAGGACGTCGACCAGACCTTCCTCGCGTTTCCCCAGCACGTCATCGCCCTGCAAAACGGCGCTGTCGACGCGGCCTTGCCAGCGGAGCCCTCGACGACGGAAGCCATTCGCCGGGGCATCGCGGTGAAGGCGATCTCCGACGACGAAGCTTATCCGTATCACCAGATCGCCGTGCTGTTTTTCGGCGGCAAGTTCGTCAAGGAAAAGCCGGCGGCGGCCAGGGGGTTTCTGAAAGCCTTCATCCGCGGCGTGCGCGACCACAACGACGCGCTCGACGACAATGGACGCTTCGCCGGGGAAAAGGGCGAGGCGATCATCAAGATTCTGAACGAATACACGCCTGTCACGGACGCGCAATTCTATCGGGACTTTCCGCTGGCGGCCTGCAACCCCGACGGGACGCTGCATGTCGAGAGCCTGAAGAACGATCTCGACACGTTGCGGGCGCAGGGGCTGGTCGAGGGGCCGGTCGATCTCGACAAGGTGATCGACCTGACCTTTCTGAACGCGGCGCTCGCGGACCTCGGGCCCTATAAAAAGGCGCGGTGAGGACAAGCCAGGGCGGTCAGGCCCTGCCCTTCAGCAGCAATTGCGCGTTTCCCGACAGGAGCTTTTCGCCGTCCGCGCCTATCTTGCGAATTTCCGCGATGAAATTGGCGTTGACGTCGGCGGTGCGGATTTCCTGGGGATAGTCCGTGCCGAAGACGAGGCGCGCGGCGGGCAGCTCGAGCAGCGCCATCTTCACGACCTCGACCGCGCCGCAGAATCCGCCGGAATCGAAAACGAGATTGTTGGCGATATAGTGGTCGAAGCTCTTTTCCGGGGTGACGCCGTGCTTCGGGTTGCCCTTCGTGCCCCAGAAAACCTTGTCCTGGTAGGAGCGGATGCGTGAAATCATCGAGGAAATGCCGCCGGACAGGTGCGACATCTGCACGATCAGCGAGGGGTGGCGGTCGAAGACGCCTGCGTTGACGAGACGGATCGTCGCCATGATCAGCGAGAATTCCCGGCCCACGGAGCGCGCGAGATCGAAGGCGTTGAACTGTTTCGACTCGTTCAGCTTCAGAGCCGGATGCACGAAGACAAAGAGCCCGCGCTTGACGCATTCGGCCCAGAAGGGCTCGAACTCCGGCGCGTCGAGATAGAGTCCGTCCTGTTCCGAGGTGATGGTGACGCCGGGAAATCCGAGTTCGTCGGCGCAACGCGCCAGTTCCCGGAAGGCCTCGGGGCCGCCGAGCGGATTGGCGTGGGCATAACCCAGAAACCGCTTCGGATAGTCCTTTTCGAACTGTTTGGCCTTGTCGTTGATGAAGCGCGACCGGTCGGTCGGGGCGGACATGCCGGCGGCGCAACTCAGCACCGCGAGGTCGATCCCGGCCTTGTCCATCATCTCGACATGGGCGTCCATGTCGAACAGCAGCTTGTGCGTCGTGTAGCTCGGGGCGCCGTTTTCGTCGTAAGCGAGAATCAGCCTGTCGCCGGGGTCGTCCTTGATGAGTTCGCGCGGCGTGAAGTGGTGGTGAAAATCGACGATCATGTCCGTGTCCCGTGGTATGGCCCGGACCTTATAACGGCAGCGCCATCAGCGTGTCGATCCGCGAGGAATCGCAAACGACCACCCGCTCGAACAGTTTCAGCGCGCCATGTTCGAAGCCGTAGACGTCGAGATAGCGGCCCGTGGCGAACAGATCGGTGGTCCCGTCGCGCATGATGCGCGCCACCATGAAATTCGTCTCCGAGCGCACGCGCTCCACGCCGGGCGCGAGAATGCAGGGCGCGCCGAGCATGTGCCGGTAGGCCTGGCGTTCATAGACATTCGCCTGGCGCAGGGCCGAGACGCGGTCCTTCAGCATGCCCTTCGAATTGGCGAAGATCAGCGAGGCCTCGAGGCCGTCGCGCACGTTTTCCGCGCTGGTGACGCGATAGAGACATTCTTCGGCGAAGAAGTCCGGCCATTCCTCCAGCCGGTCGTCGTCGATGCAGCGGGCGTAGTCGAGTTGCGCCCGCAGGATGGCGAAGAAAATGTCGGCTGAATCGCGCATCACACACCCATTCTGGCTCGCCACGCCTTCCAGAAGCCGCGAATCGAGGCCTCCGTCACGCGGCTTTCGCTGCCTTCCGCCGTAGCCCCGCCCATTTCGATGACGGATTGCATGTCCGGCGCGCCCTCGACGCCGCGCTGCACGAAAGCGCCGACGCAGCCGTCCTCCATGGAGATGAAGCCCGCCGGCCCCACGAGGTTCGCCTGTTTCAGCCTGACCATCCTCTGCTCCGGCGTGTCGTCCTCGAACCCGAGGTAGATCCAGTTGAGGTCGGTCTTGTCCGGGCCGCGCGGCACGACCTGGCGGATCGCGACGGCGTTCTGGATTTGCTGGACGACGCAGGTCGGAAACACCGTGAGAATTTGCAGCGTCACGTCGTCGCCGAATTCCTCGAAGCCGCGCAGCAACGAGGGATCGGCGAGCTTGTAATCGCTGTCCGAGCGGATTTGCTGCGCCGCGTATTCGGCGTTGCCAGTCGCCTTCCGGTCGATGGCGGAATAGCTGATGTGATGGCCGCCGCTCTCGTCGACGATGATCGCGCCCTTTTGCGACAGGCGGTTCAGTTCGAAGGTCGTGAAGAACAGGTGCAGAATGCTGGCGTGGTAGGAATCCTTGACGTTCTCGACATAGAGCTTCCAGTTGTTCTGGAGCGCCTGGGTGAAACGCCCGAGCACCACGGGGCGGCGTCCCGCCAGCACGCGCTCGATCCGGGTGGCGATTTCCTCGCCGAGCCAGGGCCGCAGCTCCGGCGTGTCCGGCGAGAACGTTCCGAACACGAGGCCGGCGATCGTCGCGACGCGCAATTTGCGCGGGCCGTGGTCGGCCATGCGAAAGTCCCGGGGCATCCCGCCCTTGCCCTTGACGCCGTTCTTGAAGGCGACGCCGGTCAGGGAGCCCTCGAGGTCATAGGTCCAGGCGTGATAGACGCAGGCGAAGTCCTTCGCGGACTTGCCCTTTTCGTCGAGGCAGATCAGCGCGCCGCGATGGGCGCAGCGGTTTTCGAACGCGTGGATCTCGCCGGCGGCGTTGCGCGTCACGACCACGCCGGCGACGCCGACCCGGGTCGTTCGCCAGTCGCCGGGGTTCTTCACGTCGGCCTCGAGGCAGAGGAAGTTCCAGGTATCGCCCTGGAAAACGCGCTTCTGCTCCGCGGCGAAAACGTCCTCGCGCTGGAAAGCCCAGTAAGGCACGCGCGTCAGGCCATCCGGCCACGCGGGAAATTCCGACGCCACGCCGGCGTCCGCCAGGCCCGAACTCATGCGTTTCTCCATGGTCTCCGGCGCTGTCCCGCGCCGGTTTGACACTCCCGCCCGCCCGGTCCAACTATCGCGAACACGCGCGATAATCGAGCGTTTTTTGGCGGCTGCGCGGATTTGCCCGGGGCCGCGGGGAAACAACGGGTTCCATGACGTCCATCATCATTCTCGACGATTACCAGAATGTCGCGCTGTCGTTTGGCGGCTGGGAGCGCCTGAAGGGCCGCGCCAGCATCCGCGCGCTCAACCGCCACGTCGCGGATCGCGCGGAACTCGTCCGCGAACTGGCGGACGCCCGGGTCATCGTCTGCAATCGCGAACGCACCTTGATTTCGGCTGATCTCATCGCCGCCCTGCCGAAACTCGAGCTGATCGTCACCTCGGGAATGCGCAACGCCTCGATCGACGTCGCCGCCGCGAAGGCGCGCGGAGTTCTTGTCTGCGGCACGCAGACGCTGGGCTATCCGACCGCGGAGCTCACCTGGGCGATGATCCTCGGCTACATGCGCTCGCTCCCCGGCGAGGTCGCCTCGCTCGCCGCCGGCGGCTGGCAGACGCGGGTCGGGACCGGCGTGCGCGGCAAGACGCTGGGCATTCTGGGCTATGGCCGCATCGGTTCGGATGTCGCCAGGGTCGGTCAGGCCCTCGGCATGAAGGTCATCGCCTGGTCGCGCAGTCTGACGCCCGGGAAAGCCGCGGCGGCGGGAATCGAATGCGTGAGCAGGGCGGAAGCCTTCGCCCGCTCCGACGTGCTGACGATCCACATGATCCTCAACGAGGAGACCGCGAATTTCGTCACGGCGGCCGACCTCGCGTCGATGAAGCCGACCGCGCTGTTCGTGAACACGTCGCGCGCCGGGCTCGTGGATACCGCGGCGCTGATCGCGGCGCTGAAGGCGGGCCGGCCCGGCGGCGCGGCGCTCGATGTCTACGATCGCGAGCCCCTGCCCGCCGACGACCCCATCCGCTCGGCGCCGAACACGCTGCTGACCCCGCATTTGGGCTATGTCATGGCGGAGAACTATCAGGTGAGTTTTTCGGAAGCCGTCGAAAACATCGAAGCCTGGCTCGATGGCGCGCCCGGACGCGTCATCGAGCCAGGCGCGCCAGCGGGACACTGACCATGGACGACGCCCCCAAGGGACCGAAACCCCTCTCCACCGACGCGCGCGCGATCATGGAAGGGCTCAACGCGGAAGCGGGCCATCTCTCGATCTGGCTGCGCACGCAGGCGAACGCGCCGGCGCAAAAACCCTGGTTCCGCGACGCCGGCGTCGATGGCGCCGGGCAGCTTTCCGCCGGCCGCGTGGGAGCCGGCCAGATGAAGGCGGTTCCGCATCACTGGAAATGGCGCGAGATTTATCCCTATCTGGAGAAAATCGGCCGCGTCGCCAGCGAGGCCGACGTGCCGCCGGTGGAATTCGCCGACCGTCAGCAATTTCTGCTCACCAACCCCGGTCTGGGCGGCAGATTGCAGGTCGCGTCCAGCATTCGCTGCGCGGTGTCGATCTACAATCCCGGCGATCTCGCGAAGGCGCATCTGCATTCGCCCAACGCCAGCCGCACGATCCTGTCCGAGAATGGCGGCTACACAAACGTCGATGGCGAGCGCTGCGAGGCGTCGCGCGGCGACCTCATCCTGACGCCGAACGGAACCTGGCACGACCACGGCAACGACGGGACGACGCCCGTCGTGTGGATCGACACGCTCGACTGGCCCCTGATGGAGTTCCTCGACATCATCTGGCTCGACGAGGATTTTCCGGCGAAAGCCGGCAACGCGCGGGTGCAGGAGACCACGCATCCGCCGGGCTATTCGCGCTCGCTTTACGGGCACGGCGGTCTGCGCCCCACGTTCCAGAGCCACCAGCGCGGCATCGGACAAAACGTCAGCCCGTTCTTTCAGTATCGCGGCAAGGACGTGCGCGAGGCGCTCGCGGCGATGCGCGGGGCGGCGGGCGATCCGCACGAGGGCGTCACGCTCGAATTCGTCAACCCGGTGAGCGGCGGCCCGGTGTTTCCGACCCTGACCCATGGCGCGCAACTTCTGCGCGCGGGCGAGGAAACCCTGCTCAAGCGGGAGACCTCCAGCATGGTCTATGTCTGCCTCGAGGGACGCGGCCAGACCGAGGTCGCTGGCAAAACGTGGGACTGGGAGGAAAACGATATTTTCGTCGTCCCGAATTTCCTGTGGCGCCGCCACGTCAACCGCGGCGCGAAAGACGCCGTGCTCTATTCCATGAGCGATCGTCCTTTGCTGGAGAAGATTGGCCAGTACCGCGCGCAGGGAATGGCCGACGGCAAGGTCACGCAGATCGTCGCGTAGGATCGGGGCCGGGCGTGCTCGCCGGCGCGGCGGGCCGCCGAGCCGAAGTTTTCTTTTGCACGATTTTACGTTACGTTTTTCCGGTTGCCTTGTTCACGCGCTCGCGGGCGCGAAACGTTGCGTGGGAGTTTGGCGTGGGCGTCGATTTTGTCGTTTTCAGCAAAAATCGCGCGTGCCAGCTCGATTTGCTCCTGCAATCGGCCGACGCGATGCTGGATGAACGCGACGCGCATTCATTCACGGTTTTGTACAAGGCCGACGATCCTGAGTTCGAAGCCGGTTATCGGCTCGCCTCCAGCCGCCACGCCGGCGTGACCTTCCTCGGCGACAGCAAGGACTCCGACGTGAACGAGCAGATGCTCGATGTCTTTTCGGCTGGCTCGGGCAAATATTGTTCAATACTCGTCGACGACGATCTCTTCGTGCGAACGATTTCGATGACCGACGGCCCCTTTCGCGTCCTGGACAGGGACGCCTCGGTGTCCGCGATCTCCACGCGGCTGCATCCAAAAATAGACTTTTGCCATCCGCTCGGCCTCAAGGTCGCCCCGTCCCGCGTCAACCGGAACGGCGTATTCTCCTGGGAAGAAGAGCGCGACACTCTTTCGGCGGCGCTGCGGCGGGTGTTTGGCCAGCCGGCCCGCGGCGGCGGCGACTGGGGCTGCAAAATGTCCATGGACGGCAATATCTACCGTCGTCAGGACATGCTCGGGTGTCTCGGCGGCATTTCAGGCGTTCGCAGCGTCGGCTATCTCGAACCGGCGCTCGCCTCGAACCCGATTCCGGGCCCCAACGGCGTTTGTTACCGGTCGGCGCGTCTCGTCAACGTGCCGCTCAACCGGGTCGACAATTCGGAATTCAATTATCCCTCGATGGGAGAATCCGCGGCCATGATCAACGCGCGCTATCTCGCGGGCGAGTGTATCGAAGGCTTCGATTTCCCGGCGGTTCCGGCGTTCCGCTCGTGCCACGTCGAGGCCAATCCGGTCTGGACTCGCGCGGCGTCCGGGTCCCGGCGGCCCCGGCCGGAACTCGAAATCGCCCGGGCCTGAGATCGGTCCCGGCTAGAACTCCACGTCCAGTTCCTCGATTTCCTCTTCCTCGGCTTTTGCGTCGGCTATCCATTGTTGTAGCGCCGGCCATTCGAGCACGCGCTCGCAATAGGCGGCGCATTCGGAGTCGAGGCGCACGTCGTAGGTTTTGAAGCGCAGGACGACGGGCGCGTACATCGCGTCGGCGACCGATAGTTTTCCGAACAGCCAGGGCCCGCCGGATTCGGCGAGGCATTCGCGCCAGATCGTGGCGATGCGTTCGATGTCCGCGGCTGCCTTCGACCAGATCTTGAAGCCCGGAAAGCTCGCCTTGATGTTCATCGGCAGCGCCGAACGCAGCGAGACGAAACCCGAATGCATTTCGCCGCAAATCGAGCGGCACCGCGCGCGCGCCGCCCGCTCCGCCGGCAAGAGCCCCGCTTTTGGCTTGATCTCGTTGAGGAATTCGGCGATCGCCAGCGTGTCCCAGACCTTGTGGCCTTCATACGTGAGGCACGGCACGAGAATGGACGGCGACAGCAGCAGAATCTCGGCGCGCGCGTCCACGTCTCCCGGCGCGGTGAAAACCTCGTCGAACGGGATGCCCGCCATTTTCGTCATGAGCCAGCCTCGCAGCGACCAGGACGAATAGTTCTTGCTGCTGATCGAGAGTGTTGCGCGGGTCATGCTGCATCCATCGCTGACGGGAAAACAGCGATGCAATCCACATGCCACTGGCATGTGGATTGCAGGATCAGCGAAAGTTTGCCGCGGAGGCTCTGTTTTACCTGATGATGTATGGCTCATATCAAGCGATTGCGGAGCGAAGCCTGCCAATACGCTTGCTCGCCAGCAATGCCGAAAAAATACTCAGATTGTGGGAACCCGGCGCGTTCAGCCCTCCCTTTGAGCGCATGGCGGCCTATTACGAACTCGTTTCCATGGCGGGGTTCACGCATATCCGCCCCGACTTTGGCATCGACCTCATCCACACGCGCACGCGGACGCACGAGATCGAGGAGACGCTCGTCGCCTCGACGCCCTTCTGCAATCTCGTGAAGTTCGCCAAGGCCGGCGTGACCGGCGAGCCGAAGGTTCTTCTCATCGCGCCCATGTCCGGGCATTTCGCGACCCTCCTGCGCAACACCGTGAAAACGATGTTGCAGGACCACGAGGTCTACATCACCGACTGGAAGAACATTCGCGACACGCCGCCGGAGGCGGGCGTCTTCGGCCTCGACGAATTCGTCCTGCACGTCATCGACTTCACGAGGTTTCTTGGCCCGCGATCGCACATGGTCGCGGTTTGCCAGCCGACGGTCGCCGCGCTCGCCGCCTGCGCCGTGATGGGAAAGGAAAAGGACCCTTGCCAGCCCGCCAGCCTGACGCTGATGGCCGGCCCCATCGACACGCGCGTCAACCCGACGAAGGTCAACGATCTCGCCAACGAAAAGCCGATCGAATGGTTCCGCAACAATCTGATCGGAACCGTGCCGATGCATCTGCCCGGCGGCGGACGGCGCGTCTATCCCGGCTTCCTGCAAATCGCCGCCTTCATGAGCATGAACGTCGAGCGTCACTCGAAGGCCTTCGTCGATCTGTTCAAACACCGGATTTCCGGCGAGTTTGAAAAGGCCGACGCAATCCGCGCCTTCTACCAGGAATATTTCGCGATCATGGATCTCGGCGCGGATTTCTATCTCGAGACGATCGAAACCGTGTTCCAGAAAGCAGCCCTGCCCCGGGGCGAGCTCACCTTCCGGGGCGAGCCCATCGACCTTCGCGCCATCCGACGCACGTTTCTGCTCACCGTGGAGGGCGAACGCGACGACATTTGCGCCGTCGGCCAGACGCTCGCCGCGCAGGATCTCTGCGCGGGGCTGAAGCCCTACATGAAATCGCACCACATGCAGCCCGGCGTCGGGCATTATGGCGTCTTTAGCGGCAAGCGCTGGGACGCGCAGGTTTACCCGGTGGTGCGGAACCACATTCAGGCGAGCCTGTGAGGCGCGCGCCTCACAGTTTCGATTGCAGGAACCTCACGAGCCGCGTCGACAGGAAACCCGCGTAGGAATCCTGGTCGTCCAGCGGTTCGGCCATCCAGTAGTGCGGCGCGTCGGGCAGACGGCAGGTGCGCGCGTAGATTTTCGCCATCTTGAGCGCCTCGAAGAACGGCAAGGCCTGCGTCGCCGGATCGACCACGTCGTCCGTCGCGCCCCAGACCACGAAAAACGCGGGCTGGCCGGGCTTCGTCACGACATGGGTGAGCGGCGAGGCTTCGAGATAGAGTTTGCGATCGACGAGCAGGCTCTTGCCGAGATAGGGCTCGGTGATGTGCTCGCCGGCGCGGTAGAGCTGGTCCCAGCGCCATTGCGCGGGCAGATCGAACATTCCGTAAATCGGAATGGCGGCCTTCACCGTCGCGGGCAGGTCGGGAAAGGCGCCAAGCCGCGCCTGGAATTGCGGCTCCTCGCCGGCGAGGCCCACCATGGCCGCGAGATAGCCGCCGGCGGACTCGCCCATGGCGGCGACGCGCGCCGGATCGACCCTGAACTCCGCCGCGCGCCCGCGCAGGAACTGGATGGCCACGCGAATGTCCTGCACGGCGGCGGGATATGACGGCTCGCCCTTTTTCGCCATCGTGTAGGTCGGCGTGAACACGACGTAACCCTGGCTCGCGAGCCAGGGCGCGAAATATTGATACGTGTCCGTCGTCGCGAGGCGCCAGCCGCCGCCGTGGATGGCGACGACGGCGGGGAATGGCCCCGCGCCGCGGGGCATGTAGACATTGCCCCACAAGGAGGTCTCGCCGCGCCGGATATATTCGACGTTTTCGCGAATTTCGATGTCGTGCGCCATGTCGTCCCCGCTCAGCCGCGCGTGGCTTTCAACGTCGCGAGAATTTCCTCCGCGACAATGTCCGGCACTTCGAGCGGCGTCAGGTGGCGCGCGCCGGGCACGACGCGATAGGTCGATTGTTCGATCATCGCGTTCATGTCCTCCGCCATCGCCGGTGGCGTTGCGTAATCTTCCTCGCCGACCATGATGCGCACGGGCATTTTGAAATGCGGAAGGCTGACGCGCTGGTCGAATTCGCCGAGCATCCGGCAGGTGGCCGCATAGGCCTCGACGTCGTTTGCGAGGAACGTGTCGACGCAGGCCTTCACCACGTCGGGATTGGCGGCCTTGAAGGCGTCGCCGAACCAGCGTGTCAACTGAAAGTCGATCAGCGAGGCGAGGCCCTTCGTCTTCGCGGCGGTGGCGCGGTCGGCCCAGGCCTTTTCCGCGTCCTTGCCGTACCAGGCCGTCGTGTCGATAAGTGCGAGACCGGAGACGCGATGGGTGTGGCGCGCGGCGAAGGCCAGCGCCACCGAGCCGCCCATGGAGGAGCCGCCGACGACGGCTTCCGGCCATTTGAGGTGGTTGAACAATTCGTTCATGTCCTCGGCGAAGGTGCTGGCGAAATAGGGCCCCTTCGGCTTGTCGGAAGCGCCATGGCCGCGGCAATCCAGCGCGACGGCGCAGACGCCCGCCTTCACCAGACGCTCCGCGACGGGGCGCCAGTAATTATGGTCCATCGCCAGCGAATGGATCAGCGCGACGCGGTCCTTCGAGGCGGGATCGCCATGCAGTTCATAGACGATTTTCGCGTGGTCGCGGGTTTCGAAACTGGAGATCGTGGACATGGGCGCTTCCGCTGTTGAGCCGTGCGCGGCCGCCAATACCGCGGCGCGCGATCGCCCGTCTGTTTGTCACAGGGGGCGAAGGCGAGCAAGGCGCGCGCCCCGCCTCAATATTTGAACGACGTCACCGCGCCCTTGTTCGCGCCGCTGGTCGAAACGCATATCGGCGAGCGATAAAGCGGCGCTAGAAACTTCGTGTCAGGCATCTTCTCGCGAATTCGGTCGAACAGCGGCTCGAGGCCGAGGTCGATCCAGGCCGGCGGCGCCGCGTCGTGGTGGGCGGGCAAGAACAGTTTCGGCTTGAACATTTCGATGAAGGGCATCGTGTACGCGATCTGCGTGTCGGCGATCGCGTGCACCTGATAGGCGACGATGGCGATATCGACCGGCCCCAGCTTTTCCGCGAGCGCGCGGACCCCCGGCGTGATCGGCCCGGCGCTGCCGATCAGCACGGCCTTGAACCCGGACGGGAACGTCAGCGCGAAGGCGAGCGTGCCCTCGGTGATGATCTTTGGATCGAACGAGCCGAGCGAGCGCACGTAGCCTTGCAGGGTCTTTTCCTGGTCCGTGAATGGCGGCGAGTCGTTGGCGTAAAGTTGCGCGTAGATGTCGGTCAGGCCCGGCTGAATGGTCGAATGCTCGGCCAGCGCGATCTCGACGGTGGCGTCGCCGAATTTCATCGTCTCGCCGCCCTTCGCGACGACGATCTGTTTCTCCGGCGCGCCGAGCTTTTTCGCGATCTCCGCGGTGATCGGCGCGCCGATCACCGGCGCCCCCGTCTGTTTCGACACCGGCCCAATGTCCGAGATATGGTCGAAATGCGCGTGCGACACGAAGATCGCTTCCGCCTTTTTCACGTCCGCCGCCTTGAAGCCGAGCGCGTGGCTGCGCGGGCTGCGATCGAAAAAGGCGTCGAACAGATAGACCTTGCCCTTGTAGCCTAATTCGAAATTGGCGTTGGCGAGCCAGCGAACGACGATCGTGTCGGATTCGGGCGGTGGCAACGGACCGCCCGTGACGGCGGCCTGATAACTGTCGCAAGCGGCCGGCTCCACCGCGAGGGCGGGCGAGGCGAGCAGCGCGCAAAGGGCGGCGGCGCCGAGCGGCGAGTAATTCATATTTCCCCCAAAAGGCGTCCGCGCTGGCGGATGGACGCCGGATTGCCGCGCAATTTGCGCCGGATTTCCTTGGTTGGCAACGCGGGAAACGCCGAAGTTCGCGCCAGCCACCGACCGGCTCGCGGCGCCTTCCTTGCGCACTCGCGCGTCTTGCCATAACCACGGCGGAATTGGCCCCCGGCCACCCAGACGAGGCCCTCATGGACGCACGCACACAACAGGCGCCGCTCGATTTTCACGAGCAGATGCTCCGCCTCGAGGAGCGCGGCCTGCTGGTGCGGATCGACCGGCCCATCTGCAAGGACACGGAACTGCATCCGCTGATGCGCTGGCAGTTCACCGGCGGTCTGCCCGACAGCGCGCGCAAGGCTTTCATGTTCACCAACGTCCATGGCGTCGACGGACGCAAGTTCGACATGCCCGTCGTCGTGGGCGCGCTCGCCGCCAACGCGGAGATTTACGCCACCGGCATGGGCGTCCCCGTGGACCGGATCGGCGACGTGTGGGACCGCGGCATCGACCATCCGGTCGAGCCGGTGCGCATCGAGAATCCGCCGTGCCAGGAGGTCGTCACGACTGGCGACGACCTGCGCACGCCCGGCAAGGGGCTCGATTCCCTGCCCGTGCCGATCTCGACTCCGGGCTTCGACGCCGCGCCCTATTTCACGGCGACGCTGTGCGTGACGAAGGATCCGGAAACCGGCGTGCGCAACATGGGCACCTACCGCGCCGGCCTCAAGGCGCTCGACCGGCTCGGCGTGCGCATGGCGAGCCGCCTGTCGGGCGCCGGCGGCTATCAGCACTGGCTGAAATACAAGGAGCGCGGCGAGAAAATGCCCTGCGCCATCGTCGTGGGCTGCTCGCCGATCGTGATGTTCACGGGGCCGCAAAAACTGCGCATCGACGAGGACGAAATGGCCGTCGCGGGCGGCCTCGCGGGCCGGCCCATCCGCATGTGCAGGGCGCTCACGGTCGATCTCGACATTCCCGCCGACGCTGAAATCGTCATCGAGGGCCTGATCGACACCGACGCGCTCGAGCCCGAGGGCCCGTTTGGCGAAAGCCACGGTCACGTGGCGCTCGAGGGGTTCAACATGTCGATGCACGTCACCGCCATCACGCGGCGGCGGGACGCGGTGTTCGTCTCCATCGTCAGCCAGGTCACGCCGAGCGAATCCAGCGTGATGAAGAAAGTGGCCTACGAGCCATTGTTTCTCAGCCACCTGAAGAAAGACCTCAACGTCAAGGGCATCGCCCGCGTCGTCATGCACGAGCCGCTGTCGAACCTGCGGCCGGTGATCTTTCTCGTTTTCAAACACGGCGCGCTGAAAACCGAGGTCTGGCGGGGCCTGCAAGGCGCCTCGGCGTTGCAGGCGCAATGCGGCAAGATCTGCGTCGCCGTGTCCGAAGATGTCGATCCCAACAACACCGATGGCGTCTTCTGGTCGATGGCCTACCGGTCCAACCCGGTCGAGGACGTGCTCGTCGTGCCAAACCGCGCCGGAGGACACGGGCCGAAGGGCTCCGCCAATTCGACGCTGCTGATCGACGCCACCTCGAAATCGCCCATGCCGCCGCTCGCGCTGCCGACGAAGCCCTACATGGAGCGGGCGAAGCAAATCTGGGAAGAGCTCGGCTTCCCCCACATCACCCCGCAGGCCCCCTGGCATGGCTATGAACTCGGCGACTGGGCGAGCCTCTGGCAAACCTTCGCCGACAACGCCGTGGCGGGAAAATGGCTGGAAAACGGCGCCCACACCTGGCCGCGCCGCAAGCCGGACCTGATCCCCGAAACGCCCGTGCGCAAGGTCGAGACCGTGAAATGAGACCCATCGAGGAAGTATTGCTCAAGGCCATCGGCAAGCCCGTCCGCCGCAAGGAAGACGGACGCCTGATCACCGGCCAGGGCCGGTTCACCGACGATTTCCGCTTCGAGGGCCAGACATACGCGGCCATCGCGCGCTCGCCCTATCCGCACGCGCGCATTCGCGGCGTCGACAAGGCGCGCGCGCTGGCGATGCCCGGCGTGATCGGCGTCTTCGACGGGCGCGACGTGCTGGCCGACGGACTGAAGCCGGTGCCGCACGATCCCCTGCCGAAAACCAGGTTCGACATGAAGCTGCACGCGCCAGGCAACAAGGGCGCGGTGTTCATTGGCCCGCACATGCTGCTGCCCGCCGACAAGGCGCGGCACGTCGGCGAGGCCGTCGCCATGGTCGTCGCGGAAACCCAGGCGCAGGCGAACGACGCCGCCGAAGTTCTCGACGTCGATTACGAGCCCCTGCCCTTCGTCACGGATTCCCGCGAATCCGCGAAAGCGGGCGCGCCGCTGATCTGGGACGAGATGGCGGACAACATCTGCGTCGAGACCTTCTTCGGCGACCGTGAAGCCACCGACCGCGCCTTCGCCAGGGCCGATCACGTCGTCGAACACGAGTTTCATATCGATCGCGTCACCGGCGTTCCGCTCGAGCCACGCTCGGCCGTGGCGAACTTCGACGCCGCCACCGGGCGCACCACGCTTTACGCCGGCAGCGGCGGCGCGGTGCGGCAAAAGGCGGAGCTCGCGCACGTCCTGGGCATTCCTCCGAAAGACCTGCGCGTTCTCTCCTTCGACGTGGGCGGCAACTTTGGCACGCGCAACCGCGTCTATGTCGAGTTCGGCCTCGTCGCCTGGGCGTCGCGCAAGCTCGGACGGCCCGTGAAATTCACAGCGACGCGGTCCGAGGCCTTCCTCAGCGATTACCAGGGCCGCGACCTCGTTTCGAAAGTGTCGCTGGCGCTCGACAGGAACGGGCGCTTTCTCGGCATGCGCGCCGACAATCTCAGCAACATGGGCGCCCGCGCGGTGTCGTTCTCGCCGCTCGGCAAGGGCTCCGGCCTCATTCCCGGCTCCTACGACATTCCAGCCGTGACGCTGCGCGCCCGCGCGGTCTACACCAACACCACGCCGACGCAGGCCTATCGCAGTTCCGGCCGCCCGGAGGTCAACTTCGCGCTCGAGCGGCTCGTCGATATCGCGGCGGAGACGCTTGGCTTCGACAAAATCGAATTGCGCCGCGAGAATCTCGTGCCGGAAAAGGCGTTCCCCTACGCCAATGGCGTCGGCGCCGTTTACGACAGCGGCGAATACGAAAAGAACATGGACTGGTCCATGCGCCTCGCCGGCTGGCGCGAGCGCGAGGAACGGCGCGCCGACGCGAAAAGCCGCGGCAAGCTCTACGGGATGGGACTCGCGAACTACGTCGAATCCTCCATCGGAACGCCGAAGGAGCGCGCCGAAATCAAGGTCAGGCCGGATGGAATGATCGATCTCGTCATCGGCACGCAGCCGAGCGGCCAGGGTCACGAGACGAGTTTCGCCCAGGTCGCCGCCGACCTCATCGGCGTCGACGTGGCGCAGGTGAAGATCATCATCGGCGACACGGACATCGTTTCCGTCGGCGGCGGCTCGCATTCCGGCCGCTCCATGCGCCACGCGGCGACGGTCATCGCCCTCGGCGTCGAGGATCTGATCGCGAAGGGCAAGCGCCTCGCCGCCCTGAAATTCGACGTTCCCCCGGAGCGCGTGGATTTCGAGAACGGTCGCTTCGTCGCGCGGGAAACCAATCTCGCGCTCGACGTGTTCGAACTCGCCCGCGCGGCGGCGGACATGGATCTGCCCGACGATCTCCAGTGCGGGCTCGCCATCGCGCGCGACAACGAAATGCACGATCCGGTGTTTCCGAACGGCACGGCGATCTGCGAGGTCGAGATCGATCCCGAGACCTGCGAGATGAAGATCGTCGGCTATTCCACCATCGACGACGTGGGCCGCTGCATCAATCCGATGATCGTCCATGGCCAGACTCACGGCGGCATCGTGCAGGGCCTCGGCCAGGCGGTGTTCGAACATTGCATTCTCGATCGCGACAGCGGCCAGCCGCTCGCCGGCTCGTTCATGGACTACGGGATGCCGCGCGCCAGCGACATGCCGAGCTTCCGCGCCGAAATCTCCGAGGTTCTGTCGCCCACCAATCCGCTGGGCATCAAGGCCGGCGGCGAGGGCGGCACGACGCCGGCCCTCTCGACGCTGGTGGCGTCCGTCGTCGACGCGCTGAAGGATTACGGCGTGCGACACATCGACATGCCCGTCACGCCTTTCGCCATCCACCGCGCCATCAGGGGCGCGACGAAACAGGGAGCCCCGAAATGACCCGCACCGTGAAACTCATCGCCTTCCCCGGCGCTCCCAACCTTCCGATCTTCGTCGCGCAAGAAAAAGGCTGGTTCGCCAGGCACGGCGTGACCCTCGACATGACGCTCACGCCAAACTCCGCCTATCAGGCCGAAGCGCTGGCGAAGGGCGAATTCGATGTCGCGGGCTCGGCCTTCGACAATGTCGTCGCCTACACCGAGGGCCAGGGCGCGGTCGCCTTCGACACGCCGCCGGATTTCTTCGCCTTTCTCGGCGCGACACAAATCGAACTCGCCATCGTCGCGGCGAAGGACGTGAAATCCGTCGCCGATCTCGCCGGCAAGTCGCTGGCGCTCGACGCGCCGGGCACCGGCTTCGCCTTCGTGTTTTATCACATGCTCGCACAGGGCGGCGTGAAGCCCGGCGAGTACGAACGCGTCGCCGTCGGCGCGACGCCGACGCGTTGGGAATCCGTGCGCGACGGCAAACACGCCGCGACCATGACGATCGAGCCCTTCACCTCCATCGCGAAGGCGCAGGGCTTCTGCGTGCCCGCGCGCAGCACCGACACGATCAGGGATTACCAGGGCGGCATTTTCGCGGCCCGCCGCTCGTGGGCGACGCAAAACCGCGAGGCGGTGGTCGGCTTCATCCGCGCCTATCTCGACGGTCTCGAATGGACGCTCGATCCCGCCAATCGCGAGGAAGGTTCGCAAATCCTGTTGCGCAACATGCCGGACATCAAGCCGCCGGTCGTCGGCTCGGTGATGAACAGCCTGCTGTCGCCGCGATCGGGCCTGACGCCAAAAGGCGCCATCACCATCGAGGGCATACGCACCGTGCTCGACCTTCGCGCGCGCTATGGAAAGCCCGGCGCGAAACTCGGCGCGCCCGGGAAATACATCGACCTTTCCTACTACGACGAGGCGGTGAAGGGGGCTTGAGCCCTACTTCACCTCGACCAGGACGAGCGCTTCCCGGCTTGGCCCCTCGATCATCGCGGCGCGGGTGTCGCCAAATTCGTAGGCGCCGTCGCGCAGGAACTTGACGCCCTCGCCGCGCAGCTTGGCGATCCAGGCGTCGAGGTCGCCCACGGAGAGGCCGATGTGGTCGTAGAGCTGGCCGCGCGTGTCCGCGAGCGGCTTGTCGCCCTGGTTCATGTACCAGGTCATCGCCACGTCGCCGAACAGAACAGCGGCGGTCGGCGTGCGGAACATGCCGTCTTTCGGAAAGGCCGGCCAGGTGCGGTCGGGGCCGCGCGCGGTCTTGCAATTCTCCGCGGTGGGCGGCGGCGGCGAGCCGGCGCGGGCCGGCGAGCGCGCGGCGTTCAGGTGCTTTTCGTACCAGACCCGCGCGCAGAACACTTCGTCCTGCCACATGTGCACGTGGTTCATGCGTTCGACGGGCTGGCCGCCCTGGTATTCGATGATCGCGTCGTCCGGACCGAGGATGTAGCCAAAGCCATTGGCGCGCCCGCCGGGCGCGTCGCCCCTGGCCTTCGCTTCGGCGATCTGTCCGGCGTTGAGCCCCAGCACCGCGCCGGTTCCCGGCCAGGTGTCGGCGCTCGTGTCGACCATGCGGTCGCCGTCGCCGGTGTGCATCCGGTACATGCGCGCCTCGTTCGAGCTTCGCATGAAGGCCTGGGTCTCGCGCAGATCGGTGACGTGCCAGCCAAAGTGCCAGATCGCCGATTGCGGCTCGATGGTCGGTTTCGCCGCCACCTTGTTGAAGAGGATGAGCACGTTGTTCGCCGATTTCAGCGCGGGCGCGCCGCCCCATGTCGTGCGCGAGGTCGAGGCGAAGTGACGCGTGTAGAAATCGATGGCGCGGTCTGGATCGACCGAATTCAGTTGCAGGTGATGAAAGCCCGGCGCGGGCAATGGTGTCTGGGCTTGCGCCATGAGTGTGCTCCCGGCAATGGCGAGCGCGGCGATTGAAAGCTTCATTGTGTCGCCTCCCCCACCGCACGCGAAACTCGCGCGCGTTCGACCCATTCTGCAACAGGCGCGCGCCTCGCGAAAGACCCTCGCGCGCCGCTTGTGCCAAACGTCGAACCAGGCGAAATTCGCCAGGACACATTGAGGAAGGACACGGCCATGCAGGAACGCAACATCGGCAAGTCGGGGCTTCGCGTTTCCGCCGTCGGCCTTGGCTGCAACAACATCGGGCGCCTGCTCGACCTCGAGAACTCCCGCGGCCTCGTGCACAAGGCGCTCGATCTCGGGATTACCCTGTTCGATTGCGCCGACGTCTATGGCGGGCGCGGCGGCGCCGAGACGCTGCTCGGACAAATCCTTGGCGACAGGCGCAAGGACATCGTGCTGGTGACGAAATTCGGCAAGCGCATGGACGACGCGGGCCGCAAGATCGGCGGCTCCCGCCGTTACATTGTCGAAGCCTGCGAAGCCTCGCTGAAACGGCTGAAGACCGACTGGATCGACCTCTACATGATGCACGATCCCGATCCGCGCACGCCCGTCGAGGAAAGCCTGCGGGCGCTCGACGATCTCGTGCGCCAGGGCAAGGTGCGCTACACGGGCTCGTCGCATTTCGCGGCGTGGCAGCACGTCGAGGCGCACTGGACGGCGAAGAGCAACGGCCTCAACTCCTTCATCGCCTGCGAGGACGAATACAGCGCCCTGCATCGCGGCGCGGAGAGGGAATTGCTCCCCGCGGCGCGCGCCTGCGGCATGGGCATCCTGCCCTATTATCCGCTGGCGAGCGGGATGCTCACCGGGAAGTACAAGCGCGACGCCGCCATGCCCCAGGGTTCGCGGATGCAGCGCGCCGAACGCGACTACGCGAGCCATTTCTTCACCGAGGCCAACTGGGCGCGCGTGGAAAAGCTGTCGGCCTACGCGGAATCGCGCGGCCGCACGTTGCTCGAACTCGCGGTGAGCTGGCTGCTGGCGAAACCCGTCGTCGGAAGCGTCATCGCCGGCGCGACCAGGCCGGACCAGGTCGAGGCCAACGTAAAGGCGGCGGCCTGGACCCTGACCGCGGAGGAAGCGAAGGCCATCGACGCGCTTTAGGGGCGCGCCTTCACTTCACCATCTTGCGGGCGATCACGAGGTTGTCGAACACGAGGTTCGAACTCCAGATCCAGCGCGCGCCCTCGAACAGTTCGGGAAAGCGCGTGTAGCCCTGCATCCCGTTCACGCCGACGTCTTCGTCGGTGTATTCGAAGGCGCGCGGCCATCTTGAATCGTCGAAGCCCGCCTTCGCCCAGTCGTCCGGCATTTTGTAATGCACGGCGAAACAGCGCTCCTGGCAATCGGGCATTTTCGCGTGGGGATGAATCCGGCCGAGATGATTCGTGTCGTGGCGCTCGCCCTTCTCGATCACGTCCTCCGGTTTCGCCAGCGGCGCGATGTAGAAGGTTTGCGCCTTCCAGGACGAATCCGTCACCGTGCCGTCGCTGAAACGCGCGACGAGGCCGCCATCGCCCGCGTGCCAGTCGCGCCCCGCGTTCTTCTCCATGCCGAGACCGAGAACCTCCTCCCAGTCGACGAGCTTGAACACATAGGTCGCGGGCTTGCGGACGCGAAACTTCACGATCGCCGAATTGAACGGCGTGAAGGGAATGGCGTCGATGGCGACGAGCTTTCCGTTCACCCACAATTCGAAATAATTGTCGGACATGATCCATGCCGTCACGACTTCGCCATCGGGGTCGATGGTCACGACGGGCGCGTCTCCGTCGCCGGCTTCCGCGGAGGTTTTCGGCTCCTTGCGGTTGCATTCATTGAAGAGATCGGCGGCGGGCGGCTGTTTGCCGAACTCCACGTCCGCCGGCACGGTCCACACGGTCCCGTCCGTCGCGGTGATGCGGCCCACGGCCGCGACACGCTGGTTGCGCGCGCCGGGATTGGGGCATTTGAAAAGGTTCTCGACAATGGTTTGCGCGCGGCCCTGCGTGATCGAGCGCGTGGAATTTTGCGCGGCCGCCGCCGAGGCGAACAGCGCCGCCGCCATTGTCAGGCATTTCAGCATCATGGAACGCTCCCCGCCCTGCTTTTTTCGCGAGCGACGTCGCCCGCCATTCAATCCATCGGTTCGATGACTTCCTTCAGCCGGTCCACGACGCTGGCGGGCATGGTCATGTCGCGATCGATGAGCTTTTTCACCTCGCCGGCGTCGAGCGCTTCGGGCAGGCTGGACAGGCGCCCGGCCTCGGCGAGGAAGCCGGCGTCCCTCGTCATTGTCTCGAAGGCCTTGCGCAAGGCCGCCGCGCGATCCGCCGGCACGTTCGGCGGGGCGTAGAGCACCCTGCCAATGGTGGACACGCTGGCGAGCAATTCCAGCACCTGGCGGTCGGCCTCGTTTTTCGCGAGTTCGACGATGGTTGGCGACTCGGGCGCCCCGGGGTGGCGTTGCAGCGCGATCGTGTAGATGAAGCGGACCTTCTTCTCCTCGATCCAGCCGGATTTCGTGCGGATGTGCTCCAGCGTCGACGAGCCCACGCCCTGCGTCTCGCCACGTTCCATGGCGAGCGTCGTCGCCGCCTCGTTCTCGTAGCCCCGCACCACCCTGAACTTCGTGCCCACGAGCCGGTTGAGCGTCCACGGAATGAACGCGGCCGCGCCGACGGCGCTCGAGGCACCCATGAAGATTTCGCGCTGTTTCGCGTCCTCGACGCTCGTGACGCCCGACGCGCGCCAGGCCGTGCCGAAGGTGGTGATCGTGTCGAACCGGCCGATCAAGGTGAAATCGCGCGGCTCATAATTGGCGGCGGGTTCGGTCAGCCGATTGAGGATGACCGTGGGTTGCACGAAGCCGAGGGTCGAGCCGTCCTTCGGCGCGAGCGTGTAAAGCCACTGAAAGGCGCGCAGACTTGAAGCGCCCGGCATGTTCTGAACGATGACCGTCGGCGCGCCCGGCAGGAACTTGCCAAGCCAGCGCGCCATCAGCCGAGCCGTCGAATCGTAGGCGCCGCCCTCGGCGGAGCCGACGACGAGCGTCACCACCCTGCCCCGGTAGAAATCCTCCACCGCGTCGGCGCGCGCGGCGGCCGCGAAGGCGAGAAACGCGAGCGCCGTCGCGGCGATCCGCCTCACCGGGGGATGACGGTTCCCGCCACCGTCGTGCGCAGCATGAGGCGGCGCTCGGTGTCGGGGAAATCCGTGCGCGCGTGGGTCGAGCAGCGATTGTCCCACAGCAGCACGTCGCCAACCTTCCACTTGTGGGTGTATATAAATTCGGCCTTCTCGCTGTGATCGAAGAGCTTTTCGAGGATCGGCTTGGCCTCCTCGTCCGGCATCCCCTCAATGCCCACGGTCATCAGGCGGTTCACGTACATCGCCTTGCGGCCGGTTTGCTCGTGGGTGCGGAAAATCGGGTGAACCGATTCCGCGAAGGCCTCCGTGCCCTTGCCGTCGCCGCGCTGCGTCGAGCCGTAATTGTAGTGATGGCGGGCGCGCTTGCCCTCGAGGCTGGCGCGCAGGACGGGATCGAGCGTGTCGTAGGCCGCGTAGCCGGACGCGAACAGCGTGTCGCCGCCGTGCGAGGGAATTTCGAGCGAGTAAAGCAGCGTGCCGTTGTGCGGCTTCTGATGGTGGATCATGTCGTGATGGAACATCATCTCGCCGTCCGGAAGCGCCCCGATGGGTTCGCCGTTCTCGCGGATGTTGGAGATCATCATGATCCGCGGCAGAATTTTGTTGAAGCCCGGCGGGAAGAACTTCGGCGGACGGCCCAGTTCGCCGACTTCGCCGAAATAGGCGGTCAGGCGCAGCTGGTCTTCCTGCGAGAGCGTCTGCCCGCGGAAGAGAATCACGATGTGATCGAGCCACGCCTTGTTGATGGCGGCGACGTCGGCCTCGTTGAGCGGCTTCGACAGGTCGAGACCGCGCAATTCCGCGCCAATGTGTTTAGTCAGTGGAATGACTTCGAGATTTGTCCTGGTCACCGCGTTCATGGGGCGTCTCCGCTGCTCAGGTCCGGCCTGATTTGCGGCGAGCATACAGGAGCGCGCGCGCGAAGCGCAACGGTTGAAATCTCGGGGAAAGACGTGATCTACCTGGCGCGCCCAAGGGGAATCGAACCCCTGTTTTCGCCGTGAAAGGGCGACGTCCTGGACCGCTAGACGATGGGCGCAACACGCGCCTCGACGAG
>CAISEY010000410.1 GCA_903884435.1 uncultured Hyphomicrobiales bacterium | reverse complement strand
GCCGCCAGCGTCGCCGCGCCCGCGGAATCGACCGGCCCCGCCACGCTCGCGCGGGCGCGCGCGGCGCGGGCGCTCGCGGAAAAGATCGACCGCGCGGGCTACGAGACCATCACGACGATGGAGGCGCTGGACCGCGTGATCGCCGAGGCGAACGAGGCCGGCGCCATCTGCGTGGACACCGAGACCTCGTCGCTCGATCCCATGACCTGCGATCTCGTGGGGATTTCGCTTTGCGTGACGCCGGGCCGGGGTTGCTACATTCCCCTGGGACACAAGGGCGAGGGCGGCGGCGATCTCTTCGGCGGCGGCGGCCTCGTGCCGGGGCAACTCGACGCGCGGGCGGCGCTGACGCGGCTCAAGCCCCTGCTGGAATCGCCGGGCGTGCTGAAAATCGCGCAGAACATGAAATACGACTGGCTGGTGTTCCGGCAGCACGGCGTCGAGGTCGCGCCGGTCGAGGACACGATGCTGATGTCCTACGTGCTCGACGCCGGCAAGAACGGCCACGGCATGGACGAACTCTCGCAGAAGCACCTCGGGCACAAGCCCGTCGCCTTCGGCGAGGTGGCCGGCACGGGTAAATCCTTCATCGGCTTCGCGCGCGTCGCGATCGACAAGGCGACGGAATATTCGGCGGAGGACGCCGACGTGACCCTGCGCCTGTGGCGCCTGCTGAAGCCGCGGCTCGCCGCCGAACGCATGACGACCGTTTACGAAACGCTGGAGCGCCCGATGGTGGAGACGCTCGCGCGCATGGAGCGGCGCGGCATCGCCATCGACCGCAACATACTCTCGCGCCTTTCGGGAGAATTCGCGCAGGGCATGGCGCGGCTGGAATCGGAAATTCACGAACTCGCCGGCGAGACGTTCAATCCCGGATCGCCGAAGCAACTCGGCGACATTCTCTTCGGCAAGATGGGCCTGCCCGGCGGCAAGAAGACCGCGACCGGCGCGTGGTCCACGTCCGCCAGCGTGCTCGACGATCTCGCGGAACAGGGCAACGAACTCGCCGCGCGGATTCTCGAGTGGAGACAGTTGCAGAAGCTCAAATCGACCTACACCGACGCGCTGCCGGAATACGTGAACCCCTCGACCAAACGCGTCCACACGAGTTTTTCGCTCGCCGCGACGACGACGGGACGGCTTTCGTCGTCCGAGCCCAACCTGCAAAACATTCCCGTGCGCAACGAGGCGGGCCGCAAGATCAGGACCGCCTTCGTCGCGACGCGCGGCCACAAGCTGATTTCGGCGGATTATTCACAAATCGAACTGCGCGTGCTCGCGCACATGGCGGACATCCCGCAATTGCGCAAGGCGTTCGAGGACGGACTCGACATTCACGCCATGACCGCGTCCGAAATGTTCGGCGTGCCGGTGAAGGACATGCCGTCGGAAATCCGGCGGCGCGCCAAGGCGATCAACTTCGGCATCATCTACGGCATCTCGGCGTTCGGACTCGCCAACCAGCTCGGCATTTCGCGCGAGGAGGCCGGCGCCTATATCCGCAAGTATTTCGAACGGTTTCCAGGCATCCGCGACTACATGGACGCGACGAAGAAAATCTGCCGCGAACAGGGTTTCGTCACCACGGTTTTCGGCCGCAAGTGCCACTATCCGCGCATCGCGGCGTCAAACCCGAGCGAGCGCGCCTTCAACGAACGCGCCGCGATCAACGCGCCGATCCAGGGCTCCGCCGCCGACATCATCCGCAGGGCCATGGTCCGAATGGACGACGCGCTGACGAAAGCGAAACTCGACGCGCAAATGCTGTTGCAGGTGCACGACGAACTCGTGTTCGAGGTTCCCGAGGCGCAGATCGAACCCACGATCGACGTGGTGCGCCGCGTGATGATCGACGCGCCGCACCCCGCCGTGCAACTGAGGGTTCCGCTCCAGGTCGACGCGCGCGCCGCGCACAACTGGGACGAGGCGCACTGAAGCGTCCCCGTCCCCGACGCCGCTGCCTCACTCCACCGGAATGAAAATCTCGTCGAGCGCCGGCTCGCGGTCGATCAGTCCCTGTTTGTGAAGATAGCGCACCAGCGCCGTCAGCGTCGCGCGGTTCTTCTCCAGGCCGTAAGGCCATGGATCCTTGCCCATGATCGCCTCGGTCTCGGCGACGTGGCCGTAAACCCAGGGGAACATGCTGCGGTTGGCGCCCGTGTTGTGCAGCGACGCCCAGGCGCGGTTCTTGGCCTCGACGAAGGCGTTGAACAGCGGCTTCGCCATCCACGGATTGCGTTCGTAGGCCTCCTTGCGGATCGCGACGAGGTGCATGATCGGGTGAATTCCGGTGCGGCGGAAATAATCCTTCTCGCGCT
>CAISEY010000409.1 GCA_903884435.1 uncultured Hyphomicrobiales bacterium | reverse complement strand
CGTTTCGCGCCCGCCGCGACATGCGCAATCGCCTTTTCCTTCGAGGTGAAAATGCCCGTGCATTCGAGCGCGATATCGACGCCGAGCGCCCTGTGCGGCAATTCGGCGGGATTGCGGACGGCCGTCACCTTGATGGGGCCGCGGCCGACGTCGATCGTGTCGCCGGCGACCTTGACCTCGCCGTTGAAGCGGCCATGCACCGAGTCGAAGCGAAACAGGTGGGCGTTGGTTTCGACCGGGCCGAGATCGTTGATGGCGACGACCTCGATGTCCTTGCGGCCCGACTCGATGATGGCGCGCAGCACGTTGCGCCCGATGCGTCCAAACCCGTTGATCGCGACTCTGACCGTCATGTGATTTCCCTTTCCGTCCAGTGATGATGGCCTGATCTGGCGAAGACGGGCCAGACGCCGGCGTTTCCGATTATTTTAGCGAATCAGTCGCGGCTTTGACCACAGCCTGCGCGGTAATACCAAAATGTTGGTAAAGTGATTTATAGGGTCCGCTGGCGCCGAACGACGACATTCCGATGAATGTTCCGTTCTCGCCAATGACCGAATCCCAGCCCTGGCGAACGCCGGCCTCGACGGCGATCCTCACGGGCGCGTCGCCGATCACCGCCTTGCGGGTCGCGACGTCCTGGCGCTCGAAGAGGTCGAGGCAGGGCACGGAGACGACGCGAGCGGCGACGCCCCGGGCGGCCAGCAGTTTTTGCGCCTCGAGCGCCAGCGAGACTTCGGACCCGGAGGCGAAAATGGAGACTTTGGCGACGCCGGCGGCCGGGCTGAGTTCGTAGGCGCCTCCGGCGCTGAGGTTGGCGTCGGTGAAGATTTCGCGCACGCGCGGCAGGTTCTGCCGGGTCAGGGCCAGAACCGAGGGCGTTCCCGAGGCTTCGAGGGCCAGTTGCCAGCATTCGGCGGTTTCCGTGGAATCGGCGGGGCGGAACACCAGCATGTTCGGCATGGCGCGCAGAACCGCGAGATGCTCGACGGGCTGGTGGGTCGGCCCGTCCTCGCCGAGGCCGATGGAATCGTGGGTCATCACCTCGATGTGGCGCAGGCCCATCAGGGCCGCGAGGCGCAGGGCCGGGCGGCAATAGTCGGTGAAGACGAGGAAGGTCGCGCCCGAGGGTATGTAGCCGCCGTGCAGCGCCATGCCGTTGCAGGCCGCCGCCATGCCGTGTTCGCGGATACCCCAGTGGACGAAGCGCCCCTTGTAGTTGCCCGGCGAAATCGCCGGCGTCGCCGCGACTTTGGTGTTGTTGGAGCCGGTGAGGTCGGCGGAGCCGGTGACGAGTTCCGGCACGACGGCCGCGATGGCGTCGATGACGGCTTCGGAGGCCTTGCGCGTCGCGATTTCCGCGGGGTTCGCGGCCGCCTTGCGCTTGAAATCGGCGATGGCCGCGCCGAGCCCCGCGGGCAGATCGCCCTTCAGGCGGCGGATAAATTCGGCGCGCAGGGCGGGATCGGCACCGGCGAGTTTCTTGTCCCAGGCCTCGCGGGCGGGCTTGCCGCGCGCGCCGGCGGCGCGCCATGCCGAGAGAATGTCGTCGGGGATCACGAAGGCGGGGTGCGGCCAGCCCAGCTTTTCCCGCGCGCCGGCGACCTCCGCCTCGCCCAGGGCCTCGCCGTGGGATTTCGACGTGCCGGCGCGGGTTGGCGCGCCATAGCCGATGGTGGTGCGGCAGGCGATGTAGCTCGGCCGGTCGGAGGTCTTCGCCGCTTCCAGAGCGGCCAGGATCGCGGCGGGATCGTGCCCGTCGATTTTGGCGGTATGCCAGCCGCAGGCCTCGAAACGCTTCATCTGGTCGACGGAATCGGAGATCGACAGGGCGCCGTCGATGGAAATGCCATTGTCGTCGTGCATGACGATCAGGCGATCGAGCTTCAAATGGCCGGCGATGGCGATGGCTTCCTGGGAAACGCCTTCCATCAGGTCGCCGTCGGAGGCGAGCACCCAGGTGCGGTGATCGACGAGGTCGCCGAATTCGGCGTTGAGCATCCGTTCCGCGAGGGCCATGCCGACGGCGGTGGAAACGCCCTGACCGAGCGGGCCGGTCGTCATCTCGACGCCGCGGGTGTGGTAGACTTCCGGATGGCCGGGCGTTTTCGAGCCCATCTGGCGGAAAGCGCGGATTTGATCGATGGTCATTTCCGGCTCGCCCGCGAGATACAGCAGGGCGTAAAGAAGCATCGAGCCATGGCCGGCCGACAGGACGAAACGGTCCCGATCGGGCCATTGCGTGTCGGAAATGTCGTATTTGAGGACTTTGGTGAAAAGGACCGTGGCGACGTCGGCGGCGCCCATGGGCATGCCGGGGTGGCCGCTGTTGGCCTTTTGCACCGCGTCCATGGCGAGCGCGCGGATGGCATTGGCCATGGAGGCGTGCGTGACGTTCATTGTTCAAAATCCGTTCAGGGGGACCGCCAACTCCGCGAAAAGCCTTGAAAAGGGCGGTTTCGACGGTTGATAGCACCTCGCGAACCCCTGTCAACGCGGCGCCGCGCTCTGTTCACCGGCAATTGGGCGCGCGCCGCCATTGAATTGTTCCTGTGGGCGGGCCGCGCCCGCCGTTGACGTGTAATGGTACGACGCGTCAAAAGCCTGGCGCGACAATTTCGTTCGGGACATGAAGTCGATGAGCCTTCCGCCCGCTCTCGCGGCCACGCTGAAGCGGCTTGCCGCCGCGCTCGATCATCTTGACGCGGCGGCTGAACGCCGCGCCCAGGCCGACGCCCTGCGCGCCGATCGCGAGGAGGAACTCGCGATCATGCAGAAGGATCGCTCGCGGCTGGCGCTCGAACTCGACGGGGCGCTGTCCAGGATGCAGGCGCTCGACCGGGCGGCGGAGGAAGCCGGGCGGCGGATGGCGCGGGCCGAGGAAGCGATCCGGGCCGCGCTGGGCGAGACCGGCGAAAGCGAAGGGATTTGATCGTGGCGCAGGTTTCGGTGAACATCGCGGGCCGCGTCTATCGCATGGCCTGCGAGGACGGGCAGGAGCCGCATCTCGAGCAGCTCGCCCGCGGGTTCGACGCGAAAATTGGCGAGATGAAACAGGCCTTCGGCGAGATTGGCGACCAGCGGCTGATGGTCATGGCCGCGATCGCCATGGCCGACGACCGCTCCGAGGCGGAGCGCAAGACGGCGGGCCTTGAGGCGGAAATCGCCCGTTTGCGCGAGGCGCTCGCCGCCGCCGGGGCCCTGAACGACGAGTTGACGCAACGGGTCGGCGAGGCGCTCGAGGACACGGCCGGACGGATCGAGCAGGCGGCGCGCCGGATCGACACCGTGCGGTGAGCGCGCCGCGTCCGCCATCGACGAGAGCCCGGCGCGGACGGGCCTTGCATTTCGGCTCGCGCGGGCGAGAGAGGGGCCCGGACGTGGAAGGTCAGGCGGTCGCCACGCCCTTGTAGATTTCCGCTAGGCTCACGCCGAGGGAGATCGCGGGCAAGTCGAGCATGGCGCCGCGTCGCGCCATCGCGTCGGCCGGCATCGCGGCGTCGAGCCTTCGCCGCAATTCAAAACGGAGGTTTTGCGTGATCAGGTGATGTTCCCAGCGCGCGCCGACCATCATGCGCACGACCCTGCCGCCGATCAGCTCCCAGCGTTCGTTCGCCGGCTTGTCGGCGAGAAGCTCCTCGAAATCGTCGAGGGACATGTATTCGAATTGCGGCGAAGCCCTGTTCATGGAATGTGCGCCTTCTTCGCCTTGTCTATAACATGATCGCGAATCGCCCGCCACGGCACAGGAACCGAGTGTGACCACGCCGCCCCGCCGCCTTGTCTCGCCGGAAAAGCGCGAGGACGACGCCGACGCCTCGCTGCGTCCCCTGACGCTCGTCGATTTCACCGGGCAGGAGGCGGCGCGGAAGAATCTCAAGGTCTTCATCGAGGCGGCGAAGGCGCGCGGCGAGGCGCTGGATCACGTTCTCTTCGTGGGGCCGCCAGGTCTCGGCAAGACGACGCTGGCGCAGATCGTGGCGCGCGAGCTTGGCGTCAATTTCCGATCGACCTCGGGGCCCGTCATCGCCAAGGCCGGCGATCTCGCGGCGCAGCTCACCAATCTCGAGGAGCGCGACGTGCTCTTCATCGACGAGATTCACCGGCTCAATCCGGCGGTCGAGGAAATCCTCTATCCGGCGATGGAAGACTTTCAGCTCGATCTCATCATCGGCGAGGGGCCCGCCGCGCGTTCGGTGAAGATCGATCTCGCCAAATTCACCCTCGTCGGCGCGACGACGCGCGCGGGCCTGCTGACGACGCCGCTTCGCGACCGGTTCGGCATCCCGATCAGGCTGAATTTCTACACCGTGGAGGAGCTCGAAAGCATCGTGCGGCGCGGCGCGCGCGTGCTGGGCGCGCCGATGAGCGAGGACGGCGCCAACGAGATCGCGCGCCGGGCGCGGGGCACGCCGCGCATCGCGGGCCGGCTGCTGCGCCGCGTGCGCGATTTCGCCATCGTCGATGGCGATCCCTCCATCACGCGCGCGGTCGCCGACAACGCGCTGAAACTGCTTGACGTCGACGCCATCGGCCTCGACGTGATGGACCGGCGCTATCTCCAGATGATCGCGGTCAATTTCGGCGGCGGCCCCGTGGGGATCGAAACCATCGCCGCCGCCCTGTCGGAGCCGCGCGACGCCATCGAGGACATCATCGAGCCATTCCTGTTGCAGCAGGGCTTTCTGCAACGCACGCCGCGCGGACGCGTGTTGACGGCGAACGCTTTCCGGCATCTCGGCCTCGCCGAGCCAAAACGCGAGGCGGCGCAGTTCGGCCTGTTCGGGGATGATCCGGACGAGCCCTGACCGGGCTCACTCCTGCTTCATGAAAGCGGCGTGGCACGCGTCGCAGGTCGCGCGCAGTTCCGCGCCGAACTTGCGAAACGTGGCTTCGTCGCGGGCGCGGCTCGCGTTGAACGCGGTTTTCGAGGCGGCGCCGGCGAGACGGTAGAATTCGGCGTAATTCGTCCACGCGTCGGGCGAGGCGAACGTGTCGACGCCGGGATCGCGCGCGGCGCCGGCCTTCCACTGGTTGGACGCGGGCGCGAACAGGTGCGGGAAGGCCATCAGCAGCACCGAAATCGCGTCGGCGTGCTCCGCGGCGTCGGGCAGATCTATCTTCTTGTCCGTCTCCAGCACGCCCTCGAGTTCGTCCATGTTCTTGCCGATCGTGTTCATCACGATCTTGCGGGCGAAGATCAGGTCTTTCGTCGTCGCCGCCGACTGGTCCTGGGCGCGGGCCGGCGCCGGCGACAGAAGGCAGGCCGCGGCCATCGCCGCGCCGCCGGAAGCAAGGATGAAAGCGCCGACCCGGTTGAAAACGCTCCGGCTCATTCTGGTCCACTCCTCGAAGAAACTCTTGAATAACGGGCTATTTCGAAACCTCGAAATGTTCGGAGCCTCGCGCCGTTCCGCCCGGGAAATTTCATGTCTTCGGCGCGTTCCGCCTATTTTTGTCGCGGAAAATTCCTCAGGTCCGGCGGCGGCTGGTTTTTGCGCGTTGGCATCAGCAAGCCGTCGGCGTTCAGGAAATATTGCTCGCCCTCGATCTTGACCTGGTGTTCGTCCTCGCCGCAGGTCGTCTCCTGCCAGACGGGATTGCGCTTGCGGTGGTACACGCGAGAGGTGTTCCATGGCCGCGTCAGGGCGTGGTCGATCGTCGTGAGATCGTCGTGGAGGATGTCGGGGTTCGCGCTGTCGAGGTAAATCTTCTCGTGAACGATGGTCTGGTTGTCCTTGTGGAAGGGCATCCCGCTCGAATCGTAGCTGCGGGGCCCCTTGATCGCGCGCGTTTCGACGACGAGCGTGTCGTATTCGCCAGGCTTTCGCGTCGACTCCCACTTGCCGATGGAATAGCCGGTGAAGGCGGGCTCGATGTCCTTCGGCCAGGCGCGGCCATCGGTGAAGACGCGGCGCACCTGCATCATCGGCTCGCCGAGATTGACGTAGGCGACTTTCGGCGTGAGCACGAATTCGAGGCCGACGCCGTAGCCGATCATCATTCGCGGCATTCCCGGCGGAACGCATCCGGCCATGGGATTGTTGCCCTGGCCGCCGGCCGCCTGATCGGCGACGCTTTTTTCGAAGACTTTTTGATATTCATCCGTGAGCGGCGGCTTCTGGGCGAGACCCGCCGGTTTCGTCGGATCGAACACGCCGTCCGAGCGGCGAACCCAGGCGCCCTCCCAGTCCGGAAGTCTGGCCTCCTCCGCGCGCGGGGCGCCGGCGCAGACCGTTCCCGCGACGGCAGCGAGCCATCCTGCCGTCCAGCGGCGAATGCGTTTCATCGTCATTGTCGTGTCTTCCCGTCCGGCCCGGACCTGTTTCAGTGTTTCACGGGCAGGGGCGTGCCGTCCCTGTAGCTGGTGGTCGGTATCTCCCACGCGCCGCCCGGCGCGCCGCTGCGCAGCGGCTTCACACGGATTTTCAGTTCGTCGCCCGGCTTGACGATGCTGCTTGTCCAGCCCTCGCGCACGAGCGCGCTGGGGCTGCCGCCCTCGAGGCTCCAGGTGGTCACCGAGCCGGCGTCGTCCTTCACGTCGAGCACGATGAAGGTGTGCGGATTGGTGTATTTGAATTCCCGCAGCGTCCCCACGAGTTCGATCGGGTTGTCGCTGTCGAACATCGCGAACGAATGGTGCGCCGTCGCGGGGCCCGTTCCGCAGGCCAGCGCCGCGGCGCCGGCGGCGATCAGCAGGACGTGGCCGCGGCGAAACGTCGCCCGTCCTGCGGATTCAGCGGTTGCGCGACGCGAAAAGCGATTGCCTGTCATCGGAACGTCTCCTCTCCCATGGCGTGACGGGGACAAACGGGGCGGTACGCCGCCGCGCGTCTCCGGATTATTGGACAAGTCTAGTCCAGAATCGCGCCGGGGCAAATGTCTGGCGCCGCCGCGGACCAGCGCGCATGTCCGGTCTTTTTCCCTGGCGCGAGGCCCCGCGTTAAGGCATCAGCAACAAGATTCGACGCCTGTAGTCCCCGGCCCGCGGCGCCAGATGGCGATGGTTCCGCGGCCGCCGGACGCCGGCAAGGAGTTGAGGATGATCACGCGCCGCGCGTTCCTGCGGTTTTTCACCGGATTGTTCGGGCTCGGGCTCGCGACCTCGGCCTACGCCATGATCGTCGAGCCTTTCTGGCGGATGAGGATCACGCGCTACGCGCTGACGCCGCCGGGCTGGCCCAGGGGGTTGAAGCTCAAGCTCGCGGTGGTCGCGGACATTCACGCCTGCAATCCCTGGATGACGGCGGACAGGGTGCGCGACATCGCCAGGGAGACAAACGCGCTCGACGCGGATTGCATTCTCCTGCTGGGGGATTACGTCGCGGCGCACCGCTTTCAGGAGCCGGTGCCGCCGGCGGACTGGGCAAGTTCGCTCTCGATCCTGAAAGCCCCGCTCGGCGTTCACGCCGTCCTCGGCAATCACGACTGGTGGGGAGACCGCGAGGCTCTCGCGAGGCAGGCCGGGCCGACGGTCGCCCGCCGCGCGCTCGAGAGCGTCAACATCAAGGTTTACGAAAACGACGTCATCCGGCTGGAAAAGGACGGCGAGCCGTTCTGGCTGGCGGGGCTCGGAGACCAGGTGGCCTTCGTGACGGTGCGCGGCTGGCGCAACCCGGTGCGCGGCGTCGACGATCTGCCGGGCACGCTGGCGCAAGTCACCGACGACGCGCCGGTGATCCTGATGGCGCACGAGCCCGATGTTTTCGTCAGGGTGCCGTCGCGTGTGGCTCTGACCATCTCCGGCCACACCCATGGCGGCCAGGTGCGCATTTTCGGCTACGCGCCGGTCGTTCCGTCCCGCTTCGGCCAGCGTTTCGTCTACGGCCACGTGGTCGAGGACGGGCGGAACCTCGTCGTTTCCGGCGGCCTTGGCTGTTCGGGCGTTCCCGCGCGCATCGGCTCGCCGCCGGAGATCGTGCTGATCGAACTCGGCGGCGATCCTCTCGTGAGCTGAGGCGCCCCGTCAGGGCATCCGGCTCGCGACGCCGGCCTTCCTCAACGCTTCGAGCCAGTCCCGGCGCGCGTCCGGAGATTCCCGGGCGTGGTCGACGACCGCGTTTCCCGAGGCGTAGACGCTCGTGTCGCCATACGCCCGCTTGCGCGGCCGCAGGATGGGGAAGACCGCGCTGCCAAACTCCACGCGCAGGAAGCGGGCCGGTCCGGCGCCGATGTTGAAATGCTGGTGGAACGACAGGCCGACCGGCGCGAAGACCGTTCCTCGCCGCCAGTCGACGCGCCCGCGCGGATCGTCCTCGTCGGCGAAGGACAGGGTCATGCCTTCGCCGGCGACGCCGAACGCGAGCGAGCCGAACATTTGCCGGCGAGCTTCCCCGTAAACGCCGGACGCGAGTTCGACGACGTCGGCGCCAATGGAGCCTTCCGCCAGCGCGAGCGCCGCCACGCTTTCGTTGGGATGCTCGCTGGCCGCGACCGGCAGGGCAGCGAGGTCGCGAACGGCTTCGCCTGGACCGCGTTCGGGAAACGACAGCGGATTGTCGAACAGGAATTTTTCGTTGCGGTAGAGATTGAGCAGATACCGCAGATCGTTGACGCAGGCGATCCGCGCCGGCTGGCCCGACGCGCAGGCGTGGCGATACGTCGCGTTCATGGGCGCCGCGAACAGGCTGCCCGGTCCCCATTCGATCGTGCGCTTGCCGCCGTCGCCGGTCTCGATCTCCGTCGAGCCATGGCCCGCGAGCACGAGGCAAATCTCTTCATACAAATGGCGTTGCGGCGCGGTCCTGGCGCCTGGCGCGACCTCGAGCAGGAAGATCGTGAGAAAATCGCAGCGCCCGTCGAGATGGCACATCGCGCCGCGCGCGCCGAAACGCGCCCAGTCGCGCGTCTCGAGCGTCAGCAGGTCGAAGGCCGCGCCCGTGTGAACCGGCGCGCCCTCGGCGCGGGCCCAGTCTTCGTAGGGATCGACGAGATATTTGCCCGCCGGGGTTTCAAAGGTCTGTTCGATGACGGCGCTCAAGCAGGCCTCCCGCTGAATTTGCTTTCGTCGATGAATTTGCCCATGCCGGAGGCGACGCCGTTCCGCGCGATCTCTTCCAGCCACATGGCGTGAACGCGAGGATCCTGATCCTCGTATTCGATTTGCGCGCCGCCCTGCTTGACGCTGCGGTCGACGCCGACGTCCCATATCTCCCGCTTCATCTTGAGCAGCGGATAGCGCACCGAGCCGATCTGCAAGGCGAGATAGCGCGAGGGAACGCTGGCGACGTTGAAATGCTGGTGGAACATGGAATCGGGCGGGCAATAGACGCAGCCGTGCTCCCAGTCGACGCGGGTGAAGTCCTGGTCTTCTTCCTTCCACAGCAGCGAATAACCCTTGCCGGTGACGGCGAAGACGCAGACGCCGTCGAAATGCCGGTGTCCCTTCTTGTAGGTTCCGACGGGCATTTCGGACTGATGCGCGCCGATGGTCGAATCGCTGAGCATGAATCGCAACATCGAGCCGCCGGCGCCGCGCGCGGCCCAGGCCTTCAGTTCAAACGCGGAGAGGTCGGGGACGAAATTCGTTTCCCATTGATGGCGACCGGGACGCACGCCGATGAACTCGCCCTCGCCGGCGAAATATTTGTCGGAGCCCATGCGCTCCGGGAAGTTCACCGGGCAGTCGAACACGAGCGTTTCGCTGCGGAAGCGGTTCATCGTGAAGACCATGTTGTTGGCCGAGGCGAAGCGCGCGGGCTCCCGCCCGGAGCCGTTGAAATGCTGGTGCGACGCGTTGAGCGGGATCGAGAACAGGCTCTTCGGCCCCCATTCGAACGACAATTTGCGGCCATCCTCCGTCGTCACCGTCGTCGAGCCATGGCCGGAAATGACGTAAATGACCTCCTCGTAGACGTGGCGGATCGGCGCGGAGCTCCCGCCCGGCGGCAATTCAAACGCGAAGATCGAGATGAAATCGTCGCGCCCCTTCAGGTGGCACAGCGCGCCCTGCATTCCAAAACGATCCCAGCGGGCGACGGGAACCTTGCGTATGTCGATGCCGAAATCATCGACGACCGGAACGCCCTGGGCGAGCGCCCATTCCATGTAGGAATCCCGCGGCGCGCGGGGCGCCTGTTTCGTTCCGCTGTCCGTCATGCCGAGGCGTCTCCGTGTTTTCCTCGCCGCCCGCGCGACGGCGCGGCGGTTCGTTCCGTTCGCGCGGGCGTGAATGTTAATCGATGGAGTCCGCCCGCGCCAGCGCCGGCCTTTGATACAGGAGGGCGCGCCCGCTACAAGCGGCGGACCGAGACGATCACCCAGGGAACCAGGATTGCGCCCTCATCTCTTCTCCGTCCGCGTCTATTACGAGGACACCGACTTTTCCGGCGCCGTCTATCACGCGAATTACGCGCGATTCATGGAGCGGGGACGCACTGAAATGCTGCGCGCGCTCGGCGTCGAGCAGGGCGCGGCGATGGCGGGCGAGGCCTTTGGCTTCGTCGTGCGCTCGATCGGCATCGAGTTTCTGAAGCCCGCCCGGATGGACGATCTGCTGACCGTCGAGACGACGCCCGTGGAAATCGGGGGCGCCACGATGACGCTCGACCAGCGCGTGTCGCGCGGCGGGGAAATCCTCGCGACCGCGCGCGTGCGGGTCGCCTGCGTCGTGCGCGGCAAGGCCGGGCGGATGCCGCGCGAGGTGCGGGAGAAGCTGGCGCGCGGGCTGCCGGAGGACGCGTGAGGCGCCCGGATCAGCCGCCCATCTTTTTCATCAGCGCGTCGGAAATCTCGAAGTTCGCGTAGACGTTCTGCACGTCGTCATTGTCCTCGAGGGCGCCGATGAGCTTCAGAATCTTCTCGCCCGCCTCGTCGTCGACGGCGATGGTGTTTTGCGGCTTCCACACCAGTTTCGACTTGCGGGGCTCGCCGAACCTGCCTTCCAGCGCCTTGCCGACCTCGCCCAGGGATTCCATCGCCGTGGTGATTTCGTGGCCGTCGTCGGTCGTCGCGACATCGTCGGCGCCGGCCTCGATGGCGGCCTCCATCATCGCGTCTTCCGACGCGACCTTCCGGTCGAACTCGATGCTGCCGACATGATCGAACATGAAGGCGACGGCGCCCGATTCCGCCAGCGAACCGCCGGCCTTGGTGAAATAGGAGCGCACCTCGCCCGCCGTGCGGTTGCGATTGTCGGTCAGCGCCTCGATGATGACGGCGACGCCGCCGGGCGCGTAGCCCTCGTAGCGCACCTCGTCGAAATTCTCGCCCTCGCCGCCGGTCGCCTTCTTGATGGCGCGTTCGATGTTGTCCTTCGGCATGTTTTCCGCGCGCGCCGCGATACAGGCGAGGCGCAGGCGCGGGTTCATCGCGGGGTCGGGCATGCCCATCTTGGCCGCGACGGTGATCTCGCGCGCGAGCTTGCCGAAAATCTTCGAGCGAAGGGCGTCCTGCTTGCCCTTCTTGTGCATGATGTTCTTGAACTGACTGTGTCCCGCCATTTCCGCCTCGATCGCGGGCCGCTTTCGTGTTCGAACCGGGCCCGGTATGTGAAAATCGCGCGACTTATACGCCGGCCCGTCCGGGAAATGAAGGCCGCGCCGTCATGGCCAGCGCCAGCGCAGGATGGCGGCGATCGTCTCCGTGTCCGGCAGAAACGACCGGGCGAATTCGATCTGGAGAGAGAGCACGAGGGCGCCGACGACCGAAACGACCGTGCCGAGAATAACGCCCGGCCCGAAAATTTCGTGCTCGCGGTTCATCAGCCAGCTGAAATAGACCCGGAAAACGCTGGAGAGCCGCATCATCGGCGCGACCACGGTGACGGGCGCGAGGGAAAGCGCCATGTAGCGCAGCAATTGCGCCATGCCGACCGCGAGGCTGGCGACGAGGAACCAGACGAGATTGGCCTTGCCGGTCGCGCGGATGTCGCTGATCGACCCTGGCCGCGTCAGGGCGATCATCACCGAGCCGCTCGCCACGACATAGGAAATCAGGCCCGCCGCCGTGCCGCGGCCGACGCCGCCTCCGTCGAGGCCGAGGCGCACGAGAATCGGGCTCGCGCCATAGGCCAGCGCCGAAAGCACGGCGAAGGCGACGCCCTCGCCCCAGTTCGGCCTGAACGTCGAGGTTTTCTTTGGCCCGGGTTTCGCGCCGCCTTTTTTCCAGGTCAGCACCGGCCCGAAGCAGACGCAGAAAATCCCGACGGCCATGATCGCGTTGACCTTCTCGCCGAGCAGGAAAATCGCGAAGCCGAGCGAAACGAGAATGTTGGTGTCCTGGATGGGACCGACGAGATTGGCGCCGATCGCCTTCGCGCCGCGATAATTGGCGTAGCGCCCGATGACGAAATGCACGACGCCGGCGCAGCCGAGCCAGAACGCCTGGCGCGGCGAAAAGGTGGCGAGATCGGAGAGCGAACCAAAGATCAGCAACGCGATGAAAAAGAACGGCACGCCAAAAGGCACCGAAATCGCCATCGCCTGCCAGACGGTGCCGGAGACGACGCCCCGCCGCGCCGCCGCGTTGTTCATTGAAAAGCACACCGCCGAAAGCAGCGCGAGAAGTCCCCCCAGCATGATCGCCTTTTCTTTCGCCGTGGCGGCCGGAGCGCGCTTCCGGATTTTCGCGGAAAGCGCCCGGGCCGGGTTTATCGAATTTCAGTAAACTTGCCTGAACTCGCTATAATTCATGTCCAGAACTCCGGCCGCGCCTCCGCCAGCCGCCCGCCGAGGCGCACCGGCGCGATTTTCGTGGCGAGGCCGGTCCGGTCGCTGGTCTCCACGGCCACGCCGCAGAGGCTGGCGGGGCCCGTCGCGGGTTCGAAGCGGCCCTGCGAAATCCGCCGCGTGAATCGTTGCAGCGGTTCGCCCTTGTCCATGCCGATGACGGAATCGTAGTCGCCGGTCATGCCGGCGTCGGTGATGTAGCCGGAGCCGCCCGGCAGGATTTGCGCGTCCGCCGTGGGCACGTGGGTATGCGTGCCGGCCATCAGCGAGACGCGGCCATCGCAGAAATGGCCCATGGCGTATTTCTCGCTCGTCGTTTCGCAATGCATGTCGAGGATCGCGGCGTCGCAGCCCTCGCCGAGCGGACAGGCGGAGAGTTCGCGGTCGACGCCCGCGAAGGGATCGTCGAGCGGGTCCATGAAAATTCGCCCCATGGCGTTGAGCACCAGCACGCGCGCGCCATTGCGCGCCTCGAGCAGGTTCGCGCCGCGCCCGGCGGTTCCGGGCGGATAATTGAGGGGGCGAATGAGTTTGGGCTGGCGGCCGATGAAGACCAGGGCTTCCTTCTGGTCCCAGGCGTGGTTGCCGAGGGTCACGCAATCGGCGCCCGCGTCGATGAAATCGTTGCAGATCGCCTCGGTGATGCCGAAGCCGCCGGCGGCGTTCTCGCCATTCCCGACGACGAAATCGAGAGTCCAGTCGCGGCGCAGGCCGGGCAGCCTGTCGAGCAGGATGGCGCGGCCCGGACGCCCGACGATGTCGCCGATGAACAACAAACGCATGAACTCAACCCGCGCCGCAATCGATCAGTTCGTTCTCCGTCATCACCAGATCGAGGCGCTGGTCATGCGGCTCGACCGGGACTCGCGGGACTTCCTGCGTCGAGAATCCCACGCCAATGGCGAGAACAGGCTTCATCGACCGCAGCCCGGCGAGCGTCAAGTCGTAATAGCCCGCGCCGTAGCCGATCCGGCCGCCGCGTCTGTCGAAGGCCGCGAGCGGCACGAAGAGTATGTCGGGCCGCACCTCGGGCAGGCGGCGGGACGGCTCCATCGTGCCGAAGGGGCCAGGAACCAGCGGGTCGCGCGAGGTCCAGCGGCGGAAAACCAGCGGCTCGCCGCGTCCGACGACGCAGGGCAGGGCCGCGACGAATTCGTGATAGGCGAGGGCGTGGACGAGCCAGGAAACATCCGCCTCGCCGCGCATCGGCCAGTATGCCGAGACCGTGCGGACCCGGTACTGGCGGGCGATGGCGACGCCGTCGAGCGCCAGTTTGCCCGCGAAGGCCTCGCGGGTTTCTGGCGTCACGGCGGCGCGGCGTTCGAGCGCCGCCTCGCGCAGGGCGGCCTTGTCGGATCGGTTTGTCATGCTCCTTTTGTGCCCCGTCGCGCCCGTCGGGGCAACCAGGCCGGGCCTGGTTCAGCATTCATTGACGAAACGCGTGCAAGACTCGCCCCGAACATCGGGAGCCCCGCCTTGTCCAGATCGTCCTTCACCGCCGTCGCGCCCGCGGACGTCCCGATGGGGGACGCGCCGGTCAATCCGGCCTGGGTTCGTTCCGGCGCGCCGAGGGCGCGAATCGGCGAGATCGCCCGCAGCGCCGACGGAACGTCCGTCACGCTGATCTGGGATTGCACGGCGGGCCTGTTCGACTGGCGCTTCGGCGTCGACGAGACCGTGCATATTCTCGAGGGCGAGGTCGCGGTGACGGGCGCGGACGGCGTCGAGCGGGTCTTGCGCCCCGGAGACGTGGCGTTCTTTCCCTCGGGGGCGGTGACGCTGTGGCGGGTGGAGACCTACCGGCGATGTGGTCGCGGGAGGTCGCCCATCGCATCGCGGCGCTTAACGCGGATAGATACCGATGGATTGTCTTGTTGCCAAGCGAACGGGACCGCAGAGTATCCACCACGGCATCCAGTTTGACGGTTCGGACGGACGCGAGGGGTGTGGCGTGCCCCAAAATGTCACATACGACCAGGAAGCGGGTTGTGGATTGCATCTCGTCCTTCGTACCCTTCCAGACTACCAGGGCATCGCGGGACAAGCGGCCTACCGTGTAGTCTGGCGGGAGGCTGGCGGGTCGGGAGGGGTACGGGGGTAGCACCCCCTTGTGTATTATCTCGTTCTTCAGGTGATGTTCGATACCGGAGGTTCGCGCGAAGTCCCGTGTGGTTTCCCGGCGCTTCTGGCCGTGGACCGTGACTTCGACGACCCATAGTCCGGTTGGTTTCCCTCGCTTGTCTTTGCGTTGATATATGGTCATGTTCTGGGTTCTCCGAACAGGGCCAGCAGCAGCAGGGCTACCAGTCCTAGCGACAACAAAAGTGTGAAGAAATTGAGGTTGAGCCGTTCGGCCGTCCGGGCGACAATTACATAGGAGAGAATTACCCCCGCGACCATGAGGCCCGTCATGTGGCGCTTCCCCTTTCCAGTATGTCGAGCACCCGGCGCTTCAGGCGTGTACCCCTTGGAGTCAGCATGTAGTGGACTGCCCGCAAGTCCGCCCAGGATTGCTGCGAGGCAACCAGGTCGAAACCTGGTTCTCCCGTCCGGGCCTTCTTACCAATTTCCAGAAGGATACGGGACGCAACGGGACGTAGCATCCCCAGGCGTTGCGCATGTTCCGTGACGCCCTGCCCTGGGTGTTCCGCCACAGACAGGAACGCGGAGATATAGCTCGCGGGCATCCCTGGGTGAAGCACGCGGAATAGCTCCATTAGAGCCCTCGCCTTACGCAACTGCGAAGCCTCCAGTTCATCCGGTTGCGGGAAAGGGTCGAGGGTATTCATAGGGGTACTCCAGGGCTATCCAAGGGTAAGGGTTTGCAACTTCAGGGTGTCAATATCACGCAGTACGTTGTCGGCGGATGTTCGCAAGCTGGCGGTGTGCCGGCACGCGATCCCCCTGCCGCTCGGGTTCGCCCTGCGGGTTTTCAACAAGCTTCGCTCGCTGGCGGGACTTGCCCCTGGCGCGGCGGGCCCGGCGGTCGCGCCGGCTCGCTGAAGGCGAATTTTCGGGAAAGGGTCGAGCGCGGAGCCGCCTGGGCCGTGGGATATCGATCCCGGGAAACCTACAGTGTAGGTGGGCGCCATTTGCTCAAGTCCACGGACAAGAACAGGGACAGCTCCCGTTAGGATCGATAAGGCCCCGGGAATACTGATCCAGCACGAACCCCGCAGCCCCGCCCGCGCAATGTAGGCGCTGCCCGCCCGGAACGCCAGCGGCGATTTGCCGCCGCGGCCGGATTTCCACGCGCGGCTTGAACTTTCCCGGGCGATGGCGGAGTGTCGGCGAAACGACGGGCGCGGGAGGATGTCATGCGGAGACTTGCGGCGTTTTTGGCGATCGCCTGCGCCTTCCTCGCGCCGGCGCGCGCGCAATCCCCGGCGGATTTCTACAAGGGGAAGACCCTGCGCCTGGTCACCGGCGGCAGCTCCGGCTCGGGCTACGATCTTTACGCGCGGATGCTCGCGCCCTGGTTGCAAACGAAGCTCGGGGCGAACGTCGTCGTGGAGAGCCGGCCGGGCGCCGGCATGATGATCGCGATGAACCATGTCGCGGGCTCGCCGCCGGACGGGCTGACGCTGATGCTCGCGCCCGCCGAGAGCGCCGTTCTCGCCAAGCTGATCGACGATCCCGCCGCGCGGTTCGAGATGCAACAGTTTCCGGTCGTGGCGCGCGTCAACACCGCGCCGCGGATCCTCATCGCCAATCCGAAGCTGCCGTGGAACGCCTTCGGCGACGTGCTCGCCTGGGGCAAGCCCGTGCAGGTCGCCGGCAACGGCAAGACGGACGCCGCGTCCGACACGTTCGCTGTGCTGTGCCACGCGATGAAAATCGCCTGCAAGATCACGATCGGCTATCCCGGATCGCGCGAAATGGCCTTCGCCATCATGAAGGGCGAGATGGACGCGACCATCCTCGTCGAGGATTCCTCGGCGCGCTATTCGGAGGGCGGGCAGATGCGGCCCCTCGTCGTCACCGCGCGCGAGCGATCGACGATGATGCCGGACGTGCCGACGATTTTCGAGGCGGCGGCCGGGCGCATGGACGCGGAAGCGGCCTGGTGGATCGATTTCCGCGAGGACGTGCGCAAGATGGGCCGCCTGCTGATCGTTCCGCCCGGCACGCCCGCCGACCGCGTGGATTACCTGCGGCGCGTGGCGAAGGACATTCTCACCGACCGCGAGGCGCTGGCCGAATTCGAGAAGAAGCAGCAGCCGGCCCTGTTCGGCGAACCCGCGGAAATGTCTGCGCTGCTGGGGCGCCTGCTCGGCGACGGCCTCACCGCCGAACGCCGCCGCGAGGTGAAATTCGTCATCACCGAAAAATATTATTGAGGCGGGCGGTTCCTGCTCCCGCCGCTTGCCCGCGCCCGCGCTTGCCCTCTTTCCGTCAATCCGCTAATCCTCCAACGCAATGAGCCCCGGCCGTTTGCGCCGGGGTTTTGTTTGATGCGGAGCCGTTGGCCGCGTCGCGGCGCGAGAGCGAAGAAACCTATGGCGAACGTGGTCGTGGTGGGCGCCCAGTGGGGCGACGAAGGCAAGGGCAAGATCGTCGACTGGCTGTCGATCGAGGCCGACGTGGTGGTGCGTTTCCAGGGCGGGCACAACGCCGGCCACACGCTCGTCATCGATGGCAAGACCTACAAACTGTCGCTGCTGCCCTCGGGCATCGTGCGGCCCGGCAAGCTGTCCGTCATCGGCAACGGCGTCGTTTTCGACCCGCATCATTTCGTCAAGGAAGTCGCCGCCATCGAGGCGCAGGGCGTCGAGGTTTGCCCCGACAACCTGAAGGTCGCGGAAAACGCGCCGCTGATTCTTTCCCTGCACCGGGAGCTCGACGCGCATCGCGAATCGGCCGCCGTCGGCGGCACGAAGATTGGCACGACCATGCGCGGCATCGGTCCCGCCTACGAGGACAAGGCTGGCCGCCGCTCCATCCGGGTGATGGACCTCGCCGAGCCCGGCACGCTCGACGCCAAGATCGACCGGCTGCTGTCGCACCACAATCCGCTGCGGCGCGGCCTCGGCCTGCCCGAGATCGCGCGGGAGACCATCCGCGAGGAATTGCTGTCCGTCGCGCCGAAAGTGCTGCCCTTCATGGCCGCGACCTGGGATCTGCTCGACGGTTTGCGCCGGCAGGGCAAGCGCATCCTGTTCGAGGGCGCCCAGGGCGCCCTGCTCGACATCGACCACGGCACCTATCCCTTCGTCACCTCGTCCAATACGGTGGCGGCCAACGCCGCGACGGGCTCCGGCCTTGGCCCGAAGGCCATCGGCTACGTGCTGGGCATCGCCAAGGCCTACACGACGCGCGTTGGCGGCGGGCCCTTCCCGACCGAACTCGGCGACGAGACCGGCCAGCGAATCGGCCAGCGCGGCCATGAATTCGGCACCGTCACGGGCCGCGCCCGGCGCTGCGGCTGGTTCGACGCGGTGCTGACCCGGCAAACCGTGAAGACCTCGGGCATCGACGGAATCGCGCTCACCAAACTCGACATTCTCGACGGGTTCGACGAGGTCAAGGTTTGCACCCGCTATCTTCTCGACGGCGTCGAGATCGACCGGCTGCCCGCCAGCCAGGCGGCGCAGGCGCGCGTCATTCCGGTTTACGAGACGATCGAGGGCTGGAAGGGCGAGACCCGGGGCGCCCGGTCGTGGGCCGATCTGCCGGCGCAGGCGATCAAATACGTGCGCCGCGTCGAGGAACTCATCGGCGCTCCTGTGGCGCTGCTCTCGACAAGTCCCGAGCGCACGGACACAATTCTGGTCCATAATCCATTTCAGGATTAAGAAGCATAGACGGGCGCGACGCGCTCCCGACAATTTGACGCAAGCAGAACTGGTCTGACACCACAAATGGCAGAATATTACCCGCTGCTCGCGAAGGCGGTCGCCAGCCTTCCGAATTCGACGCCGGAGGTTCGGCGCGCCCTGTACGAACGCGCGCGCACGGCGTTGCTGCGGCAGCTTCGTTCGACGGAGCCGCCGGTCCCGGAAGCCGACATCGAGCGGGAAAGCCACGCGCTCGACGCGGCGACCGCGCGAATCGAGGCCGAATGCGCCGTCGCCGCCGCGCTTGAGGATCTCGCGCCCGCCCCGGCTCCGCCTCCCGCCGCTCCGCCGCCTCCGGCTCCTCCCCCGCCACCGGCGGCGGCCGCGCGCCCGCAAGCGGTCAGTCCTCCGTCTCCGCCCGTTGTCGCGCCCCCGGCGGCGCCGAGCCCTCCCGCGCCGCCGCCCGTCGCGCCGCCGCCGCCTTTGGT
>CAISEY010000408.1 GCA_903884435.1 uncultured Hyphomicrobiales bacterium | reverse complement strand
TCCTTCCGTGAGGGAATCATCAACAGCCAATCGTCCCGAATCCCTGATGAGAAAACGAGTCGCCCACAGTCTGAACCACGAAGACATTTCCTGCAACCACGACGGACGAGACTTTCCGAATTGGCGCTCGACCGACATTCCGAATCTCGCTTGTGCTGGGTCGAACAGCCCGTTTTACTTTCCAACTGTCGCCGTCGCGTCATCACGCGGACTTCTCGAAGGTCGCCGGCTGAGCCCGAAAACAGGCGGCGAAAGCATTGCATTTTCAAGACTTTCGCCGCGGCCGGTCCGAAATCGCCCGCCAGCCCTTGAAAAGTTTTGACCGGAAAACGCGCGGTCATTTTAAACAATGGCGCGACGCGCCCGCGCCAATCCCGCGTGATCGCGGCCTTTCCATGATTAACGCGTAAAACGCCGGACAAATGCCGGAGTGTTTTTCGGCGAATGGGACGCGTCGCGCGAGAGGCTCGTGAACCATCGCGGCCAAAGACGGTTTCCGTGAAGTCATCCCCGTGTGAGCTTCCGTCCATCGAAAGTTTACCTTTCAGGACGCTCCGGAGGGGCCACGGATGACCAGAAGCCTGTTTACAAAATTTCGCGCTTTCCGCTCCGACCGCGAGGGAACCGTCGCGATGGTCTTTTCCCTCTCGTTTCTGCCGATGATCCTGTTCACCGGATTCGCCATCGACTACGGGCGCGCGATAACGGTCGGAGCCCGGGTGCAATCGGCGCTGGACGCGACCCTGCTGGACGCCGTCGCCGAGACTTCGAACGTTCAGGTCAGCCGCGCCACGACGATTTTGAGCGGTACGCTCGCCGGCGCGCCCTTCACGATCGCCTCCCAGGGCTTCACGGTCAACGCCGATGGTTCGCTGAGCGGGTCGGTGACGGTCAACCTGCCCATGACGGTTATGTCCATCGTGACGCCCTCGATCAGCATCACCCGCTCGGGTAGCGAGGCGCCGGCCTCGCCGGGCTCCGCCGGAACGGCCGGGGCGACGGAAAATTCCTGCATCTTCACGATGGGCGAGGATCTCGAGGTCAGCAACGACACAATGACCTTCAACGGCTCGCCCAACGTCAACCTGACGGGCTGCACGCTTCGCTCCAACAAGAGCATGAAGTGCAATGGCGGCGCGACCGGCGCCCAGACCTACGCCGTCGGCAGCATCGTGGGCTGCTCCTATCCGCATTCCGGCCAGCCCGTGACGCCGGACGTTTACGCGAGCGTCGCCAGCAATATTTCGAAAGTCTGCGGCGCGAACGCCGGCGGATATGCCTGGACCGCGAACGGAAGTCTTCCCGCGGCTGTCGCGAACACGGTCATTCCCGTCAGCCGGTCGGGCTACGCGGAAATCCACGTTTGCGGAGACCTGACGCTCAATGGCGACGCCAGCCAGACGCTCACGGGTTCCGCTCCCGCGACCGACACCGTCGTCGTCGTGGAAAACGGAAAGGTCCAGCTCGCCGACAGCGCTTACATACTGGGACGGCAGGTTACTTTCGTGCTGGCCGGCGGCGCCTATTCGAACATCGTGAATTTTCCGAACGGCAACGGCAAGACCGCGACCCTGGATATTTCCGGTTCGATGTTCTCGGGCAATCCCTGGCAGGGCATGGCGCTTTACCAGAATCCCTCGCAAACCTCGGGCGTCGACACGACGTGGAAGCCGGGTTCGTTCGTCAAGCTTTCGGGCGTGATCTACTTCCCCAACGCCTCGCTCACCGTGCAGGGAAACATCTCCATGGGGCCAACCGATTGCGCGAAGATCGTGTCCGGCGAATTCACCCTGAACGGTTCGGTCAATCTGAAACAGACGAACGCGGGCTGTTCCGGCGCCGGAGTCGCGCAATATACTTTTCCGGGAACGTCGGGAGTGGCGGCCACGCAATCGCGCATTCTTTATTGAAACGCGAGGCGGCGCCCGGGCTGGTTCGCGCCGCGGCGGCGGCCCGCCGGAAGGTCGAAGTCCCCCACGACGTTTCCTTCCTCCGCCCCGTGAACGCGAAAGCCCCGGCCTTTCCCCAGGCCGGGGCTCTTTCCTTGCCGCCGTCCGGCGGGTCAGCCCACGTCGAGCGGTTCGACGCCCTTCGCCTTGCCGTCGGCGCCGAGGGTGATTTTCTCGATCCGCGCCTCGGCGCTTTTCAGCAGCGCGTCGCAATGTTTCTTCAGCTCCTCGCCGCGCGCGTAGAGCTTGATGGAATCCTCCAGCGGCGCCTGGCCCTTTTCCAGCTGGTCGACGATCTTTTCGAGTTCGGCGAGCGCCGTCTCGAAATTGAGGGAGGCGACTTTGGCGGGTTGATCGGTCATCGGCGGGCGCCTGCGGCGAGGGAGGAATCTGGCCTTCTTACACGACTGGCGGCCCGGCGTCAGGCGCGGGTTCCGGCGCGGTGAAAACGAGCTTCTGGTAGACGAGGCCGATGCCGAGCAGAACGATCCCGAGGCCGATGAAGGACAGCGCCCGCCACAGGCCCTCGAGGCCCGCGAGATCGAACAGGAACACCTTCACCACCGTCAGGAACACGAAGAAGGCCGAGGCGAGCCGCGCCTCCTTCGATCCGCGCGCGAGGCCATAACCCAGCAGCGCGAGGCCGAGCGCCAGCCAGACCGCCGAATAGGCGTACCATTCCGCCTGGCTCGTGTCGCGCCCGATCTCCACGTCGGCGCCCTGGAAGACGAAACGCGTCTCGAGCGTGACGAAGGCGAAGACGAGCGCGATCGTGGCCAGTCGCGCGCCGGCGACGTACCAGCCGGGCCGCGAGCCCTCGGCGAGCCGGGCGAGCACATAGGCCGCGATGGCCGGCATCAGATAGCCCGGCAGCAGCGTGTTGACGAGCGCGCCGCCTTCGATCCGCGCGTGCTGGAACAGCGGATTGGCGCCAAGCCCCAGCCCGAGCAGCGCGACCGCCACCGACACGACGCCAAAGGCCAGCGAGGCGAAGCGGAACACGCCGGGCCGCCGCGACGCCCGCAGCCGCGTCAGCACCGCGGCGAAGCCGAACGAGGAGAAGACCAGCAGCCCCTGTTCGACGAAACCGGACGCCCGCGCGTAAATATCGCCGTCGTGCAACGCGTGGCGGAGTTCGAACATCACGAGGAAACCCGCCAGCAGGATCGCCAGCGCCTGGGCCACCTGAACCGGCGCGTCCTCCTCGCCGTCGGGCCTGCGCATCAGCCGCGCCGCCGCCGCGAAGGCGAGCGCGGGAACGCCGTAGCCGGCGAGCAGCCAGTTGAAGACGATCGTCTTGCCGAGCGCCGCTCCGACGATGCGCGGCTCCCAGGCGAGCCGCGCCGCCACCGCGAGGCCGAGCGCCGCGACGCACCAGCGCAACGCCGGAATTTCGAGGCGCGCGGCGACCCAGGCCGCGCCCGCCGCCGCCAGCGCCAGCGCGATGGTGAGCGTACCGCCGTCGAGCGCGAAAACGAACGCGAGCGCCATCGCCGCGATGGTCGCGCTGGCGAAGGCGCCAAGGCCAAGCTCGACCGCCTCGGGGCGATCATCCGCCGGCGCGGCGACGAGCCGGGCGCGGAACATCTGCGCCGCCGTCACGAAGACGACGCCCAGCGCCGCCGCGATCGTGGCGAAGGCGTAGCTCGTGTCGCCCTTGCCGAAGCGCATCCACGACACGATCAGCGCCAGCAGCGGCGTCACGGTCGCCGCGCCCGCGAAAACGCAGACGGCGGCGAAACGGTCCCGCGCCGGGCCCAGCAGCCGCGACGCGCAGACCGCCGCCAGCCCGAGCGCGCCGGCGATGGCGAAGGCGGAATACCAGGTTGCGTCGACCGGCTCGACCCAGTGGACGAGGCTCCAGTCCGGCAGCCGCCAGGCGATGTCCGTCGCGAAGGTTCCCGGCCAGACGCGCAGGGTCGCGGCGACGAACAGTCCCGCCGCCGCCGTCACCGCGACGGCGGGCGCGCTCGACAGGCCGATCCACGCCAGCAGCGCCGTCATGGCGGCGGCGGCGGCGATCCAGCCCGTGCCGAACTGGCCCGCGCTGGCGCCGGCGAACAGGAGGAACTGCGCGAGCACGGCGAAGGCGCAGGGAACCAGCACGGAGGCAGGCTCCTCCGGCGCGGAGGCCGGATCGACGCCGCGCCAGGGGTCGACGCTGATGAACCAGCCCGCCAGCGCCGCCGCGGCGAGAACGTGGAAGGCTCCTGCCCCGAAGAAATTCGCGGCGTTGCTCCCGTGAATGCCCACGATCAGCGCGAAGGCCCAGAGGCCGCCGCCGATGGCGGTCGAGACGGCCAGCCAGAGCCAGCGGCGCAGCCGCGCGAGACCGTGCGAGGCCGCCGCGACCACCGCGAGATAGATCGCCAGCGCCCAGGGATCGGGGTCCGTCGATTCGACGATCAGCGGCGTCGCCAGCGAGCCGACGAGACCGAGCCCGGCCAGCGCCGGCCCGTGCAGGGCGGCCGCGAACATGCAGGCGACGCCCGTCGCGCCAAGCGCCACGAAAGCGATGCCGGGCCCGATGAAGCCATAGGCCGCGTGGGCGGCGAAAATCGCGCCGAAGGCGGCGATGGCGCCGGCGGCGGTCAGCACGCCCGGAATATAGGCGCCCCGTTGCGTCGCGCCGCGGTCGCGCCGGCGCATCCACTCGCCGCCGGCGACGAGCGTCGCCGCGAGCGCAAGTCCCATGAAAATGCGCGCGCCGGGGCCGAAGAACCCCTGTTCGACCGAGTAACGCACCAGCAGCAGCGCGCCGATGGCGAGGGCCAGGCCGCCGACCCAGACGGTCCAGCGCGTGCCCAGGGTCTCCTCGAAGCCGCGGCGTCCCGGCGCCGGAGGCGGCGCGAGGGGCGGCGGCGCGGCGGGAGGCGTTTCGGCGGGTTCGTCCGGCGTCGAAGGCGGGGACACAATCCCCGGTTCCGGCGCGGCGAGATCGGGCGCGCCGCCCGGCAGGGGCGCGCGGGCCGCGACGGGTTCGGGCGCCGGCTCCGGCGCGACGTCCGTCGTTTCCGCCGCCGGCCCGGCGATTTCCAGCCGCTTCAGCCGCGCTTCGAGCCGGGCGATGCGTCCGTCGGCCTCGCGCAGCTTTTCACGCGCGCCCAACGTCAGGAAAAACCCGATCGGACCCAGCAGCAGGCCGATCAGCAGGGCCAATCCGAGGAGAACAAAAAAACCATCCATGACGGGCTCTCGCGGCTGTGCCTGAAACTGTACCTTTCGACGGCGAGCGGCAAGGGCGCCGTGCCCGCGCGCACGCGACGGACCGGTCAGGGCCGCCCGCGAATCTCCAGCGTGGGCCTCGCCGAGCGAACGAAATCTGCGCAGGCGTCGAGCACCTCGTCGACAGGCTGTTTCGCGCGGCCCTTCAGCGCGCATTCCCAGACGGTCGCCACGCGCCAGCCGAGGCTCGCGAGCCGCTCCAGCGCGCGCGCGTCGACGACGCGATTGCGCTCGATCTTCGCGCGCCAGAACTCGACCCGCGTCGAGGGCCACTTGAAGAGATGGCAATCGTGCCCGTGCCAGAAACAGCCATTCGCGAAGATCGCGGCGCGGTGTTTGGGAAACGCGAGATCCGGCTTTCCCGGCAGCGCCCGGTCGTGCAGACGAAAGCGCAGGCCGCGCGCGTGCAGCCCGCGGCGCAGGATCATCTCCGGCTTCGTGTGCGCCGACCTGATGCCGGCCATCATGCGGCTGCGCGTCTCGGGACCGACGACGTCAGCCACGCGCGCGGACCTTTTCGACAGCCGGCGGCGACAGTCGCGGAACGAGACCGCGCGCCACGGCGCGCACGACCGGCACGGCGACGGAATTGCCAAATTGCCGGTAGGCCTGGGTGTCCGAGACAGGAATGACGAACCGGCTCTGTCCGGGCGCGTCGAACCCCATCAGGCGCGCGCATTCCCGCGGCGTGAGACGCCGTGGATTGCGGCCCTTCTGTTTGACCAGAATTTCCGACCCGTCCTTGTGGTAGCGCGCCGACAGGGTGCGCGCGACGTCGCCGCCGCCGACGAGGCCGAAACCGAATCCGTTTCCCGCCGCGCGGTGCTTTTCCGCGTAGCCTTGCAAATAGGACCAGAGCTTGTCGGTGAGCGTGTATTTTTCCGCCACGCGCGCCTTCGGCCCTTCGGTGAACGGGGCCTCCGGCGCTTCCGATCCATCCTCGGGATGCAGGATCGCGGCGAGCTTCGGCGCGGCGTCGGGGATTGTCACGTCGTCGAGGGAGAAATCGCCGCCGTCCCGGAAACCCGCGATGAAAACGCGTTCGCGATGCTGCGGCAGCCAGGGCTTCGCGTCGAAAATCCGGTAACTGATGGCGTAGCCAAGCTCCTCCTCCAGCACGCGCGCGATGACGCGAAACGTGTTGCCGCGGTCGTGACTCAGGAGGTTCTTGACGTTCTCCAGCAGGAAGGCGCGTGGACGCCGGTCGCGAATGATCCGCGCCACCTCGAAAAACAGCGTTCCCTGCGCCTCGCAGGCGAAACCGTGCAGGCGGCCGAGCGCGTTTTTCTTCGACACGCCGGCGATGGAGAAAGGCTGGCAGGGAAAGCCCGCGAGCAGCAGGTCGAAGTCGGGAATATCCGCCGAATCGACGGCGCGGATGTCGCCGGCGATCGCCTCTCCGCCGAAATTGGCCCGATAGGTCTTGTTGCTGAACCGGTCCCATTCCGAGGTGAAGACGCAGTCGCCGCCGAGTTCCCCGAACGGCGCGCGCAATCCGCCGATCCCCGCGAAGAGATCGATGAAGCGGAACGCGGGCGCGCCGCGCGGCGGGCGGGCCAGGCGGAGTTTCCCCGGAATTTCAGTCAATGACGAACCCAAGTCTCGCGCCTCCGAATCGCGCGCCGCGTCATTCTAGCCGCGATTGGACGCGCCGGGCCGGGAAAGTTCGGGCGAGCGGATCGCCTCAAATCTTCCCCACGGCCATCGGCAGGGCCGCCGGGCTGCGGAAGTTCGAGGACGAATTCCAGACGAGCTCGCGGCTCGTGAGATGGTATTCCGGGATGCGTTCCAGAAAGCGCCGAGTCGACAGTTCCGTCACGATGCGCGCCATCTGGCTGCCGAGGCAGAAGTGCTTGCCTCCGCCAAAGCCCAGATGCCCCTGCGGGCGCCGCTCGATGTCGTAAACGTCCGGATTGGGAAATTTCCGCCAGTCGCGGTTGGCCGACCCGTAGGCGAGAATGACCTTGTCGCCCTTGCGCATGGTCTGGCCATGCAAGTCCACGTCGCGCGTCAGCGTGCGCTTGAACCGTTGCGCGGACGTGTTGAAGCGCAGGGATTCCTCGATCGCTGGCGCGAGCAGCGAAAAATCCGCCACGATCCGCCGGCGCGCGTCGGGGTAATCGTGCAGGTTGAGCGCGAAAACGCTCATGAAGCTCGAAAGCGATTCAACGCCGGCCATGACGAAGGTCGCGGTCGTCATGACGATTTCGCGCTCGCTCAACCGGTCTCCCTCGATCTCGGCCTCGGCGAGGTGGGTGATGAGATCATCGGTCGGGCGCTTGCGACGTTCCGCGACCTCCGCCTCCAGGAAATCGGCGAGATATTTGAACGCGTCGATGTGTTCCTGCGTGCGTCCCTTCGCGGCCTTGTCCGTGGACACCGCGAGAATCACCTTGCGGCGGATGTCGTTGTGATCGCGGATCGGCAGGCCCATGGTGCGGAACAGCAGGCCGACGGTGATCTGGCTGGAATAATCCTCGACGAATTCGAACGCGCCGCGGGCGAGGATCGCCTCGAGCGAGCGGTCGGCGATTTCCAGCGCGGGCTCGGTGAGTTGCGCCATGCTCTTGCGGGAGAAGGCCGCCATGCTCAGCGCGCGCAGCCGGTCGTGGCGCGGCGGATCGGTGGTGCCGAGCGTCGCCCCGGCGCGGCCAGGCAATTCATCGACGAGATTGCCGCCGGTCGACGAGTACGTCTCCCAGTCCTGCGTCGCGCGGGACACGTCCTCGAAGCGCGACAGGATCCACGCTCCCGCGCTCTGGCTCCAGTAACAGGGATGCGCCTCGCGCAACCGCGCGTAGCCCGTGAAGGGATCGGCGTCGATTTCGGGCGAATAGAGGTCGAAGGGTTCCATGCGTGGTCTTTCCCGAAGCGTGGCCTTTCCCGAAGGTCGCGCCAGCCTGACGCGAGTTCACCGTCCGGTTCTTGTCATGGATCAAGAACCCCGCCCGGATTGCGCCTTCACCGCGTCCCACCACGGGCACGCGCCCGGATTGAGCCGGTAATTGCCCTCGACCACCTGCACGGGCTTGCGAACGCCGTCGCTGGCGTTCCGGATCGCGAGCCGGCGCGCGGCGGCCTTTCCCTCCGGCGTCATCCATGAACGTTCGTGGCCCCACAGGGACGGGCCTTCCTTGCGGTGCGTCGCGACCCAGGTCCCGGGATCGATCGAGGCGCCGCCCCAGCCATGTTCGATCATGAAGGACGATGGCGTGTTCGTGTAGAAGGACGTGACATAGTCCGCGCAATGACGCCCGAGGGTGACGCCGATCCGGCCTTCCACCTGAAGCGCGAGATCGAGGCCCTGGCCGACGTCGTCGAAGGACCAGTGCTCCATCATCACGTGATGATAGCCGCGCTTGCCCGTCGCGATGAAGGCGAAGGAGTGGTGACGCGGATTGACGTGGAAGAAACAGGCCTCGAACGGATCGAAGTAATAGTCGCTGAGCGCGAAGCCGAGCACGTCGACATAGAAGGGGCGCAGGTCGCCCGCCTTCTCGACGGTGATGACGACATGGCCGATGCCGAGCGGCCCCGTGCGGAATCCGGAATGAACCCGGCCCGGAATGAAATCGTCTGGCGCGACCTCGGCGCCGTGGAAGAACTCGAGCCGCTGGCCGAGCGGATCGTGGGCGATGATCAGATCCGTCACGCGCCGCTCGTCGGCGAGCGCGCGCGGCCCCGGCGTCACCGTCACGCCGGCCTTTTCGAGACGCGCCGCCATCGCCTGCATCGCGTCGGCGTTCGCCATTTCCCAGCCGAAAACCTCGATGCCCTCGCCGCCGTTTTCCCGGACGCAAAGCCGTTGCTTTCGGTCGTCCATGCGCAGCGCCAGCGTCTTCGACGTGCGGTCCGCCGTCTGCATGCCCACCTGTCCGGTCGCGTAGCGCGCCCAGTCGTCGAGGCTGGCCGTGTTGACCACGAGGTATCCCAGTGATTCCGGTCTCATGTCGTGATCCTGTTATTTGGGCCGATAGGGGCCGAGTTCCTTCACCGCGGCCGCGATCCACGAGAGATCCACGACCCGATCGACCGCGATGTTTGATTTCACGAGATCCTGCGCCTTGAAGAAGGCGAGATCCTTCGCGAGCGAATCGACGTTGAGCCGCCCGTCGCCGTCGAGCGCCGTGGGCACGATCTCGCGCAGCGCCGCCTTGTCCTTGAGCGTCGAATATTTCGCGAGAACGTCGATGATTTCGTCCGCGTTGGGGCCGGCGATTTTTCCGCCCGCGAGCGAGTCGAGATAATAGCGCACGCCGCGCAGATAGGCTTTCATCGCCTTCGCCGCGACGGCGGGACGCTTGCGAATGAACGCGTCCGCGTAAACGACGGCGCCGGTCTGGTCGTTGTCGCGCACGTCGGCGACGCTCATCAACTGGCTGGCGACGCCGAGCTTGAGAACGCTGGTGCGGAAGGGCTCGGGCATGATGCTGGCGTCGATGGCGCCGTTCGCATAGGCGCTCGCGTGCTGCGGCAGGCCGAGATAGATGGCTTCCACGTCCCGGAAAGAAGCTCCGGATTTCGACAGCGCTTCGTCGACGATGGAGGAATCGTTGGCGCCCGGTCCGGTGAAGGCGAGCTTCCTGCCCTTGAGATCGGCGAGGGACTTCACCGCGCCGCTGTCGACGAGCGCCTTGCGCACCATCACGCCCTGGAACGACATACCCTTCACGTTGCGGCCCTTGTCCGCGACGATGCGAATGGTGATCTCGCGCTCGAAGGCGTTGTAGAGGCCGGCGGTCACGGCGCCGGTGCCCACGTCGATGTCGCCGGCGGCCATCGGCGCGATCATCCGCGCGCCGGAATCGAAGGAGATCATCTCCACCTCGAGCCCCTCCGCCGCGAACCATCCCTTCGCGTCGGCGAGGTAGAAACCAATGTCGGCGGCGCCGCCGATGATGGCGATTTTCACCTTGTCGGCGGCTCGCGCGCCGTGGGCGGCGAGGACGGCGCCCGCGAGGAGGGCGGCCTTCGCGAGCTTCGCGATTGTCGTGGACATGGGCGTTCTCCCAACGCGCCGTTCGCGCGCGAGTCCAGTTAATCGAGCCCGCCGCGGCGGGCAAGCCGGCCTTTCGCCGCGGCGCGCGCCAGGATAAGGAACCGGCGCAAAGGAGTTCCCCATGTCCGCACGCACGAAGCCCCCGTTCCGCGCCGATCACGTCGGCAGCCTCATTCGTCCGCAAGCGCTCGTCGACGCGCGCGAGAAGGCGGCCAGGGGCGAAATCACGCACGCCCGGCTCCTCGCCATCCAGCAGCCCGCGATCCGCGACGCCGTGAAGAAGCAGGAGGAGATCGGCCTGCAATCGATCACCGACGGCGAATACAACCGCAAGTCCTGGCAAAGCGACTTTCTGCTCAAGATTGGCAACGTCGCGATGGTCCCCTCCAAAATTCGCGTGAAATTCCACTCCAGCGCGGGCACGCGCGATCACAACCCGCCGTCCATGGCCGTCGTCGGCAAGCTCGGCCGACCCGCGCCGATTTTCGTCGACGATTTCAAGTTCCTGAAGACTCTGACGACGCGCACGCCGAAAGTCACCCTGCCCTCGCCGACGATCCTGCATTTCCGCGGCGGCCGCGACGCCATCGACCGCGCGGCCTATCCGGACATGGCCGAGTTCTACGCCGATCTCGCCGGCGTCTATCAGGCCGAGCTCGGGGAGCTCGCCGCGGCCGGCTGCCGTTACATGCAGATCGACGAGACGAACTTCGCCTATCTCTGCGATCCCGCGTTGCGCGCCGAGGTCGTCAATCTCGGCGAGGATCCCGCGACCCTGCCCCGGACCTACGCCCGGCTGCTCAACGATTCGATCAAAGGCCTGCCCGCCGACGCCACCGTGTGCATGCATCTGTGCCGCGGCAATTTCGCGGGTTCGTGGATCGCCGAGGGCGGTTACGATCCGATCGCCGAATTGCTGTTCAACGAGATCAACGTGACCGGATACTTCCTCGAATACGACAGCGAGCGCGCTGGCGGCTTCGAGCCCCTGCGCTTTCTGCCGAAGGGCAAGGTCGCCGTGCTCGGCCTGCTCACGACCAAGAAGCCCGACCTCGAGACCAGGGACGCCATCATGCGCCGCATCGAGGAAGCCGCGAAGTTCGTCGACATCGAACAGCTCGCCCTGTCGACCCAGTGCGGCTTCTCGAGCGGCATCGGCGGCGAGACCATGACGCCAGAGCGCCAGTTTGAAAAGCTGCAACTCGTCGTCGACATCGCCCGGGAAGTGTGGGGCGAGGCGTGATCCTTTCCCTCCCGTCCGCGGGAGGGGACCAGACATTTCGGGGAAAGCGACCATGCCAGGCAACGAACCATCGCGCGCGGGCGCTCTCCCCGACCTCGACCGCTTCCGCCTGCGCGCCTTCGTCGAGACGCTGCGCGCGGCGGGCGAGCTCGAGGAACACGCGGGGCCGCTCGATCCCGTCGATCTGCCGGCGTTGCTCGAGCAAAATCCGAAGGCCGTGCTCATGCATGGCGTCGGCGCCGAGCGGCACGATCTCGTCGGCAATGTCGCGGGCTCGCGCCGGCGGCTCGCCCTGGCCTTCGGCGTCGCGCCCGAAAAGCTCATGCACGAGGTGCAGAGGCGCCTGCGCAATCCGCCGCGGCTCGTCGAACTGACGCGCGCCGAAGCGCCCGTGCAAGAGGTCGTGCTGACGGGCGACGAGGCCGATCTCACCACCTTGCCCGCGCATTTGCAGCACGGGCTCGACGGAGCGCCCTATATTTCCGCCGCGCTCGATTTCATCGTCGATCCGCGCACCGGCGCCACCAATTCCGGCATTCGCCGGCTGATGCTGCGCGGACGGCGCGAGACCGGCGTCGATCTGGTCTCGCCGAGCGATTTTCGCGCCATCTACGAAGCCAACGTGAAGAACGGCCCGTTCCCCGTGAGTTTCGTCGTCGGCGCGCATCCCGTCGATTATGTGTCGGCGACCATGCGCGTGCCCGTGGACGAGCTTGGGCTCGTCTCCTCCCTGCGCGACGCGCCGCTGCCCGTGGTGAAATGCGTCACCAACGACATTCGCGTGCCCGCCGACGCGGAATGGGTGCTGGAAGGCTATCTCGACGCGCGCGGCCACGTCGAGCCCGAGGGGCCGTTCGGCGAGTTCCTCGGCTATTACGGCGAGGTGAAGCGCAATCCGGTGTTCCACCTCACGGCGATCACCCGCAGGCGCGACGCCCTGTTCCAGACCATGAGCATCGGCGGCGCCGACATGAGCGCCACCGACACGGCGCAACTGAACGCGATCCGCACCGAGGTCATGGTGTGGCGGGCGCTGGAGAACGCCGTGCGCGAGCCGCTCGCGGTCTTCGCCACGCCGTCGAGCGGCGGCATGTTCAACATGCGGATTTCCCTGCGCCAGCGCGTGCCCGGCGAGGCGCGCAACGCCATCGCGGCGGCCTTTTCCTCGCTGGCCAACGTCAAGAACGTCTTCGTCGTCGATCCCGACATCGACATTTTCTCGCACGAGCAGATGGACTGGGCGCTGGCGACGCGCTTTCAGCCGGACCGCGACCTGATCGTCGAGGGCGGCTTCCGCGCCCTGCCGCTCGATCCCTCGCTGGGCGGCAAGAGCCGCGTCGGCGGCAAGGCCGGGTTCGACCTCACCTGGCCCTTCGGCTCCCTCGGCCGGCTCGAACAATCCGTGCCGGCGCCGCCGCGCTTCGAGGGAAAAACCTTCGCCAGCGTGCGCGCCGCGCTGGAGGACGGGCCGAAATATTTCGAGGAATTGATGACCGCCACCGGCAGCCGCGACGGCCGCGAAATCGTTCGCGACCTCGAGAGCCTGCGCGAGAGCGTCGGCGTGACGCGTGACGAGCGGGGGCGGTGGGGGCTGGGGCGGTAGCCAGACGCCGCGAGCGGTTCGCCCGCTTCAGTCATCGCGTTTCGACGCGCGCTTCATCGAGCTGGAGGAAGCGCCGGAAGGAGGGGCAAGCCGCTCATTCCGGGTTTTGGCGACGCCTTCCGGTCATGCGGCTTGCGCGACATGTTGACGCGCTGGTTACGGAAAACAATTCAACCGCGTCCCCTCACGTCCCGCCAAAACTCTTTGGCGCGGCGCTGACCACCGTCGTCGAGCCGTTGTTGATTTGCAGCACCGACAGGCCCCGTTCGTTCTGGCCGTCGCCGCGGAAGCGGAACACGCCGTCGGCGCCGTTGAAGCCGGAGGAATTGGTCAGCACCGATTCGGCGAACCGCTGCGAACCCTGCTGGCGCGCCAGCGCGGCGGCCAGCGACACGGCGTCGTAGGCGAGGGTGGCGATGCGCGTCGGGTCCGAGTTGAACTTCGCCCGATAGCGCTGGGCGAAGGCGTTGAACCCGTTGTTCTCGGGCGCGGCGAACCAGGCGCCCTGCAACGCCGGCAGCTTGAGCACGCGCGCGTCGCTCCACAGGCCGGTGCCGAGGATCTGCACTTTCTTCGAATCGAGCCCGTTCGCCGTCAGCGCCTGCGCCACCGCGCCCATGGCCTCCGCCTGTTCGGGAATGAACAGACTGTCGATCTGCCCGGAGAGGGCGGCGATCTTCTGCGCGGCGGCCGCGGCGCCGCCCGGCGCGTAATGTTCGATGGCGAGAACCCGCATCCCCTTTTGCGCGGCGGCGGTCTGGAAGGCGCCTTCCGCGACGCGGCCGTAATCGCTGTTCGGGATCAGCGCCGCGATGCTCTGCTTGCCGCGCGAGGCGGCGTAATTGACGACGCGGTCGACGTAGCTCTCGACGAGGAAGGAGAGCAGGTAGACGCCGCGCGCAGCGACGCTCGTGTCCGTCGAAAAGCCGATGACCTGCTTGCCCGCGCCGCGCGCCACGGCGCCGACCTCGCGCACGTTGGGCGCGAACAGCGGCCCGACGAAAATCTCCGCGCCCTCGCCGAGCGCGGCCTGGGCCGCGGCCCGCGCGCCGGCGGGCGTCGACTGGTCGTCCTTGACGAGAATCGTGACCTCCGTCGCGCCGGAATCGGCGAGGGCGAGCTCCGCCGCGTTGCGCAGCGAGGCGCCGACGACGCTCGGCCCGCTCGCCTGGGTCAGCGGCACGATCAGAGCGATTTTCACGGGGCCGGAGCCGATCTGGCTGGCATCGCCGAGCGGGCCGCTCTCCACCGGGCTGGTGGGCGCCGACAACGGGCGCTCCGGGGTGGGCGCCGTGCCCAGGCCGCCGATGGGTCCGCAGGCCGTCAGGGCTAGGGCGGAGCCGAGGGCGAAAATCCGCCGGAGCCAGGAGCCGGCCGCGTCCACGCGGTCCGTCGGGCCGCCAAAGTCATGTGTCAAAACTCACCTCGCCTCGACGGCGTTCCGAAACGCTGCTCCGCCCGCCATCGCCGCGACCGGGCGCTTTCGCGCCCCCGATGGAGGAACCGGAATATGCACGCCGCGGAAAACAGAATACTCTCCCGCGCGCCCGCGATCAAATTCCGCCCTGCCGCGGCGCGAGGTTCGGTGAGCATGGCGGTTATTTCGCGGCGGATCATGGGCAGACCGGCACACACACAGACCGCGCCTCCGCGCGCCGCGAGTTTCACCGTTTTCGGCCACAAGGTCGAGGCGCCGCCGCTCGCGCCGGGGCTGCATGTCGTGGCGACGCCCATCGGCAATCTCGGCGACATGTCCCTGCGGGCGCTGGCGACGCTCGCCGCGGCCGACGCCATTCTCGCCGAGGACAAGCGCGTCACCCGCCCGATGCTCTCCCACTACGGGATCGCGACGCCGCTCGTCGCCTATCACGAGCACAACGCCGCCGAAGCGCGCCCGCGGATCATCGAACGTCTCGTCCAGGGGGCGTGTCTCGCGCTGGTGTCGGACGCGGGAACCCCGCTGGTGTCCGACCCTGGCTACAAGCTCGTCGTCGACGCCGTGGCCGCGGGCGTGGCGGTCCATGGCGTGCCCGGCGCCTCGGCGGTGATGGCGGCGCTCGTCGTCGCGGGTCTGCCGACGGACCGCTTCTTCTTCGAGGGTTTTCTGCCTCCCAAAAGCGCGGCGCGGCGCCAGCGCGTCGCGGCGCTCGCGGCGATTCCGGGCACGCTGGTGTTCTTTGAGTCGCCCCGCCGGGTCGCCGAAACGCTGGAGGATCTCGCGGCCGTGCTCGGCCCGCGCGACGCCGCGATGGCGCGCGAATTGACGAAACATTTCGAAACCGTGCGGCGCGGCACCCTCGTTTCGCTCGCCGCGGAACTCGCCGCGGAGGAGCCGCCGAGGGGCGAAATCGTCCTACTGGTCGGGCCGTCGCGCGAGGGGGCGGACGCGCCCGCCGCCGGCGATCTCGACGCGCGCCTGCGCGCCGCTCTCGCGAAACATTCGGTGAAGGACGCGGCGAGCGTCGTCGCGGCGGAGACCGGCCAGCCCCGGCGGATGGTCTACGCGCGCGCCATCGAGCTTTCGGCGGAAAATCGCGAGCCATGAGCCGGCGCGCCGGCGACACGCGCGAAAAGCGCCAGGGCGCCCGCGGGTTCGGGATCCACGCGGAATGGGCGGCGCTGGCCTGGCTGCTGCTGCGCGGCTGGCGCGTCCTCGCCCGCAATTATCTGGCGACCGGCGGCGAGATCGACCTGATCGCGGCGAAGCGGGGCGTCATCGCCTTCGTCGAGGTCAAGGCGCGGCCCGACATCGATCAGGCGCGCGTCGCCATCACGCCGGAAAAACGCCGGCGCATCTCGAAAGCCGCGGCTCACTGGCTGACGCGCAACCGCTGGGCGGTCGGCTATGTCCTGCGCGGAGACGCGATCTTCATCGCGCCGCGAAAACTTCCGGCGCATGTCGAGAACGTCTTCGAACTGGATTTGTTCTAGGGGCTCACGCCGCCAGCGTGTTGGCGAATTCCTCGACGCGGCCGCGCATCCGGCTCGCCATTTCGTCGAGTTCGTGGGCGAGGTCCACCACCGATTCGACGCTGGCGCCCGTCTGGTGCACCGCCGATTCGACGTTTTCGACGTGGGTCGACATGCTCGCCGTGCCAGAGGCGGCGGAGCGCACGTTGCGGGTGATCTCCTGCGTCGAGGCGCCCTGTTCGTGCACGGCGGCGGCGATGATCGTCGAGATTTGCTCGACCTCGCCGATCTTTCGGCCGATCATCTCGATCGCCGAGACGGATACGTTGGTGGCCGCCTGCATTTCCGAAATCTGGTCGGCGATGTCCTGCGTCGCCTTGGCGGTCTGCGTCGCGAGGTTCTTCACCTCCTGCGCGACGACCGCGAAGCCGCGGCCCGCCTCGCCGGCGCGCGCCGCCTCGATGGTGGCGTTGAGCGCCAGCAGATTGGTTTGCGCCGCGATGCGCGAAATCAGGCTCACCACGTCGCCGACCCTGCGGGCGGCGGCGGCGAGGCGCGTCATGCCCTGCGAGGATTGCTGGGTCTCCTCCACCGCGCGCTGCACGACGGTGGTGGACTGAACGACCTGCCGGTTGATCTCGCCGATCGATTCGAGAAGCTGCTCGGAGGCGAGCGCCACGGAGGACACGTCGCTCGCCGCGTTGCGGGAGGCGTCGCGCGCGTGGGAGGAATTCTCCGTCGCGCGGCGGGCGGTGACGATCATCGAGTCGGAGGCCTGCATCATCCGCTTCGTCATGTCGCCGAGGCGTCCGACGGTGCGCGTCAACTCCTCGCTGAATTCCTCGACGCGGGCGCGCACGCTCGCCTCGCGCAGCAATTGCGCCTCGCGGTCCTCGCGCGATTTCAGTTCGGCCATGAGCTTGTTGTTGTTGGCGACGGCGTCGCGCACGATGACGAGGCCGCGGGCGATGACGCCGATTTCGTCGGGGCGCGCCACGTCGGAAATCTGGATGCCGGTGTTGCCGTTCGCGAGTTCGGTCATTTGCATGGCGAGGCGGCGGAACGGGAGTGACAGGGTGCGGTGCATGACCGGCATCGAGACGCCAAGGATCAGGAAGGCCGCGACTCCCGTGCCGATGACGAGATTGTTGACGAGACCGTCGACTTTTCCGAGCACGAGGCGGGCCTGATCGGCCATGTCCTTCGGATTCGCCGCGATCATGTCGATGATCTGGGATCGAAGCGCGTTGGCCGCCACCACGGCGGCGATGCCGAACGCCACGATCAGGACCAGAAAAAGCGTCTGGCGGATCACCAGACCGCTTCCCACCGAAAGATTACCCATGTCGACACCCGAACCGGCTGAACCAGGTCGCAATCTACGCCCCGCCTGTTCAAAGTTGGTTAATGCCCGGAGGGAATTCGCGAAGGTTGACGAAACGGGCTCGCCTGTGCGCTTGTCGCGCCCGGTCGGGCCGCGCGCGCGGCCCCGTTTCGCGCGCGCGTCGCCGTGAAGACACAGGAGGCTTGCTTGGCTCTCACCGTCGCCGTCCAGATGGACCCGGTCGAAAAAATCAACATCGCCGGCGATTCGACCTTCGCGTTGATGCTGGAAGCGCAGGCGCGCGGACACCGGCTTGTCTATTACACGCCCGACCGGCTCTCGATCCGCGACCAGCGGGCCGTGGCCATGGCCGCGCCGCTGACCGTGCGCGACGTGGCGGGCGATCATTTCACCCTCGGCGAGGCCGTCATGACCGACATTGGCGGGGTCGACGTGGTTCTGCTGCGCCAGGACCCGCCCTTCGACCTCGCCTACATCACCTCGACGCATATCCTCGAGGCGATTCACCCCCGGACCCTCGTGGTCAACGACCCGGCCAGCATCCGCAACGCGCCCGAGAAGCTGTTCGTCCTGCGGTTTCCCCATCTCATGCCGCCGACCCTCGTCAGCCGCGACCGCGCCGCGATCGAGGCGTTCCGCGAGGAGCATGGCGACGTCGTGATGAAGCCGCTTTATGGCAACGGCGGCGCGGCGGTGTTCAAGGTGAGCCGCAAGGATCCGAACTTTGGCTCCCTG
>CAISEY010000407.1 GCA_903884435.1 uncultured Hyphomicrobiales bacterium | reverse complement strand
GTGGACCAGACGATCCACGAATTCACTGTCGCGCTCCTCGCGCTGATTCTCGCGTTCGCGGCCCCGGCCGCCGCGGCCGCGCTCGCGCCCGCCGCCCGCATTTTCACCTTCACCGGCCATGTTTCACTTCCGTCACTTGCGCGATCCTTGTTCGGGACCGCTCGCTTCGTTCGTCCGCGGGCGGCTCGCGCCCGTCAGAAATTCAGTCCGCCCTCGCGGGCGCCGTCGGCCAGCGCCTTGACGCGGCCGTGATAGATGTACTTGCCGCGATCGAACACCACGTCCTTGATGCCCGCCTTGATGGCGCGTTCGGCGATCATCTTGCCGACGACCTTCGCGGCGTCCACCGTCGCGCCCGTCTTGATAGCCGCGCGCTGTTCCTTCTCGATGGACGAGGCGGCGACAATCGTCATCCCCTGCTCGTCGTCGATGATCTGCGCGTAAATCTGCTTCGAGGACCGAAACACCGACAGACGCGGCTTGCCGTAGGCTCTCGCCTTGATCGAGCGGCGGACACGCTCGAGGCGGCGCGTCGAGCTCTTGTTGCCCTTGTTCATGACCGAGTCCCTTACTTCTTCTTGCCTTCCTTGCGGAAGATGAATTCGCCGGCGTATTTGACGCCCTTGCCCTTGTAGGGCTCGGGTCCGCGCCAGGCGCGGATTTCCGCCGCGACCTGACCAACCTGGCGCTTGTCCATGCCGGCGATCGTGATTTCCGTTGGCTTCGGCGTCACGATGGCGACGCCCGCGGGGATCTCGTAGTTCACGTCGTGGCTGTAACCAAGCGAAGGCTGGAGGTTCTTGCCGACAACGGCGGCCTTGTAGCCGACGCCGGTGATTTCCAGCTTCTTTTCGTAGCCCTTCGTGACGCCGACGATCAGATTGTTGATCATCGCGCGGGACATCCCCCACATGGCGCGCGCGCGCTTCGACTCCGACCGCGGATCGACCTTGATCTCCTCGCCAGCGTAGGCGACCGAGACGTCGTCCGGCACCGTGAACGAAAGCTCGCCCTTGCCGCCCTTGACGGACACGTGCTGTCCATCGACCTTCGCCGTGACGCCCTTGGGCACCGGAACCGGCTTTTTACCGATACGAGACATGATTTTTTCCTCGCCTGTCGTCAGAACACGCGACAGAGCACTTCGCCGCCAACGTTCTGCTCGCGCGCGACGTGATCGGCCATGACGCCCTTCGGGGTGGAAACAATGGTGATGCCGAGGCCATTGGCGACGCGCGGCATGGCCGCGACCGCCGAATAGACGCGACGGCCCGGCTTCGACACGCGCTGGATCTCGCGAATGACGGGCTGGCCCTCGTAATACTTCAGCTCGATCTCGAACTCGGTCCGGCCGTTGCCATGATCGGTCGAGGAATAACCGCGAATGAAGCCCTCGTCCTTGAGGACGTCGAGCACGTGCGCGCGCAACCGCGAGCCAGGCGTCGTGACCTTGCCCTTGCGGCGCATCTGCGCGTTGCGGATGCGGGTCAACATATCTCCCAGGGGATCGTTCATCGACATGGATCGCCCTCCTTACCAGCTCGACTTGACAAGGCCCGGAACGAGGCCCTTCGAGCCCAGTTCCCGCAGCGCGATACGCGACATCTTCGTCTTGCGGTTGACGCTGCGCGGACGCCCGGTGACCTCGCACCGGTTGCGCACGCGGCCCGCGGACGAATTGCGCGGCAGTTCGGCGAGCTTGAGGCGCGCTTCGAACCGCTCTTCCATCGTCAGCTTTTCATCGTTGGCGATCGTCTTCAGCCGCGCCCGACGACCGGCGAATTTCTTCACCAGGCGTTGACGCCGCTTGTTGTTCTCGACCGAGCTCTTTTTTGCCATCGGTATGTCACCTCTGTTTCCGCGTTTGGGACCGCGAAGGCCTCACTGCCGGAACGGGAAGTTGAACGCGTGCAGGAGCGCGCGCGCCTCTTTGTCGGTCTTGGCCGTGGTGCACACGATGATGTCCATGCCGAGAACCGATTCAACCTTGTCGTAGTTGATTTCCGGGAACACCAGGTGCTCC
>CAISEY010000406.1 GCA_903884435.1 uncultured Hyphomicrobiales bacterium | reverse complement strand
GCCGCGCTGTTGCACCGGGCGGCGGGCTTCGAATTCGCGGCGGAGTTCGAGCATGTCGGTTTCTGGGATTTGCGCGTCGCCGTGGCCGAGGAATACCGCAAGGGCCGCGTCTTCATCGCGGGCGACGCGGCTCACTCGCATCCCCCCTATGGCGGTTTCGGCCTCAACAACGGCCTCGAGGACGTGGCCAATCTCGGCTGGAAACTCGCCGCGCGGCTGAAGGGCCAGGGCGGCGAGGCGCTGCTCGATTCCTACGACGGGGAGCGCCGCCCGGTGTTCCGCGACGTGGGCGAGAATTTCATCGCCGGCCGCATCGCCTGGGAAAGCGAGATGATCAATCGCCACGATCCCGCGCGCGAGCCGGACGCCTTCGCCAAAACCTGGGCGGAGCTCAAGACGAACAGCGGCCCGATCATTCTCAATTACGAGCCCAACTACGAAGGATCCCCGGTGGTGTTCGGCCCCCCGGGCGGCGTTACGCGCGCGCGGGGCGATTACCAGTTCAGGGCGCGGCCCGGCCACCATGTCGCGCCGCGCAAACTGTCGAGCGGGCGCGACGTGTTCGAGGAATTTGGCGACGGATTCGCGCTCCTCGCCTTCGGCGCGGCGGACGCGGACGTCGAGGCTTTCGCCAGCGCGGCGAAGGCGCTGGGCCTGCCCCTGAAAATCGTCCGTGACACCCTGGCGGACGGGCGCGAGGCCTACGAGGCGCGCCTCGTTCTCGTGCGCCCGGATCAGTACGTCGCCTGGACCGGCGACGCCGCGCCGGCGGACGCGGGCGCGGTGCTGCGGAAGGTGCTGGGCAGGGACCGCTGAAAGCGGTTCCCGTTATGTGTGGCGCCGGTAGAAATCGCCCATCAGCGCGAAGGCGCGACGCGATTCGGCGAGGCGCGCGGTCTGCTGCATGAAACCGTGGTGCAGTCCCTCGTGGACATGCACCTCGCAGGTCGCGCCCGCCGCCTCGAGGCGTTCCGCCATCTTGATGGTGTCGCAGAGGAGCGGATCCATGCCCGAGGCGTTGAGGAAAATCGGCGGCAGCTTCGCCAGTTCGGCCTCGCTGGCGCGCACCGGGCAGAGCAGGGGGTCTTGTCTCGGCTGTCCTGGCGTGTCCGGCGGCGCGTACATTTCCCAGAATTTCGCCATGCCCGGACGCGCGAGCCCGTGGCCCGTGGCGAAACGGAGATAGGACGGCGTGTCGAGATCGTCGTCGTAGACGCCGTAGAACAGCATGGCGATGTCGGGCTTTCGCCGCCCGAGTTGCTGCTCGTGCAGGATCGTCGCCATCGAGAGATTGCCGCCGGCGCTGTCGCCGCACACGGCGAGCGGCCCCTTGAAATTCGGATCGGTCTCCGCGCGCGCGACGATCCAGCGCCAGGCCGCGACGCAATCGTCGAGCGGCGCGGGATAGGGGTTTTCCGGCGCGAGACGATAATCGACGTAGAGCAGCCGCTTCTTCGTCTCCACCGCCAGCATCCGCGCGAGGCGCGTGTGCGAGGCGATGTCGCCGAACACCCAGCCGCCGCCATGGATGAACAACACCACGCCCGGCTCGGCGTTCAACGGCGTGTAGAGATCGCAAACGACGGGCGGCGCGCCCTTGAGGCCGGCGATGTTGACCCGCTCGACGCTCGCGACCTCCGGCGGGTCGGCGTTGGTGCGCGCCGAGGTCTTCGCGCGCCAGGCGCGCATTTCGGAGACCGGCAGCGCGCCGAGATCGGGCACGCCCATCGCCTTGTCCTGCTCGGTCAGCCAGTCGAACAGGGCCTGCATTTCGGCGCTGCGCTTCACTTCGGGCGCGGTCAGCCGCGCCACGTCGAGCCTCTTCACGGATGCGTTCATTGGCGGCTCCAGCTCGCTTTCGTCGACGGCGCGCGGCGCGCCGCGGTCAGGACAGTTTCACCCGGTGTTGCGCCACCGGAATCATCGTTCGCACGTTTTTCACTCGCTCCGGGTCGACGCGCCCCGCGACATAGCCGACGCCGTCCGAGGCGCGCGCGACGACGTGCCCCCAGGGATCGACCAGCATGGAATGGCCCCAGGTGGAGCGCGTTTCGTTGCCCTGCCGGTGCGTTCCGGTTTGCGCCGAGGCCGCGAAATAAACCTCGTTCTCGATGGCGCGGGCGCGGATGAGCGTCTCCCAGTGATCCTTGCCGGTTTGCAGCGTGAAGGCGGCGGGCAGCGCGATCATCTCCGCGCCCCTGTCGGCGAGCGCCTGAAACAGGCCAGGAAAGCGCAGATCGTAACAGATCGAGCAGCCCACGACGACGCCCTCGCAATCGTAGGTCACGACGGCGTCGCCGGGCTTCATCGCGGCCGATTCGTTGTATTGCACGCCGTCCGGCGCGGTGATGTCGAACATGTGAATCTTGCGGTATCTCGCGATTTCCGCGCCCTCGCGGTTGAACGCGACCGTGGTGTTGCCGACGCGCGGCTCGCCCTCGATTTTCTCGAGGATCGAGCCCGCGTGAATGAAGATCCCGAGCCTTTTCGCGAGATCCCGCAGCATCGTGTACGCGGGCCCGCCCGGCAGGACCTCCGCGGCCAGTTTCTTCTGTTCGAACGAGCCGCCCATGAAGTCGAAAACCTCGGGCAGGCACACCCAGTCGGGCTTTTCCTCCGCCGCGGCCCGTTCGATCAGCGCGCGCGCCGCCTCGAGATTGGCCGCCTTGTCGGAGCCGGAATTCATCTGGACGAGCGCGACTTTCATGGCGGGACTCTCCGGCGTCAGTTGGCCTGTTCAAGCGCCAGCGCGATGCCCTGGCCCACGCCGATGCACATGGCGGCGAGAGCGCGCTTTTCCTTGCGCTCGCCCATCTCGATGGCGGCGGACAGCGCGATGCGCACGCCCGACATGCCGAGCGGATGGCCGATGGCGATGGCGCCGCCGTTCGGGTTCACGTGCCCGGCGTCGTCGGGCAGGCCGAGGCCGCGCAGACAGGCGAGCGCCTGGGCGGCGAAGGCCTCGTTGAATTCGATCACGCCGAAATCGGAGATTTTCAGGCCCTGCCGCTGCATCAGTTTTTGCGTCGCCGGAACCGGCCCGATGCCCATGATCCGCGGCGGCACGCCCGCCGTCGCCATGCCCGTGATTTTCGCGAGCGGCGCGAGTCCGTGTTTCTCGACCATCCGGCGCGACGCGACGATCACCGCCGCCGCGCCGTCGTTGATGCCCGACGAATTGCCCGCCGTGACGGAGCCGTTCTCGCGGAAAATCGGCTTCAGCGAAGCCAGCCGGTCGATCGTGGTCTCGCGCGGATGTTCGTCGCGATCGACGATGGTCACGTTGCCCTTGCGGTCGGTCAGCGCGTAGCCAGCGATCTCGCGCGCGAGGCGTCCGGACTTGATGGCGCGCGCCGCGTTGTTCTGGCTGCGCATCGCGAAGGCGTCCTGGTCCTCGCGCGAAATCTGGCGCTCCTCCGCGAGGTTTTCGGCGGTCTCGCCCATGGCGTCGACGCCATGCGCGGCCTTGAGCGCCGGGTTGACGAAGCGCCAGCCGAGCGTCGTGTCGAAGAGTTCGGGATTGCGCTGGAACGGCTCGGTCGCCTTGCCCATGACGAAGGGCGCGCGCGACATGCTCTCGACGCCAGCCGCGATGGCGATGTCGATCTCGCCGGCGCGAATGGCCCGCGCCGCCGAGCCGATGGCGTCGAGCCCGGAGCCGCACAGGCGGTTGAGCGTCACGCCGGGAATGTCCAGCGGCAGGCCCGCGAGCAGCAGCCCCATGCGCGCGACGTTGCGATTGTCCTCGCCCGATTGATTGGCGCAGCCGGCGAAGACTTCGTCGATGGCGGCCGCGGGCAGATCCGGAACCTTCGCCATGACCGCCTTGATGACATGGGCGAGCATGTCGTCGGGCCGGACGGAGGCGAGCGCCCCGCCATAACGTCCGACCGGGGTGCGCGCGCCGGCGCAGAGATAGACTTCGGTCATGGGAGTCTCGCGGGGTTGACGGGTGCGAAGAGATAGGCGGCGGCGGGGGACAGCGTCAAGCCGCGCGCCTCGTCGCGCGGCCCCGCGCGGCGATTTTGCGAAGGCCGCGTTTCCGTGCGAAATTCCGTCGGGAACGAAAATGGGGGAGACGACGATGCGCGGGCCGCGCGGGACTCTGGCATGAAAACGCGAGGGATGCTTCCGGCCTTGCTCGCCGCCGCGCTGCTGGCGCTCGCCGCGCCGTTCGCGGCGCGGGCGCAGGAGCCTTTTTTCGCCGGCAAGCGGATCACCATTCTCGTCGCCACCGGCGCGGGCGGCGACCACGATGTCTATGGCCGGCTGCTCGCCCGCCATCTCGGCAAGCACGTTCCGGGAAATCCCGGCGTCGTCGTGCAGAACATGCCCGGCGCGAACGGAATCACGGCGGGCAACTTCGCCGCCAACAGTGGCGCGCGCGATGGCTCGCTCGTGTTGCTGGCGACGCAAAACCTGCCGATGACCCAGGCGCTCGGCGCGTCCGACCTGCGCTTCGATCTCGCGAATTTCTCCGCCATCGGCAACATGCTGTTCGCCAACACGGTCGCCTTCGCCTGGCGCGGAACCGGCGTCCGGACTCTCGGGGACGCGAAGACGCGCGAATTACTGCTGGGCTCGACGGCGCCCAATTCCCTCGGCGCGGTCCACGCCGCGCTGATGAACACGGTGCTCGGCACGAAGTTCAGGATCGTCAACGGCTACAAGTCCGCGCAGGAAATCGATCTCGCGATCGAGCGCGGGGAAGTCAACGCCCGCGCCGCGGTGCCCTGGGCGGCGATCAAGAGCATGCATCCGGACTGGCTCGCGCGGCCGGACATCGACATTCTCGTCCAGGCGGGACTCGCGAAGGAGCGCGAACTGCCGGACACGCCGCTGCTCGTCGATCTGGGACCGACCGCCGAAGACCGCCAGTTGCTGGCGTTTTTCTCGTCCATCGCGGCGGTCGGAAGACCTTTCTTCACGCCGCCCGGCGTGCCCGCCGACCGCGTGGAGACGCTGCGCCGCGCCTTCGACGCCGCGATGGCCGATCCAGATCTGCTCGCCGACGCGGCGCGCGAAAACCTCGACGTGTCGCCGCTGCCCGGCGTCAAATTGCAACAGGTTGTCCGCGACCTCATGGCGACGGACGCCGCCCTCGTCAAACGCGCGCGCGACATCGCCGGCGCCAACTGAAACACATCCGGAAAGGCAAGACATGGCCCACGCATCGCTGGGAGATTTCATCAAGGACGCGGCGGGCGTCGGCGAGGCCGAATTCGTCGAGGGCGCGGATCTCGTGTCCGACGTGGGGTGTCTCACTGAATTGTTCGCCGAGCGAAGCGGACCCATGCTGGTGTTCGACGGTTTCGCGGGCCACGACAGGGGCTTTCGCGTCAGCGCCAACGCGCTGAAAACGCCGCGCCGTTTCGCGCTCGCCATGGGCTTTCCCGTCGATTCGCATCCGGTCGATCTCTGCCGCATGTGGAAGGATCGCCGCAAGAAACTCGGCGCCGTGCCGCCGCGCGTCGTGACGGACGGGCCCGTCTTCGAGCGTCTGCGACGGGGCGACGACGTCGATCTCACGCGCTTTCCCGCGCCGCTCTGGCACTCGGGCGACGGCGGCCGCTACATCGGCACGGGCGACATGGTGATCGTGCGCGATCCCGACGAGGGCTGGGTCAACATTGGCGTTTACCGCGGCATGTTGCAGGGCCCGAAACGGCTCAGCCTGTGGATCAACCCGATGAAACACGGCCGCATCGTCATCGAGAAATACTGGGCGCGCGGGCGCAACGCGCCCGTCGCCGTGGTGCTTGGCTGCGATCCGCTGACCTGGATGACGGCGGGCATGTCGCCGCCCTGGGGAACCTCGGAATACGAGGTCGCCGGCGCCTATCGCGGCGAACCCGTCGAAGTCGTGAACCTGCCGGAGTCCGGATTGCCCGTGCCGGCGCACGCGGAAATCGTCGTCGAGGGCGATATACCGCCGCTCTCCGTCGAATCCGCCTTCGAGGGGCCGTTCGGCGAATGGCCGGGCTATTACACCCATCAGGGGCAGGAGACCGTGGTGCGCATCAACGCGATCCACCATCGCGCCAGCCCGATCCTGCTCGGCATGCCGCCCGTGCGCCCGCTCGGCAGCGGCGGCCCCGTCGGCGTGCCGACGATCACGCCGCAATTGTGGGAGCATCTCGAGCGCGGCGGCATCACGGACATCGCGGGCGTCTGGTCGTTTTGCAGCCAGTTGCTGATCGTGATTTCGCTGAAACAGCGTTACGCGGGCCACGCCAACCAGGCCTTGCTGACCGCGGCCGGCTTTCGCCACGGCGACATGAAGGCGCTCTATGTCGCCGTCGACGACGACATCGATCCGAGCAACTTGCAGGAGGTCGTGTGGGCGATCACGACGCGCGCCAATCCCGCGACCTCCGTCGAAATCATCCGCCACGCCTGGACGGCGGGTCTCGATCCGCGCGTCAGCCCGGCGCAGCGCGCGGCGGGCGACATGACCGCGGGCCGGATGCTGATCGACGCCTGCCGGCCCTTCGCCTGGCGCGACCAGTTTCCGGCCTCGAACGTCTTCCCGCCGGAAGCGCGCCGCGCCGTCGAGGCGAAATGGGAAGGGCTGCTCGCGCGGTTGAAGGGGCGGGGATGACGCGGATTCGCCGGTCTCAACCGGTCCTGGCGATGTCGCCGATGGCCGCGACGAGCGCGCCGGTCAACCGCCCGAGATCGTCGTCCCCGATCGTGAAAGCCGGCGTCAGATAGGCGATCTTGCCGAAGGGACGCGCCCAGACGCCGCGCGCGACGAGCCTTTGTTGCAGCGCGCGGCGGTCGGGCGCGGTCTCGAATTCGACGACGCCGATCGCGCCGAGCGTTCGCGCGTCGGCGACGCCGGGCAGGGCGCGGCAGGGCGCGAGGCCCTCCGCCAGCATCCCGGAAATCCGCGCGACCTGGTCCAGCCTGGGCTCGCGTTCGAACAGGTCCAGCGAGGCGTTGGCCGCGGCGCAGGCGAGCGCGTTGCCCATGTAGGTGGGGCCGTGCATCAGCGCGTGCGCGGGATTGTCGGACCAGAAGGCGTCGAACACATGCCGCCGCGCGATCGTGGCGGCGAGCGGCAGCGTGCCGCCGGTGAGCGCCTTCGACAGCGTCACGATGTCCGGGACCACGCCGGCGGCCTCGCTGGCGAACATCGTTCCCGTGCGTCCGAAACCGGTGAAGATTTCGTCGAAGATCAGCAACAGGCCGAATTCGTCGGCGAGCGCGCGCAGGCGGCGCAATGTCTCCGCGTCGTGAAACAGCATGCCGCCGGCGCCCTGAACGAGCGGCTCGACGATGATCGCCGCGAGTTCATGCCGGCGCGCGGCGATTGTGTCGCGCAGCCGCGCGAGGCTCGCCGCGTCGCGGGGCAAGTCCGCGATGACGTGGTCCGCGAGCGCGCCGGCGAACAGCGCGTGCATTCCTTCCGCGGGGTCGCAGACAGCCATGGTCGCGAACGTGTCGCCATGATAGGCGCCGCGAAAGGCGACGAGCTTGCGCCGGCCCGTCTCGCCGCGATTCATCCAGTATTGCAGCGCCATCTTGATGGCGACCTCGACGGAGACCGAGCCCGACTCCGTGAAAAACACATGGTCGAGATCGCCCGGCAGCAGCGCCGCGAGCCTCGCCGCGAGCCTGTAAGCCTGCTCGTGCGCGAGGCCGCCGAACATCACGTGCGGCATGCGTTCGAGTTGCGCGCGCACGGCTTCGGCGATGTGCGGATGATTGTAGCCGTGGCAGGCGGTCCACCAGCTCGCGATCCCGTCGACGAGTTCGCGACCGTCCTCGAGAATGATCCGCGAGCCCCGCGTGCGCGCCGCGGGCAGGGGCGCGCCCGCCGTTTTCATTTGCGCGTAGGGCAGCCAGACGTGGCCGCGCCCGCGCGTCAGCCAGTCGGGGTCAGACGCTTCCGGCGTTTGCATCCGTGGACATTCCAAGACGCGCCAGCAGCGCGGCGTCGCGGTCGCCGCCCGGATTGGGCGTCGTCAGCAGGCGGTCGCCGGAGAAGATCGAATTGGCGCCAGCGAGAAAACACAAGGCCTGCATCTCGTCGGTCATGTCCTCGCGCCCGGCGCTCAGCCGCACCATGGAGCGCGGCATCGTGATCCGCGACACCGCGATCATACGGACGAAATCGATCGGATGCACCCGGTCCGCGCCCGTCAGCGGCGTGCCCGCGACCTGCACGAGAAGGTTGATCGGCACGCTTTCGGGATGGGTCGGCAACGTCGCGAGCGCGTGGACCATGCCGGCGCGGTCCGCCACCGTCTCGCCCATGCCGACGATGCCGCCGCAACAGACGCTCATGCCGGCGTCGCGCACGCTGGCCAGCGTGTCGAGCCGGTCCTGCCAGGTTCGCGTCGTGATGATTTGCGGATAGAACTCCGGAGACGTGTCGAGATTGTGATTGTAGTAGTCGAGCCCGGCGTCCTTCAGCCGGCGCGCCTGCGGCGGCGTCAGCATTCCCAGCGTCATGCAGGTTTCGAGGCCGAGGCCCTTCACCTCGTCGACGATTTCGCAGAGATCGTCGATGTCGCGGTCCTTGGGCGCGCGCCAGGCGGCGCCCATGCAAAAACGCGTCGCGCCATGGTCGCGCGCGTCGCGCGCCGCGGCCAGCACCGTGTCGCGGTCGAGCAGTTTGGTCGCCTTGAGGCCGGTGTCGTGCCGGGCGCTCTGCGGGCAATAGGCGCAATCCTCGGGACAGCCGCCGGTCTTGATGGAAAGCAGCGTCGAGAGCTGCACTTTCGAGGGGTCGAAGAAGCGCCGGTGCAGGCTCTGCGCGCGGAACATCAGTTCGGGAAACGGCAGTTCGAACAGGGCCTCGATTTCCGCGCGCGTCCAGTCGGTGCGGACGGCGGCGGCCTCGGCGCGGTGCAGGGAATTATCGACGGCGTTCATCTTCGGGGTCGCTCTGGTTGCGTGCCCCTGCATGCCTCTTTAGGGTCGCCGAGGCAAGCGCGATGGGCGCGGAACCCTGGGACTTTCCGGCAAGACATGACCTCTCTCGACGATTTCGCGCGTGGCGAGCTGGACCAGCTCGAGGCGCGCAACCTGCTGCGCCGGCTGGTCCCGACCGCCCGCGAGGACGGAATTCGCCTGACCCGGAACGGTCGCGCGCTCGTCAGCTTTTCCTGCAACGACTACCTCAATCTGAGCCAGGACCCGCGTGTGCGCGCGGCGGCGAAGGCGGCCATCGACGCCCATGGCGCCGGCGCCTGCGCTTCCCGTCTCGTCACCGGCGACCATCCGCTCCTTGGCGCGCTCGAACGGCGCCTCGCCGCGTTCAAGGGGACCCAGGCCGCCTGCGTCTTCGGCTCCGGCTATCTCGCCAATGCCGGCATCGTCTCCACGCTGACGGGCAAGGCCGATCTCGTGCTGCTCGACGAACTCGTGCATTCCTGCATCTGGACCGGCGCGCGGCTCTCCGGCGCGCGCGTCGTCACGTTCCGCCACAATGACCTCGCCCACGCCGCGGACGTGCTGCGCGAGCATCGCGCCGCCTTCGCCAATTGCCTGATCGCCACCGATGGCGTTTTTTCGATGGACGGCGATCTCGCGCCGGTCGGGGGCCTCGCGGATCTCGCGCGGGCCCACGACGCCTGGCTGCTCGTCGACGACGCCCACGGCGTCGGAATTATCGACGGAGGGCGCGGCACGACCGCGGGCCATGGCGTCGATCTGCGAATGGGCACCCTGTCGAAGGCGCTTGGCTCCTATGGTGGTTATGTCTGCGCGTCCGCCGCCGTGGTCGATTATCTCAAGACCCGCGCGCGGACATTCGTTTATTCGACCGGCCTGCCGCCCGCCAGCGCCGCCGCGGCGATCGAGGCCCTGCGCATCGTCGAGAGCGAGCCGGAGCGCGTCGCGCTGCCGCTGGCCCACGCGCGCCTGTTCACGAAGCTCATGGGCCTGCCCGAGGCGCAAAGCTCTATCGTGCCGATCATCGTTGGCGACGCGGGGCGCGCGCTTGCTCTGTCGAAGGCGCTGGAGGACGACGGTTTTCTCGTCGGCGCCATCCGTCCGCCGACCGTGCCGCCCGGCACCTCGCGCCTGCGCGTGACCTTCACGGCGGAGCACCCGCCGGCGGAAATCGAGCGCCTTGCACGCTGTCTGCAAATCCGCGCGCGGGCGCTGGCCGCGTGAGCGCGGTCTTCGTCGCGGGAACCGGGACGGACGTGGGCAAGACCTTCGTCACGGCGGGGCTGTTGCGACATCTGCGCGGGCGCGGGATTGACGCGCGCGCGCTGAAACCCGTCGCGAGCGGCTTCGATCCGGCCAGCCCCGCCGCGAGCGACGCCGCCGTGTTGCTCGCGGCCATGGGCCTGCCGGCCAGCGCGGACAATATCGCGGAGATTTGCCCGTTGCGTTTCGCGGCGCCGCTCGCCCCGAACATGGCGGCGCGCCGGGAAGGGAAATCGCTGCGCCTCGTGGACCTCGTGGATGTTTGCCGCGCGCGGATCGCGGCCGCGTCCGGCCCGTTGCTGATCGAGGGCGTCGGCGGCCTCATGTCGCCCGTCGCCGGGGGGGCGACCGGCCTCGACCTGCTGCGCGCCCTGAAAATTCCCGCTTTGCTTGTCGCCGGCTCGTATCTTGGAACCATCAGCCATGTGCTCACCGCGGCGCGCGTGCTCGCGGCGGAGCGGATCGAATTGCGCGCGCTCGCGATGAGCGAATCCGCGGGCGGTCCCGGTCTCGCGGAAACGGCGGCGGAAATCCCGGGCTTTTTGCCCGGCGCGACGATCGTCACGCTCGCGCGCGGCGAGGATCCGGCGGGCGCCGCCTTCGCCGCGCTGGCGCTTGCGTGCGGTTTCGCGTCCTGATCCGCGATGGGCGGAATCCCGCGCTTTCATGGCGTTTTCCCACGCGCGCGCGGGCTTGAACCGGGCGCCCGGGCGTGCCAGAGACGGGCGGCCTTCTCAATCCGAAACGAACGCCCATGTCCCCGACGCAATACGTTCTCGCGCTTTCCTGTCCCGACAAGCCCGGCATCGTCGCCGCCGTCTCGACCTTTCTGTTCGAACAGGGCTGCAACATTCTCGACGCGCAGCAATACGACGCGCTCGACACCGGCGCCTTTTTCATGCGCGTCGTGTTCGATCTTCGCGGCGACGCCGACGCTCTGCGGCGGGGTTTTTCGGCCGTCGCCGGAAAATTCGCCATGGACTGGAGGATCAACGCGCGCTCCGACCGCAAGCGCGTGATGATCCTCGTCTCGAAATTCGATCATTGCCTCGCGGATCTGCTCTACCGCTGGCGCATCGGCGAACTGAACATGGACGTCGCGGCGGTTGTCGCCAACCATCCGCGCGAGTCCTACGCGCATCTCGAGTTCGGCGACATTCCCTTCCATCACCTGCCCGTGACGAAGCAGACGAAAATGGAGCAGGAGACGCGGCTCTGGGAGCTCATCCGCGACACGAACATCGATGTCGTCGTGCTCGCCCGCTACATGCAAATCCTGTCGGACGGGCTCACGGCCAAGCTCGCGGGCCGCTGCATCAACATCCATCACTCCTTCCTGCCGGGCTTCAAGGGCGCGAGCCCCTACACCCAGGCGCACGACCGCGGCGTCAAGCTGATCGGCGCGACGGCGCACTACGTCACCGCCGATCTCGACGAAGGGCCGATCATCGAGCAGGACGTCGCCCGCGTCGACCATAGCCTGGGCCCCGAAGACTTCGCCGCCGTCGGCCGCGACGTCGAGAGCGTCGTGCTCG
>CAISEY010000405.1 GCA_903884435.1 uncultured Hyphomicrobiales bacterium | reverse complement strand
GCTACGGGTTCCTGTCCGAGCGGGAGGCCTTCGCCGTCGCGCTGGCGGAGGCCGGAATCACCTTCATCGGTCCCAATCCGCGCGCCATCGCCGCCATGGGCGACAAGATCGAATCGAAGAAATTCGCCAACGCTGCGAAGGTCTCGACGGTTCCCGGATTTCTCGGAATCATCGAAAGCGCGGACCACGCGGTCAAAATCGCGGACGAGATCGGCTATCCCGTGATGCTCAAGGCCTCCGCCGGCGGCGGCGGCAAGGGAATGCGCGTCGCGCACCGGCGCGAGGAGGTCGCGGACGGGTTCGAGCGGGCGCGCTCGGAGGCGAAATCCTCGTTCGGCGACGACCGGGTTTTCGTCGAGAAGTTCATCGTCAACCCGCGCCACATCGAAATCCAGGTGCTGGGCGACAAGCATGGAAACGTGATTTATCTCGGCGAGCGCGAATGTTCGATCCAGCGCCGCCACCAGAAGGTCATCGAGGAGGCGCCCTCGCCGCTGCTCGACGCGGCGACCCGCCAGAAAATGGGCGAGCAGGCGGTGGCGCTGGCGAAGGCCGTCGATTACGACAGCGCCGGCACGGTCGAGTTCGTCGCCGGGCAGGACCGCAGCTTTTATTTCCTCGAAATGAACACGCGCCTGCAGGTCGAACATCCCGTCACGGAGCTGATCACCGGCGTCGATCTCGTGGAGCAGATGATCCGCGTCGCCGCGGGCGATCCGCTCGCGATCAGGCAATCCGACGTGAAGCTGAGGGGCTGGGCCGTCGAGAGCCGCGTTTACGCGGAGGATCCGACGCGCGGGTTCCTGCCGTCCACGGGCCGTCTCGTCGCCTACCGGCCGCCGCCCGAAGGGCGCCACGACGGAGTCACCGTGCGCAACGACACAGGCGTTTTCGAGGGCGGCGAAATCTCCATCCACTACGACCCGATGGTGGCCAAGCTCGTGACCCACGCGGGCGACCGCGCCGCGGCGATCGAGGCGCACGCGCGCGCGCTCGATGAATTCGTCATCGAGGGCATTCGCCACAACATTCCCTTCCTGTCGTCGCTGATGCAGCACGAGCGCTGGAAGGCGGGGCGTCTGTCGACCGGATTCATCGCGGAGGAATATCCCGACGGTTTCGCGCCGCTCGTGGCGGAGGGCGAGATCGCCCACACGCTCGCCGCCATCGCCGCCGCGATCGATCACGTGATGAACGAGCGCAAGCGCCAGATCAGCGGCCAGATGCAAACTCAAAGGCCGGTGCAATTCCAGCGCGAGCGCGCCGTCATGCTCGCGGGCGTCCGCCACGACGTGACGATCGACGAGGCGGATGGCGCGCTGCTCGTGCGTTTCCACGACGACAGCGGCCACGCGCACCATCTGTCGTCCGACTGGACGCCCGGCCAGAAATTGTGGCGCGGAGCCATCGATGGCGAATACGTCGCCGCGCAAGTCAGACCCTTGCTCAACGGCGTGTTTCTCGCCCATCGCGGCGTCGGGGTCGAGGCGCGCGTCTACACGCGGCGCGAGGCCGATCTCGCCGCGCTGATGCCCGCCAGAAGAGCCGCGGACACCTCGAAGGCGCTGCTGTGCCCGATGCCGGGCCTCGTCAAGGCGATCCATGTCGCCGCTGGCCGGGAGGTCAAGGCGGGCGAGCCGCTGTGCATGGTCGAGGCGATGAAGATGGAGAACGTGCTGCGCGCCGAACGCGACGCGACCGTCAGGCGCGTCCTCGCCAAAGAGGGCGATTCGCTCGCGGTCGACGCGGTGATCATGGAGTTCGACTGACAGGCGCGGCGCGCGCCGCTCGCGGCGAATCGCGAACATTTGTTTGCATTGCCACGCGTTCCCGTTGCAAACCATTTTCCAGGCGAAGCGAAACCGGCGGGCGAAATTTGCCCGCCGTTTTCCCGTCGTGTCATCGTGGCGCGTCTCGCCAAGGGATTTCGGTGCAATGCGCGACTATGTTTTCCGCCTCTTCTCGTTCGAGGGCGTCATGGGCCGCGGCGAATTTTCCGGCGTTCTGCTGGCGCTGGCGGCGCCGGCGATCGGGCTGTCGCGAATGGCGGCCGATTCGGGCGCGTCGGGCACGGCCAGCGCGGTCGTGTTTCTGTTGCTGAGCTGGATTTTCCTCGCGACCCTCGCCAAGCGCCTCAAGGACGCCGGGCGCACGCGGCTGTGGATTTTCCTGCCGCTGGCGCTTGGGCTCGCGACCTTCGCCATGGGGTTCTGGTTTTTCCAGCCGCCCGATCTCGTCACCGGCGCGAAGGCCGGGGGCAGGGCGGCGGCGACCATTTCGATCGTGCCGCTCATCCTGAACGGGTTCGCGCAGGTCTTCTCGAAGGCCGCCTACGGCTTGCAGGCGGCGGCGCTGGTCTGGGGCCTGTTCTCGCTGGCGCTGCTGGTTCCCGATTCGAAGCCGCGGCCTTGAGCGCGATCCCCGACCGCTGGCGGGGCCGGCTCTGCCTCGCGGCGGCCATGGCCCTCGTGGGATCGACGGTGACGGCGAGCGCGCTGGCGAGCCGGCTCGATCCTTTCGCCGCGTCGTTGCTGCGGTTTGGCGTCGCGGCGCCGATCCTCGTGGGGATTTGCCTCTGGCGCGGCGAAAAATGGCCGGCGCTTTCGAGGTCCGAATGGGCGGTGATCGTTTTCCAGTCAGCGGCCGGGAGCCTTGGCTACACGCTGGCGCTCGTCGCGGGGCTGCGCCACGCGAGCGCCGCGGACGCCTCCGTCATCACCGGGCTGATGCCGGTCGCCACCGGCTCCATCGCCGTGCTGGCGCTCGGCGAGCGGCCCGGCGCGCGGCTGATCCTCGCGATCGCGCTTGCGACGGCGGGGGCGGTGCTCGTCGCGCTCGGCAAGGCGGACGGGGCGGGCGAACATCGGCTGTTCGGCCTGTTCCTCGTGTTTCTCGCCGTCGTCGGCGAGGCCTGTTTCGCTCTGCTGAACAAGCGGATCAAAACGCCGGTCGAGCCGGTTGTCGTGGCGATGCTGATGACGGTGATTTCGCTGGCGCTGGCGGCGATTCCCGGCGCTCTCGCCCTGTGGCGGGAGCCCTTGATGTTCGCGGACGCTGGCGCCGCGGGCGCGATGGTCTATTACGGGCTCGTGCCGACGGTGCTCGGTTTCTGGCTCTGGTACGCGGGCGCGGCCCTGACCGAAGGCGCGGAGGCGGCCGCCTTCACGGCGGTGGCGCCGATGACCGCCATGCTGCTGTCGATCCTGTGGCTGGGCGAATCCATGCACTGGCGCCACGTCGCGGGAATGGCTCTGGTGCTCGCGGCCATCGCCGCGGCGGTTTCGGCGGGGAAGAAGGACTGATGCCGCTCTGTTTCGCCTATGGCTCCAACATGGACGTCGCGGCCATGGCCGCGCGCTGCCCGAAGTCGCGGCCGCTCGGCGTGGCGCGGTTGCCGCGGCACAGGTTCGTGATCATGCCCGGGGGATTCGCCAACGTGGTCCGCGATCCGGTCGCGGCGGTGCATGGCGTGCTGTGGGACATCGCGCTCGCGGACATGCGGGCGCTCGACGCCTACGAAGGGGTCGGCCGGGGGCTCTACGCCAAGGCGATCCAGCCGGTCGTGAAGGCGGCGGGCGGGGCGTCGCGGGCGATTGTCTACATCGGGCGCGGGGAGGGCGGCAGGCCCGGCGTCGCCTGCATGCGGGGCGTCGTGGACGCGGCGCGCCACTGGGAGCTGCCGCCGGCCTATGTGCGGATGCTGGAGGGATTTCTGCCGCGGGGCGCAGCGGGCGAACCTCCCGCCGTCGAGGCGCCGGCGCCAAAAGTCAGGCCGCGTTTCGCGACGCCTCTGGACTGGAAGGCCTGATCGCGGTCACGCCGCGTCGTGGAAAATGAGTCCCAGCGTCCGGCGCTCGCCAGAGCGCACCGTGCCCACGCCGTGGCGCGTGTTGACGCGGTAATAGCCGCGGCTTCCCTCGACGGGACGATGGCGCACCGCGAAAATCACCGCGTCGCCCAGCGAAAGCGGCGCGACATCGGCGCGCGACTGCATCCGCGGGCGCTGCGTCGCGAGGATGAAATCGCCGCCGGTGAAATCCACGCGCGGGTCGCTGAGAAGCACGGTCGCCTGCAACGGGAAGACGCATTCGCCATAGAGATCCTGATGCAGGCAATTGTAGTCGCCGGGGCCATAGCGCAGCAGCAGCGGCGTCGGCTTCGCCTGGCCGGCGGCGTGGCAGCGCGCCAGATATTCGTCCAGCGTCGCGGGATAGCGGTCGTCGAGGCCGAGCCGCTCGTTCCAGAGATTCGCGACCGGAACCAGACGCGGATAGAGCGCCGCGCGCAGGCCGGCCACGAGCGGCGGAAGCGGGTTGGCGAAATATTTGTATTCGCCGCGCCCGAACCCGTGCCGCGCCATGACGACGCGGCTCCGGAACAGGCCGCCCTCGTCATGGAGCGCGGCGAGAGCGCGGCATTCCCCGGGCGTCAACAATCCGCCGAGGATAGCGGCGCCGTCCCTTTCGAGGCTGGCGGCGAGGGCGGGCCAGTCGAAAGCGTCGAGGCGGCGCGCCGTCGCCGGCCAGGTTTCGAGGGGTGATGTCATTCGTGGTCTCCCGTGTCCCTCCTGGAGAAAGGCCCGATCCGGGGCCACCCGATTCCGGCGGGAGTCCGCGGCGCCAGGTTGCGAAATCGCGCGGTTTTGCTAGTTATGCACAGGTTAATTTCCGCGTATTTCGTGTCGCGTATGTAAGCTCCTGAAAATTCAGGAGAGTTAGCGAATCGGCCGGGCCAGACCCGGCCCACGAGGATCGCGGGTTTCCGACCATGTGCGCCAGCGCCGGCCAGCAATTTCGCCGCACTGTCCTGACTTTCGCCCTGCTGATCTGCGCGGGCGGGACGAACGCCGCGCGCGCCGAATATTTCGGGTTCACCTATTCGGGCGGGCTGGTCTCGGTCACGGCGGTTCTGGTGGGCGACCGGGTTGGCGGCCAGATCAACGTCACGAGCGCGAACGGGACTTTCAACGGCGGCCCGCTGGTGCTGATGCCGCTGAACGCCTGGGGCGGCAACGACAACATCGCCTATCTCGGCGCGCAAACAATTTTTGACTTTTTGGGCATTGCGTTTTCCAGCGGCCCGAACGCGGTCAACCTCTACTACGACAACGGCGCCTATCGCTCCTACAGCCAGGTCGGCGGCGTCGTCGCCGACGACCTGGGCGTCGCGACGATCGACGCCGCCCCGATTCCCGCGCCCGGCGTCGGATTGTTCTCGTTCGCGG
>CAISEY010000404.1 GCA_903884435.1 uncultured Hyphomicrobiales bacterium | reverse complement strand
CGCGGCGCCATTGCAAATGTACTGGTTGCTCGTCCATGTTTCGGGCGTGCCGCCACTTGAAGCCCACATGTCGCGCTCCCGGGGCGAGAGATATGCGGCGTACCAGCAACGGACGCCGGTTTTTTTCCCGCGATTATGGCGGTGTGGACTGCCCCTGGTCCGGTAGACAAGCCCCGCTGTGAATCGGCTCCGGAGTGGGACCCCTCTCGATTCAAGAAATTCAGGGAGTTGTGACGCTGATCGGCGTCGGGACCCCACGCCGATTTACAATCTATGGTGTGACGCGCACGTGCGTGAACGCGGCACGATGCTATGGACGACGGAGTTGCGCGTTATCATGAAGCGGAAGGACCGATAGCGCGGCGCTCGTCTGTCACCAGCCTTGACGGCCCAATCGGCGGCGGAATTATTTGATTGATCGCGGACGCCAATTTTATTTCACCACGTTGGCGCCGTTACTGCCACTTTGCGCGGCTTTGATGATCACTGCGGCTCCGCCAGCAGCCGACAAGCCATTGCTAAAGGTCTGTCCTGATCCACTTGTTGATTGACTAAATGAGCCACCACTCATGTTGCCAATGGCGGCCAAGTTGTTGACCAGCGTCGTTGATTGTAGCGGACTGGAAATTACCGCGGAAACAATACCCGAAGCCGATTGCAGGTTGGCGGCGCCCAATTGCGTTCCAGCCGAGGTGTTCTGTGAGAGCGCCAATCCGTAGGTTCCAGCCTGCGAATTGGCTGAGTTGATCGCCAGCGTCTGATTTTGGGACAGGCTCAGATTTGCCGCGGATCCGCCCGTGGATACCGCCGCCGCCACATTGTTGAGGGTGGGCACCACGGCGGTGGCGGCTTGTTGAGAAAGCGATCCGGACATTGCGCCGGAACTCGTGGTGGAATTGACGGAGAGGGCGACGTTTTGTCCCGCATAGGGATTGCCGCTAATCGTCGAGTTGGCCAAGCCCGACGAAGCCGTCAGATAGTTCGCCGTGACCGAACCTGGCGCGAGGGAGGGATTTCCCGAGTTCAAGGTTAGCGCGCCGAAATTTTGAGTTGTTTGCTCGAATGGAGACACAGTGGACCCTAGCGTTAGCGCTCCACTGACGCCAACCTGATTAAGCCCGACTACGGTGGATTGCGTGGATTGAGCCACGCTTGCCTGGCCGACGGGAGCGTTTGCGCTGATCGAGTTCCCGATACCCATGGACGAATTCAGTGTCCCGTTCTGCCCGCCAGACAGGTTCAGGCTCGCGGATTGCGCGGAAAGAGTATTTCCAAGCAACGAAGTGGCTTGCATGAGCCCCGCCGCGTCGGCTGTCGCTGATGACGCCAGGGTGGCGAGGCTACTGGCCGAGGCGCTATTCGTCGTTGTGAAATTGACACTGGTTCCGCCAAGGCTCTGCTTCAGACCCAAGCTGACCGCACCGTCGGAAACGAGAGCCGCCGTGTTGAGGCTTGCCTGAGATGACTGAATGTTGGAGCCCCCCGAGAAACCGCCGGTCGAAGCACCCGAGGCCGCGCTGGTGGCTTGAAGGGTGTTCGAAACAGACTGGGACGATGCCGCGAGTTGATTAAGCGATTGTCCAATTTGCCCGGCGGAACCGTTCGAAGTCGCGATCGCGATGGAATTGACTCCCGCGAATCCACTTTGGTTCCCATTCGCTACGGCTCCCGCCGAACCGATTCCGTTTGCCGCCGCCTGAATGGCGTTGCCGCCAATCTGCGAGAAACTGTCGCTATTCAGGCCCGGACCGCCGAATGATTGCGAAGCGACGAAACCATTCACGAGCGTCAGAGGCGAAGAGACGCCAGACGTGTTTCCAGCTTGATTCAGATTGTTCGCGGTCGCTTGCGTCCCGGACGCGCTCGCGACCCCTCCACTCGCCGTGGCGGCGATATTGTTGTGCGCCACGTTCGCGATCACACCAGACGATGATTGCTGTAACCCGCTCGATCCGGAATTATTGAATTGCGAAACTTGTCCCTGCGACAGTGATGGAAGCAAGAGCACAAGATCGACTTCGCCTGGTGTGGCGTAGCTCACTGCGGTCTGATATCCGCCAACCGGAGCGCTTGTGCCCGAAAACGTGCCGCTCAACGCGCCCGTGTAGTTGATGATCGGAAATTTCTCGCCTCGAAAATAGAATTGCGACCCGCCCGTCGCCGACGAATAGGTGAGGATTCCGCCGAGCGAGAGATTTCCATCGACCGAAAGCGTCGAACTCGTGGTCGGCGCGCCGCCTGGCGAGCTGAGATTTAACAACAGGCTGCCCACGCTTGTTTGCGTATAATTTCCATTGATTGAAAATCCGCTCGACGGTGCGTTTGTCATGTCGAGGACGCCAGCGTTCGTCACCGTCGAGGCGCTGACGGGAGACGCACCGCTCGAAACAGCGAGACTGCTGTTGGGATTGATATTCAACGCCGAGAGATTCGTGATGGAGTTGGCGGACCTCAAGGTTAAGGACGTCGGACTGTTTCCCGCCGGGTCGCCGATATTCAAAACACCTGATCCGGGTGACGACCCCGTGATGGACCCAGCGACGCTTCCGCCTCCCGCCAGTGTCAGCGTTGCGCCAGGGTTGATCGTGGTTCCGCCTGTGAATGTATTGACGCCGGTCAAGGTTTGCGAGCCAGCGCTGACGCCCAATCCTCCGGAGCCGCTGATCACGCCACCAAAAGCGCCGGCCGCGTTGGTGAGTTGAAGCGTGTTGCCGGCGAGAACGACGTTTCCGCCGCCAGTCAAAGCCTTGATGCTTACGGGCGACGAAGAGGCGGCAGAAACATCGAACGTCCCGTTGGCGACGACTCCCGAGGAATTCGCCACGCTTCCCGATCCGGTTAACGCAAGCGTCGCTCCACTATTTATGATTGTCGCTCCAGTGTAGGTATTCGCCGCCGAGAACGTCAGCGCGCCCCCGCCCCCGGTGCTGGCAATGGTGATTCCACCTGGAGTTCCGGGAGTGTCGTTGATAATCGGCAACGCGATGGCCGCAGTTTGCGCGGCTCCGCCGGCCGGATGGAGATCGATGGTCCCGTTGGCCGGAGTAATTGAAAAATTGTAGATATTAAGCGGAGTTCCATCGAGTTTGAGAATTCCACCATCGAAGATCGGGGAAATGGCCGGATTTGAGCCCGCCAATCCGGCGGCCGCAGCGGGAACCTGAATCGGCGGCGGACCGCTGATCGCGCCGAAAGACAAGGATGGAATTAGCGCGCCATTTGGGTCGTAAGCCCGGAGGCCCTGGATAACCATTTGACTATTCAACGATTCAACGCCGAAATAAGTCGACGCGCCACTCGCGAGACCGATTACGCCGGACCCGCTGGGAAACACGAAGTACACGGTTCCCTTGTCCAGAGTGGATTGCGTGTTGTTCATATACGTGGTTCGGGCGGAGAAGGTCGTTACCGTAGCGCCTGACGTATTCGGCCCGTCGTAGGTGGTCAGAGGATTTGGGGCTCCGTTGATTTGCGGCAACTGACCATCGTTGTCGTTGTAAAATGTCTGGTTGTTCGGATTGCCGCTGATGACAACCGAGCCGATTGTGACGCCAGACTGATTGTTCACGGAAATGACGGGATCTTCGGCAACGCCGCCGGGTGCGTTGGAGCCGGCGCCCGTTGTGATTGACGTGCCGCCCGGACCAAAATTGATATTGAAATTTGCAGATCCGGCTACCTGCTGCGCAAATGTTTCGGGGGTGCCAATCCCAAGGACCGCCACCATGCCAAGGAAAATTGGATAAAAATAAGATTTCTGAATTCTATTTAAATATTTCGTAATCTCAATATAATTGTTATTATTACAGATAAAAAAATTTTGAACTGCAATTAATTTAGCATAAAAAATGCATTTATTATTATCAAATCTGATCGAATAATTAATTATTGACACCGGAGGCAAAACAGATGGGTATTGTTTTTTGTTGTAACGCATTTTCATCGGCTCTCACTCTATTTCGAGTTGAACTCATGCACTGAAAACGCTCACCGAATTTTACCTGATTATCTGATTCGAGGCGCGGTTATCCACATGATTTTATTATTAAATAATTTTATAAACGTAATTTAATTTATGATGTTATCCATGATTTCCGTAGTCGGCTTTTCCGGAAAACGGGGACGACCAGGCGTCGCCCGCTGTCAGCGTCCGCAGATATAGCGGTATTCGCCAGGCGAGCCTGGCGACATGGAAATGTCGCAATGGCTCAGTCCATTCAGCTTCAGCCAGCCGGATATCGCGCGCTCCGTGTCGCTTTGCGTCGGAGCCATGTCGAGTTTGTCCAGCATGGCCTCCACCATGCCGTTGATCGCGGTTCTTCGCGTGTAGAGTGGCGCAATGGTGATTTTGTGCATCACGGGGCTGTGCCGGATTTCCCACCGCCCTGTCGCGTCGACGTATTCATTCGCCGGCGCGTCCGGGCGGAAAGGCGCGGCTGTTTGCCGCCCGCCACAGCCGGAGACGAGGCCTGCCACGAACAGGGCTCCCGCCACGGCGAGGACACGAGCGCGAACCCTGGACATGGCGACCGCCTTTTAAACGCGAGGGAACAGCGAGCCTCGCCGCGGCGACCGCGAGAGCGAAATCGCCAGCGCCGCCGCGTCGCGCCTTTCGCCGACGAACCGGTTCGACACCTGGACCCCGGAACGTCACTGTTTCATTGACGTTCGTCATCCCGAAATTTCTGGATAACGAATTATTAAGATCGGGTTCCGCGCGATCTCCCGTTTCGCCCGCGGACGGCGGCGCGGCGTTCCACGGTTCCGGAATGATGAAAGGGTAGCGTTTCGATCTGTTTGATCAGGGGTATCCGCGGTTTGTGTGTCGGCCCGAACGGTCGATGTCTTGAGGTGTAGCATGACGGCCATGTTTCGACGTTCGCTCGAAAGCGACGGGCGGGCGCGTGGGTATCGCGGTCAGGTTGTCGAGGACGCCGTCGGCGCGCAAAACAAGCGTCGCGCGCCACTCGATATCGCTGGACTTCTGGCCGCGGCCAGAAGCCGGAAAGGCCCATCCGGAGGGGAACAGGGCGCGTCCAGCCTGGAGCAGGAAAGCTTCAAGCTGATTTCCCTGGAACAGGCCCTGATCGCCGCGCTGGCGAAGCCCGCGAGCGCGGCAATCCCCTCATCGCCCGAGGACTCGAACGGAGAAGCCGGCAAGCCCGAAGCCGGCAAGACCGGGACCGCGGATCGGATTGACGAGGGGTCATCCCCGGCCTCCGCGTCCGCGACCACCGGCCCGGCCGCCAGGATCGCGGCGGTTCCCTCGCGGCCCGCGGCGCCGTGGATGCCCGGCCCATTGCCTGACTCCGAAAGGGAACAGTCGCGGGCCGAGACTCCTGTCCACGGCGCGCCTGACCGCGAGGACGGGCCAGAGCCGGGGAAGGATTCAGCGGCGAGCAAGGCCCCGGCGGACCTCGACGGAACAGCCGCGCCAGCGAGCGTCTCCGGCGAACGTGGCGGCGATCGGCTTTCGTTCGTGACGAGCGCGTCCGTCGCGCCGGGCCACGCGCCTCCCGCCACGAGGATCAGGTCGCTGAAACATCCAGCGTTGGGCGAAATAATCTGGCTGTTGCCCGAGTGGTTGGGGAAGGGGCGCGCACGCGACCTCGGCGGCCGCGCGGCGTCGAAAGTCGCCCTGCCCGCGGGGCTGGCGCTTGCGAGACTCAAGATGGCGCTGGGCGGCGCGTCCGCGAAGCGCCCCGCGGGCTTGTCCGTCGCTCTGGCGGCGGCGTCGATTATCATATCCATTGGAGGCGCGGCCCGAACGCCGTTCGGTCCCTCGTTCGATGCGGGGCGACCGCCCGCTCCCAATGCTTCGTTCAGCCAGAACCCGCCGGCCGCGGAGCCGGCGGCAACGCAAACGCCCGCGCGTCCGCAAGTGGCGGCCATCGCGCCGCCCTTGCCGCAAACGCCTCCCGCTCCACCGTCCGGCGCGGCGAACCAGCCCGCCAGACAGGATCCGGCTCAAGCGTCGCTGGCTGAAAAGTTCGGGAACTGGACCCTTCTGTGTTTTGGCAATCCCGCGACACGCTGCGAACTCTCGAACCGGCAAGTAAATCCGCAAAACAACAGCGTCGTGTTTGGAGCGGAAATCGTTCGAAACAAGCCTGAAAAGGCCGATGTCATGAACGTCATTACTCCCTTCGGATCGCAGTTGACCGAGAAAATGCGGCTTTCCGTCGATGGCGCGTTCAGCAACTCGATCGGCCCGCTGACCTGCGTCGCCATCGGCTGCGTGTACCAGTTCAAGCTCTCCCAGGAGTTCCTCGAGAACCTCAGCCAGGGACGGGAGTTGAACGCGCGGCTGGTCTCCACGACCAAACAACCGACGACTTTCGCCCTGCCCCTCGGCGGCCTTCCCGATGGCTATATTCGAATGTCCGGCATCCTTCGGTGACGGCGCGAACCGCCCGCGCCGTTCATGCCCCGGCGCGGTTTATCGGTATTTTGAATTATCTGAATAATCAGTTTTTAAGCTGAAATATGCAATTGATACGACATTGTTTTGTTTTCTATATATCCCCTATATAATTGTAATTAATTAAATTACAGATTATTTTAAGCTTCCATTAACCCTCCGGATCGCAGAATTGTCATCGAGTTCGGCGATGGAGAATCACATATGCGTGTCCTGATTATCGAAGATGACGCGTCGGTCTCGGACGCTCTCGGGCTGATTCTGAAAGCGGTCGGTTACTGGACCAGGTCAACGCCATCGGGGACCATCGGGCTTGAACTCGCGTCGAGCGGAGATTTCGATCTCGTGCTCCTCGACCTGAATCTGCCGGACATGTCGGGATTTGCGATTCTCCGGGCGTTGCGCGCCGGGAACATCGCGATTCCCGTGTTGGTGCTATCCGGTCAAAACAGCATCCTCGACAAGGTGAAAAGCCTCGAGGTGGGAGCAGACGACTTTCTGTCGAAGCCATTTCACAAGGATGAACTGGTGGCCCGTGTTCAGGCCGTCGTCCGCCGTTGCAGGCTTCAGCCGCATTCCACGATCCACGTCAGGAATCTCCGCATCGACATCGGGTCGCACTCGGTCTCGATGGGCGATTCGAGGCTCGATCTGACGCCCAAGGAATTTGAGTTGCTTCTGATTTTCGCGCAGCGGGCCGGCTCGATCGTGACGAAGGACTCCCTGCTGCTGTTCCTCTACAACGGAATGCAGGTCGCCCAGGACAAAATTCTCGACGTGTTTCTGTGCAAGCTGCGCCGCAAGCTGGCGTCCGCGGCGAATGGCGATGAATACATCGAGACCGTCCGCGGCGAAGGATACATCATGCGAACGCATCAACTGGACGAGCCGTCAATGGCGGCCTGACGCCGCGCCGTTTCGACAATCGCCGGAAAGGCGCGCGCGCGGATCCGCGCCCGAAAGCCGGGAGCCGTTCGCTCGCGATCCCCTGGCTCGCCAGACGCGTTCTCCGACGCTTCCCAACGCGAGACCGGCAACCGGAATGACAAGCATCCGAACCAGGAGCCTCGCGAGAACTTCCTCCGGATAGCGCTGGACGACCATGTCGAAGCGCGGGTCGATGGCGCCACGCAAAGGGCCAAGATTGAGCAAGGCGCTCATTTGCGTCCACGCGTCCCGTCCCTCCACGAACAAGATGGCGACGATCCAGACGAGCGACGACGCCACCCAGACTTGCAGACAGGGGCGCGATCGCATCGAGTCAACGCAAGCGCGCAACCGGACCCTCGCGGGAGCGCGTTGACGATTGTCCATGGATGTCGACGCGCGCGCGTGAAACATTTCAGCAAACCGGCTCTCTCGACCCCGAAGCGGACCGGTCGCCCTCGCCCGAACAAACGGAATGGACGAGCGCTTATTCGGACGTTTCGCTCCGCGAGCGCCATCGGGACGACCCCAGCGCCGACTTCTTCGCCAGTTCGGACCGCTCGCGCGCGTAGCTGGAACACACCATCGGATAGTCGGCGGGCAATTGCCATTTCCGGCGATATTGCTCGGGAGACATGTCGAACGCGGCTCGCAGATGTCGCTTCATCGACTTGAAGCGAAGCCCGTCCTCGAGACAAACGATGTAGTTCGGCGTGACCGACGCGCTTATCGGGACGGCGGGGCTTGTCCTGGTCCACGCCGCCGTCGCCCTGGCGTGCCTTTTACCCACGCCGCTCAGCGAGCCATGTATCGACGCCAGCAGGCCGGGAATCTCCACGGCGGGGATCTGGTTGTTCGCGACATAGGCCGACAGAATGTCGGCGGCGAGTTTTATCACGCTGTCCATGCTCTCAAAGCCTTCGAAACGGTTCCCGTTCGCGCCCGTTCTTTTTGTCGTCGAAGTTCTCCGCGTGTCCGGAAACGGCGCTATCAACAGGTCATCGACGCAAGTCGCGTCTTGAACACACGGGATTATCCAATATTAATTGTAACGGGAGTCGGTACATTTCCGCGCGCCGCCGCAAAGCGCGGGAGACTGGCGATCAAGACCGCGTTCACACGGACTTGCGCTCCAGTAATTTCTTTGAATTCGCCGGACATCGGCCAACCGACGGGCCTTGAACGGCCGCTGCCGCCGCGGCTCCGTAAACCATGTTTAAATCGTATCGAATTCACTTGCGGACGGATGAATACAAGATGGCGCGTTCACCGCCGCGATCTTGAAAGAGGTTCCCGAACCGTCTTCGAAACGTCGCCTCCCGACTCGTCACGCTGGATGGATGATCCCGGACACAATGGCCGGGTTCGCGGCTTCGCGTGGTTCAAACCCCGTATCGGCGCGTCGTGAACGGCGCGAGGAGCTTGTAATGGTTCATCCCCTGGCGACGCTCGCGCGCTTGAACGCGAGAAGGAAAATGACCGGCTTGCTGGCGGCGGCTCTCGCGATGTCGATTCCGCTTGTCGAGCGGGCGTTCGCCGACACGTTCGAGGTTAGCCTCGAGTCCTTCGACGCCATCGGTCCGGGCATCCTGCGTGCGCCGATTGGGCGCCGCGCGGACGTCCCCCTGCCTGACGCGCGTCTCTGGCTTCTTCGCGCCTTCGCTCGTGTCGAGAGGGATGCCGGCCTTGCTCACGCGCGGACGAATTTCAGCGACGGGAAGTCACTGACGGAGCATCGCGATCCCTCGCGACACGATCATTCGGGCTCGACTGAACGGTTTCGCGAAGGCCTCCCGCGTCCGCCGCGCGACTTCGCGATCACCCGGTTTCCGAACACGCATGGCGCCGCGCGACGCCGCGCCTCCGTCGATGAATCGCGCGTCCTCGCCCGCGGTCCGGTTCATGATCACTGGCCCGGACAAATCGCGTCGAGCGTTTTTCTGAACGTTCCAGACGCGTCGGAGGCGCGTGTGTATTTCGAAGGCCTAAGCGGACGTAAAATCCTTTCGCGGGATGATCGAAACGCGTCTCCGCCAACGGCTCGACCCGCTCCGGAAGTTCGCGCCGCCTCGCGGGAAGACCTGGCTCCCCATTCGAAGGGCCGGGATCGCGAGCGGTTGTCCCCTGTTTTGAATTCCATCGATCGGCGCTCGACGGGCGACCTCCGAATTCAGGACTCCGGTTTTCCGGCGCCCGGGCCTTTGAAGACGCCCGCCGGAACGCGGGGCGACGACGCCGGCGTCCCGGCGCGTTCCGCGGGTTCCCTGAACGGGCTTCGAAGTCCACGACAGCCGTTGTCCGGGGTGGAGTCGTCGCGCGGTTCCGGACCGCCGACGCATTCACGATCGCTCGCGACCGGTTCGCGCCACGATGGCCCGAAATTGTAACGCGCCGGAAAGCGATCGCGACTTGCACGGGGCCGTTCACGCGGTTCCGCCGACAGTTCGAACCCGCGCCACGACGAGGGCTGGAGAGATCAAATGAGTGGATGGACAAGGCGCGGGCGAGCCCTTTTTTTCTTGACGTTCACTCTCGCGTGTGGCGCGGGCGACGCAAACGCCGCCGACCGGCAAGCCATCGACCACGCCCGGCGCGGGATGCCCGCCGGCGATTATTTGAGCGGCCTCGCCGCGAGCGCCGCGAACGATTTCCGCGAGGCATCCGCGCGATTCCGGCGCGCTGTCCAGCGCCGACCGAACGACCCGGAACTGACGAGGATCGCGATTATCGCCTCCGCCGCGAACGGGGACGTGGCCGAGGGTATAAAACTCATTCGACGCCTGAATCCGGGGGAGATCAACGGTCCTCTCTTGCGCCTGGTCGCGGCCATCGAATCCATCAGGCGCCGCGAATGGGCGGTCGCGCGAAAGGAACTTTCCCCGAGCGGCGACGAAGGTTCCGACCTGACGATTCTCGTGCTCCGCGCCTGGCTCCACGCCGGTTCGCGCGAATACGACCAGGCCCTGGATACGATCGATCAAATTCACGATCCCCGGTTTGAGCGATTTCGCGACTATCAGGCGGGATTGATCGCCGAACTCGCGGGTTACGGCTACGAAGCCAGAAAGCGATTCCGGTCTGCCCACGCGGCCGGGCAAACCAGTTTTCCCCTCGCGACCGCGTGGGCCGGCTTTCTGTCGAGACACGGCGAGGAGACTCTCGCGAGAAAAGTGCTGGACGATTTTTCCAGGCTCGCGTCGCGCGCCGAGGCTGGCGTCGCCGAAACGCGCCGGAAACTGGCGAGGGGACAATTGCCGCTTCCCGCGCGAAACGCGACGGAAGGCGTGGCTGAAGTTCTCTTTGAAATCGGCTCTTCGACCGAACTGCGAAACGATCCCCTCTTCGCCAGCGCTTGCCTGAATTTGGCGCTTTATCTGCGCCCGGGACAACCGCGCGTGATCGCCGCGCTCGCCGACCTGCGCGGGCGTCAAAAGCAGGACGCCGAGGCGATCCGGCTTTACGAGGCCGTGCCTCGCCGCTCTCCCTGGCGCATCAATTCGGAGAGCCAGATCGCGATGCTGCTCCAGCGCCAGGGGCAGGCGGACAGAGCGCTCGGGAAAATGAAACAGGTCGCGCGCGCGTGGCCCGGCAACCTCCTGGCTCTCTCCTCGCTGGCCGATCTCTACAAGGCTCAAGGAAAATGGGCCGACGCGGAGCGCGAATATTCAAAAGTCATCGACCTGATCGGTTCGCCAGGGCCCGCGGACTGGCCGTGGTTCTTCGAACGAGGCGTCGTCCGCGAACAATCCGGGAAATGGCCACTCGCCGAAGCTGATTTCAGGAAGGCGCTGGAACTGGCTCCCGGGCAATCCATGGTGCAAAACGAGCTCGGCTACACCTGGGCGGACAGGGGCGAGCATCTCGCGGAGGCGCGCGACCTGATCAGGCGAGCCGTCGATTCAAAACCGGACGACGGCAATATCGTCGACAGTCTCGGCTGGGTTTTGTTCAGGCTTGGCAAGACCGACGAAGCGATCGCGACGCTCGAGCGGGCCGCGTCTCTGGCGCCCGCCGAACCCGCCATCAACGAACATCTCGGCGACGTTTACGCGGCCGCCGGACGCCTGCTCGAGGCTGTTTTCCAATGGAGTCACGCCCGTGACCTGAACCCGGGAGCGGAAATGCTTCAAAGAATAAATGAAAAAATCGAAAAATTCCAGAACAGCAATGAGATACGTCAAGGGCATCTGGATTGAAACAATCGAAATCTATAAAAAAATTGCGCCGCGAAAAATGTCAATGAAAACATGTATATTTTCACGAGAAAATTTTACAATACAACAATTATGCTCTGCTCGAGTTAGCTCGCGACCATCGCGGCGGCCTGAATCTGGACTTGGGCGGAGTCATCCGGAGTGACTGGGCAGATCGAAAATCCCGATCCAAAGGGTACGGACGTCGATGGCGAGGTCCAGGGGGCCTCACGTCCGGACGCGCCTCCGAAAGCGGCCCCGGATCCGGAGTCGACGCAGGCGCGGCGCCTGGACGCCGCCATGTTCGATGAGTTGATGGGCCTTCACTTCGGGGGAGGTTCCGGGCGTCGGGAGCCGGGGGACGCCGCTCGGGACGCTCCCGTTCCCGGCGTGGCAAGGGAGCCCGAACGTGTCGCCGCCAGTAATTCCGGTTCGTCCCTTCCAACGCCATTACCCGGCCGCCCGGGCGGCGCTTCGCCGGAGGCGGACGCCAGCGGGGCCGTCGTGAACGCGCGCGAGCGGGCGGCGACGCCTCTCCAGCGAAGTCCTCCTCCCGGCGCACGGACGACGCGGCGACCGGACGACTTTTACGGCGCGGTCAAGGAATTTGAAAATTTGACGGCCGAGCGGCGGAACCCGCGCCGGGATGGCGCGCAATCCATTTTGGGGACGCGGCGGTCCGGGGAGATCGAAGCGCGCACGATGCGATCAACTGGCGGGGAGGAAAGATTCGACCCTTCCGAACCCGAACGTCCAGCCAGCGCGATCCGGGCGGCGCCGGCGCCGGCGCGGAAAAAAACCGGCGAGTCACTGTCCCGCGTCGAGCCGGCGCCACGGCGCGGGAGCGAAGGTTCGTCCGCCGCGGCGGGGAACGCGGGGCCCTCGTCCGCGCGATGGCCGCGCGTCGCCGCGCTTCGTGGCCTCCTGTCCGGACACGGCAGAATCTTTCGTGTCTGCGGGGCTTACGCGGGCGTCCCCGCGTTGATTGGATGCCTTTGGCTTGCCTTGGCGCCGCGCAACGACGACGCCCGCGTCCTGACGATGCTCGGCGATCTGGGCGACAAACTCGCGGACGCCGGTCGTCTGGCCACGCCGGAGGACGTCGCCGCCATTCGCGTCGCCGTCGCGGAACTGAAGAGCAGCGTCGATGATCTGCGGGTCTCCGCTGGCGCGATGACCGCGGAACTCCGGTCACGGATCGAGACCGTCGAGCGCGCGCGGGCGGTCACGATTGAACCCGCCGCGAGCGCCGAGCGCAACAGGCCGCCAAAAGCGACCGGCGCGCGACCGGCGCCCGGCGGCGGAGCGCTTTCCGAGTCGTTCTCGCTCGCGACTCCGGTCTACATATCCAGCGCCCGTCCGCCATCGATCATCGGATCGTCGCCAACGCGCGGCTATATCGTGCGCGAGGTTTATTACAACGGAACCGCGGTGATCGAAAACGCGGCGGGTCGCCAGCGCGTCGCCGTCGGGGATTTCCTGCCGGGCGTCGGCAAGGTCGAGGCGATAGAACCGCGCGGCAAGCAATGGGTCGTCGTGACGGAGAAGGGGCCCATCAACTAGCCGGCCCGGTTCGCGCCTGTCGAACGCGCGCCGGAGGGAAGGCGAACCGGCGCCGGATTCATCGCGCGAAGGCGTCGGGGCATGGCCCGGAAAGTACCGGAATGACGCACGTTCGTGCGAACATCGATGACGCGGCGCGCCTATCCTGAAGCCATGTTTCCGGCCGATGGATTTCCCGATGTGGCTTGCGTCCGCTACGATCATCGTCCTGGGCGTCGCCGGCGCCCTGTCGCTGGGATGGATCGCCAGGACCGCGGCCGGTGAACAGACCGAAACGTGGAGTCTGTCCCGCCCCTGGACGAACCCGATGGCGGAAACGGGCCAGCCAGGCGCCGAAGGAAGCTATTCCAGGGCGGTCGACGGTCTCGATCCGACGAGCATGAGCATCGCCGCGTCCGGCGGCGGAACCTCCTTCGCGCTGGCCGAGCCGCCAGAAGATCAAGAAACCGCCTCCCCGTGGAGAGACGACGCCGGAGAAGATGGCGGCGATTCCACGCGCGAAATTCACGCGACTGCGGAACGCGAACTGTCCGGCCTTCGGGAGATCAACGCATGGCGGCACATTTTCGCCCCGGCGCCCTGGAGCGAGCCCGAACCGCCGCGGGCGTTCGACGCGCGTCGGGAAAACATCGCCGGCCAGCCTCGCGGCGCGCCGGTCTTCGAACCATTTCCGTCCTCGCCGCTTTCGGGAGACGACGACTCGATCGGCTCGGACTGGCGGATATTGCTGGATTCGGCGATGGCGGCGGAAGGAACGATGGCTTCAAGTCAAAGCCACGCGGATTTCCCGGGGCAAGGCCTCGACGCGTATACGCTCGTTCCGGCGGCCGGGCGATCCGCCTTTGACGAGGCCCTCGCGGACCAGAATGGCGGAAACCTGAATCAGGCGCGACCGTGACCGGATCCGCCCCGCCCGCCCGATGACGTCGCCTCGCGCGCCGGCCCGGGAGACCGCGACGCGCCAGGGTCAGAAGCGACTGAACAACGATCTGGCAAACGTGAACAATTCGACCCAGAACCAGACGCAATAAACCAGCATGAAGGCAACGGCGGCGACATTCACCCAGTCGACTTTCCTGCATCCGGACACGCGGTTTGCATCGGCGACACGACCGGATTTGCAGAACGATTGAGGCTGCATTTTCTAGTCCCTCGCGCGGAGAGGGACACCGGTAGCCCGCCTATCGAAAGAACAAATCTTACGATTTCACGATTTTGGTCCACAAATTCCCGAACCGCGGAGCCGGGCGTTTCACGGCGCCTCATGCGCCAGGCCAACGTTGCACAGCATTCTTTCGAATTCCTCCTCGGTGAAGGGCTTGGTGACGATTTCGTCCATGCCAGCCGCGAGGGCCAACGCGCGTTCCTGGTCGAGGGCCTGCGCCGTCAGGGCCACGATGCGGCCGGCGCCGGCGTTTCCGGTCATCGCCCGGATGAGCCGGGTCGCCTCGATGCCTCCCATGTTGGGCATCTGCAAATCGAGGATCGCCAGATCGAACCGGCGTTTCTTCGCGGCTTCGACGGCCTTCTCGCCATCGTCCACGACGAGCACCGCGTGCCCGAGTTGCGTCAGCATGACCTTGACGAGCATTCTCGACGCGGCCGAATCCTCCGCGACCAGCACGTCGAGCGGCCGGTTGGGAGGCGTTTGCCGGTCGACGCAGGATGGCGACGGGACGGCGACCGCGGCCTCAAGCTCGATGTCGATCCAGAAACGCGAACCCCGTCCCGGCTCGCTTTCAAACTCCAGCGAAGCGTCCATCAGTTTCGCGAGGCCCCGGCTGATGGCGAGCCCGAGCCCCGCGCCATCGGTGCGCTGTTGCTGATTGACGTTTCCCTGCCGGAAGATTTCGAAGATCCGTTCGCGCGAACTCGCGTCGATGCCCGCTCCGGTGTCCGTCACGCACAACCGCAGCCGGGGTCTTCGCTCGGGGCCGCCGATCCGCCGGGCGGACAGTTCAACTCGCCCCTCGCTGGTGAACTTGGCCGCGTTGCCGGTGAAGTTCAGCAAGATCTGGTAAATCCGCGCGCGATCCCCGATGAGTTCGTCCGGCAAGGCCGGATCTATGTCCACGACGATCTCGACCGGCTTCGAATCCTTCAGGATCTCCGCCATTTTCGCGGCGTCCTCGAGCAGCTTGCGCAGGGAGAAGGGGCCGGCGATGATTTCGAGCCGCCCCGCTTCCATGCGCGTGAAATCGAGGATGTCGTTGACCAGGGTTTTCAGATGGTTCGCGCTGCCGATGATCGTGTCGAGATAGAGTCGCTGCTCCGCGCCAAGTTCGGTTTTCGCGAGGATGCCGGAGAAGCCCACCACGGCGTTGAGCGGTGTCCTGATTTCGTGGCTCATTGAAGCGAGGAAGATCGACTTCGCCGAATTGGCGCGCGATTCCGCTTCCGCGAGGCGCTTCGCTACCTCCGTCTTGTCGGCGAGGCTTTGCTGCGCGGTCACCAGCGCGCATTCGCGTTCCTTCCAGGCGGTGATGTCCGTGCGGGTTCCCACGGTGCCGCCTTCCCGCGTCCGGAATTCGCTGATCCGAAACCATCGACCGTCGGTCGTCGCCGCCTCGAAGGAGGGCAGCGGCGCGCCGGGCGTGCTCCGCGCCCGGCGCCAGGCGTCCACGCCGGCCGAGGGGCGACCAAAATAGCCGGCCGCGCGGCCAGCCGCGGCCACTTCTTCTAACGACGCGCCCGGCGTCATGGAGCCGGCGAGCTTTGGAAACATTTTCTTGTGGGTGGAATTGACCAGCACGAGCCGGTCGTCGCTGTCGTAGATCACGAACCCCACCTCGATCGCCTCCACCGCGTCGACGAGTTGATTCTCCATTTTCTCGGTCGCCCGCAAGAGACGCTTCTGCTTTTTCACGGACCAGCCGAGCGCGACCGCGAAACACCAGATCAGCCCGGTGAAGCCGGCGGCCGTCGCGTTGAGCAAGTGGCTCTTGCCATCGATCCGGGCTCTGATCTCGGTCACGGGAGAGCCCGCCAGAACGACGAGCGGAAAGTCCCGCACGCGCGAAAAGCTGCCGATGTAGTCCCCGCCGAAGATCCCTTCGTAGGAGACCCGGCCCTCGTCCGCGCCGCCGGTCCTTTCGACGAGATCGGAACGCCGGACATGGTCATTCATGAGGCGATCCAGATCCTGCGAGGCGACGAGAATGCCGCCGGACTGGCCCATCAACACGACGTTCGTGCTGACGGTGTCGGTCGATCTTTTCCAGAACGTGCTGAAAAAAAAGGGATCGACGGAGGCGATGATCACGCCGAGAAGCTTGCCGTCCGGGTCGGCGACGCGTCGCGAGAGCTGGATCGACCATTTGCCGGAGACGCGCCCGAGCACGGGCTCGCTGATGAAGAGGCGATCGACCTTTCCGTCCAGATGAACGCGGATATGTTCACGGTCGCGAAGGTCCGTCCTGTCGGCGTCCGGCCCCGCGTTGGTCCCCATGGTCCGGCCGGTCTCGTCCGTGAAGGCGATCTGCACGAGGCCGTCCATCCGCAACGCGCCGTCGGAGACGAGAGCCATGAGCCTGTCCGGCGAGCGGTCCCGCCGCAGGGCGTAAATGGCGGTTTGCAATGTCCGGTCGATCTCCCGGAACACGCCCTCGGCCTGCGTCGCGAAGACACGCGCGGCCATCGTCGTCTGCCGGAAGACAGCCTCCCTCTCGCCGTTGGCGATTTCGTGCGTGGACACGAGAATGGCGGACCACGTCATCGCCGTCAGCGTCGCCGCGGCGACGCCAGTGAGCCAGTTAATCAAGCGCATCTGGTGGTTTCCGTCCGGACGCCTCGCCCCGGTTCGCCGGGCTTACGAACTTCCGCTTTTTTTGCTACGAAACCGGAGAAATCCCTACAAGCATCCCGGACCCCGTTGACAAAATATTTTTTGTCATGATTTCCGATACAAAAAGGCGGATAGCACGTCGCCTTTGGCGGCTTTTTCGCGGCGGCGCGAGGAGCGGCCCGCCTCTCGCGCCGCTCCCGGGCGCCGGACGGGAAGGCGAATCCGGAAATCAGGAGAACCCGACGGGCATGGAACAGTCGATACTTGTCGTGGAGGACGACGCGCCGATCCGCCGGCTCGTCGCCATGTGTCTCAAGTCAAACGGCTTCAACGTCGTCGAGGCATGGACGATTTCAAGCGTCCGGCGTCTCGTCGAATCGACGAAATTCGACGCGATGATCCTCGATCTCGAACTCGAGGACGGCGAGGGTTACGACATCCTGCGCCTCGACCGGTCGCGGAGCCTCGTGACGCTCGTGATCTCGGCGCGCGACCAGATCATCGACCGGATCGTCAGCCTCGAACTCGGCGCCGACGACTATCTGACCAAGCCCATCGACATGAGGGAATTGTTGCTTCGACTGCGGCGATCGATCGCCCGCGCCGCGAATCCGTCGAAACAGCGCGAGGACTCGCTGGCTCTCGACGCGGATGGCTCCGTGACGCTGAACCTCGTCGAACGGGCGCTTTTCAAGGGAGACAAACTGGTCGCGAGCCTGGCCAGCCGCGAATTCAAGATTCTCCGGCTGATGTTCGAAAGAAGGGGGAAGATCGTCAGCCGCGAACAAATTTCCTGGGAAATCATGCGACGCAAGGTGATTGGCGAAAGCCGCGCCGTCGACATGCTGGTGAGCGGCGTTCGAAGAAAGCTGAGACAGACCGGATCGCGAACCGAAATCAAGAGCATTCGCGGCGAGGGATACATCCTCGACACGCGCGAGGCCGCTAGCTGAAGGTCGGCTCGCCCGACATGGCGCGCGCGCGATCCACGTTCCGCCACGCCTGGTCCGGCGCGTCGACGCACATTTCAACCGCCGACATGAAGGCGTGCAGGGACAGCGGCTTGAACAGGAATTCCGTCGCGCCCGCCTTGATCGCGTCCCGCCAGTACGACTCCGAACAATTCGCCGTGACCATCAGGAAAGGCGTGTGCTTCAGCCGGTCGCTGCTCCTGACTTTCTCGAGGAATTCCATGCCGCTCATCGGCGACATGTTCCAGTCGCTGACGATCAGGTGTACGTCGTGGCTGCTCACGTAATCGAGGGCTTCCTCCGCCCCCGAAAACGTGACGACATCGCGAAATCCCATGCGCCGCAGCATGAAACTCATGATTTCAAGATGAACCGCGTCGTCGTCCACGACACAAACACTTTTAATCTCACGCATGAAACTCTCCGTCGTTGGCGAGTATTTGATATGCGCGAGGCTGTATTCGGGCGCGTTACATTCGGGCGACCTGACTGGCTGGTAAATCAATTGATTACGGCGCGCCGAAAATTTGAATAAAGGCCGCGGAATGGCGTCCCGCGGCGCTACCGCTTGTTCGTCAACGCGAACATCCGGTTATATCCATCCGTGAAGCCCGTCGTTGGCATGGCGAGCGTGATCTTCTGGCCGGCGAGATTCGTCACCGTGGCGCGGAAGGCCTGGCCCGCGAACATCTTCGTCAGAACCGGACGCGTCAGCTTCAACTGACTGACGCAGCCGATCTGAAGGCACGTCTGGGTTTGCAGTTCGGTCGAATATTGCCCGTCGACGGAAAACGTGAGGCCCGCCGCGACGCGCATTCCGAGCGGCGTGATGACGCTCAGCGTTTCCTCGTTCGTCGCGGCGACGCTGGCGAGCTCGACCCAGAACACCGTTGTCTGGGTCTGCGCGTCGATCCGCTTTTGCTGCAACTCGCACCTCTGGACCGGCGTTCCGAAACACTGGAGTCGCCACTCGCCGTATGTTTCGACGACGGTCATCGCGTTGGCCTGCGCGGGGTCGGCGGCCAGCCTTGGCTGGGCGGCGGGGGCGGCGGGTTTGGCGGGCGGCGGAGCCGGCTTGACGGCGGGCGGCCTGGCGGCCGGCGCCTGCGCCATCTGTACCGGCTCCGGCGACCGCTGGGCAGGTTCACGCGCGGCGTCGGCGAGGCTCCCGGTTGGCTCGCGATCCGTGATCGGGCCGCGGATGTCGCCATCGGATCTGGCGGACGAACTCTCGCCGCCGCCCGACCGGAAGCCGGCGTAAAGCCCCACCGGGGCCAGAAGTCCAATCACCGCGAGAATTTTTATCATGCTCATTTACATCTCTTCGTTTGCCGGTCCCGTCGAAGAAGGCGCTAGGCCGCGAGGGAACGCGTCGCCGCGCCGTTTCCGGCGGGACCGTTTTCGACGTCCGCGAATTTCCGAACCGCGTCGTCGCGGGGCGCGATCGACGCGCGTCCGCCGGGCGCGGGATTGGGCTGTCCGGCGGTTGTTTGCTCCTTCCCGACGTCGCACGCGCCGCCGGCGACCTTGATCCGGAAACAAAGGATCGAGGCCTCGCGCGCTTCCAGTCCCGTGACGCCAACGAAATAGGTCACGCCGCCGCCCGCGGGGCGCGGAAGGATCTGCAACTTCCTGGCGCTCAATTGCGCCGCGAGGTCGCCCTGCATCTTGATGGCGAGCCGCGCGGCCTCCGTTTCGGACGCCACGTTCGCGACGACGATCAACGAAGACCTGTCGTTGCCGGGTTGCGCCGCCCCCGCGCCCGACGCGACCGCGGGACCGACCGACGTGACGCCGTGGTTGGCGGCCTCGGGCTCGCCCGCGGGATCCGCGACGCCCGGCGCGGTGCGCGGCGTCGGCATGGCGCCATTGGGGACCGGCGGCGGCGAACCGGGCCGGGTGGAAGGCCGCGCGTTCTTCACGACGAGCGATCCTGGCGGCAGGAGCTGATCGCACTTGCCGCCGCCGCCCGAGAGCGATCTCAACATGTCGTAGGCGCTCAGTTCGATCAGCCAGCGCAAGGCCGCCTGCTGCGGTTCGTTCTGCTTCTCGCCAAGATTGCTGTTGAAGACCTCGAGCCCCTTGATGGCGGAGTCCGAAAGGCCGACCAGGCTGGACGCGGAAGGCGCGGACAAGAACCGGAAGAACCCGGCGCTTGTCTCGAAGCCGACGAGTTGCTTCTTGTAGGAGCGCGCGTGAACCACCTCCGTCGTGATCGTGTCGGTGACCATGACGTCGATGGCGATGCTGATGCGATAGGTGCGTTTTCCAAACGACAGGCTGTAGGCCCCCAGCTCGCCGACGCTCGAGCTGATGTTCCAGTTGAGTTCGGTGATCGCGCCCGAGACAAAATGCGTCGAGCCAAGCATCGACCCCATTCGCACGGGCCTGAACTCGACCGACTGATTGTCGCTGACGACGGGATGGCCGTCACCGAGCTTTTTCTCGATCGCGTTCTTCAATTCCCATTCCGACACGTTCGTGGCGTTTCGGTTCACGAGATGCGCGCCGCCGCGCGCCAGCGCGACGACCATCATCATGTCGGCGCGCTGGGAGAACGCCCGCGAATTCGTCGTGCCTCCCTCCATGACGCCCGACGCGTCGACGAAGTCGGCGACTCCCACGCGGATGTCCTTGCCGACGTTCATTTGCGCGAGGCACGCCAGCGGAACCTGCATGGGCGTTTCATTCACCTTCGGGGCTGGCCCCATCAGAACCGACACGTCCTTGACGAGCTTGCTTTGCGAAAGCTTCGCGCATCCGCCGAGCGAGACGAGCGTCGCGACGACAACGAACGATCTCAGAACACACGGCCAGGCGCGACCCATCTCAACAACTCACTGGTTGAGTGTGCTGGACGCGGAGCGGCTGTTGGCGTTCGTCTGGTTCGTGCCGGAGGATTGCTGGCCAACCGAGGCGCCATTCACGTTGAGCGTGGCGCCCGCTCCCGTGTTGGTGATGTTCAGGGTCGTCGTGCCAAGCTGAACGACATCGCTCATCGAGGAACTCGCCTGGCCCGGGTCGCCGGAACCGGAGCCGGAACCGAGGCTTCCAAGCGCCGACGCGGCCGACGCCGCCGCGGAAGCCTTGAACTGTTGCCTGTAGATTTCGATCTGCATTCCCTGGTTCGCGTATTTGAACTGGAGCGGCGCCTGTTCGCCATAGCCCTGCGCGCGGGACGGCGAGGGGCAAGCCACGACAAGGCAAATCCCGAGCGACGAGAAGGCGAGCAGACGGGACAACATCGAACCACTCCATGAACACGATTTTTCCGGGGCGCGCGCCCGTCCCGGGGGAGAACGATTTATTTGATTACGTTGACGCCGCTGATCGCGGACTGCGTGCCGGTGACGACGGCGGCGCCGCCCGCGGCCTTGAGCGTGTTCGTGTTGTTGGTGTTGATCGAGGTCGCGAGTTGCGAAATCGTTCCGTTCAGCACGCCGCCGAGATTGGCGACGTTCGCGCCCGCGTTGAGCGACTGGTAGGCGCCGCTGACCGTGGCCGCGCCGCCCGCGGTCGTCGCTGTCTGCACGTTCGCGCCGCCCAGCGTGTTGCCCGCGACTCCCGGGATCCCGTTGCCCGCCGCCGCCTGCTGCAATTGCAGCCCGACCCCGGCGGACCCCGTCTCCGTGTTCAGCGTGTTGTTCTGCCCCTGCGAGATGCTCGTCACCGCCGCTGATCCAAACGTCGTGTTGGCCGTCGCGAGGTTGGTCAGCGGAGTCGTGCCGACGCCGCCGGGCGCCGTGTAGGGGGTCGCGCCCTGCAGGTTCGAACCCGCGGTCTGCGCGAGGTAGCCGCTCAGCACGCCCGTCGACGACGCGGAGTTGAGCGCCTGTGTGAAATACTGGCTCGCGGTTCCATTCGTGGCGCTCAGCGGCGTTCCCGTGACGGTCGCGTCTCCATAGGCGCTCTGGGTCGACTGGTTGTTGACCACGTTGGCGTAGACTCCGCCGCCGAACGACGACGGGGAGCCCGGGACCGCCGGCCCGCTGGCCGCGCCGGAAATCGACGAGGGAACGACGGTGTAGGCGCTGGAGCCTGTCGTGCCCGTGTAACCCGCGGCGATGTTCTGCGTGAACGGCGTCACCGAATCCCCGAAAATCAGGTTTCCGCCGGTGTTCGACGCGTTGTTGGCGGCGGACAGCGCGTTTTGCGTGACGCCGGAAATCGAAGCGGTTCCGGTTCCCGCCGCGGCCCCGACGGTGCCGGCTCCCGTTCCGGTGCTGGCCGTCGCGGAGTTTCCCAGCGAGAGAACGTTGTTGCTCACGGCGAACTGGCCGATCTGGCCCGCGCCGTTTTGCAGTTGCAGGGCGCCGTTCGACGCGGAGAAGACGTTGGTCTGCAATCCGGCGTTCTGGTTGAGGTTGATGACGCTCGGATCGATGACGGGATTGGGCCCGTTGAAGACGTTGGAGTTCGCGATGTTGGTCGATATTTGCGTGACCGGCGCGCCGAGCTGCTTCTGGTCCAGCCCCACCAGCACGTTGCCGAACACGGTCTGGCCGGCGGCGTTCGTCGTCGAGCCGATGCCAATCGAGGACGTGTTGAGGGCGCTCTGGGCGTTCTGGACGCCATTGTAGCCATTGACCGTCGCGGCGCCCGTCATGGCGGACGCCGTGATCGTGTTGGCGGAATTTTGCAGCGAAGCCTGCGACTGGTTGAGGGCCTGCTGGATCGAGAGGCTGGCCCCGCTGATCACGCCGAGGCCGGCCGTGTTCACGCCGCTCGTCGCGTTCTGACCGCCGCCGGCGATCACCGTCGACAGATACCCCTGGGTGTTCGTCGACGTGGCGTTGTTGATGTTGGCTGTTGTCTGCCGGAAAGAGTCCGCGGCCGTGCCGAGGCCGCCGGCGGCGCCCCACGCGGCGCCGGGCCCCACGCCGCCAATGCCGCCGACGACCTGACCGATCGACACGGTTGGGTCGCCGGAAAACAGCGGAGCGACGGTTCCGCCCACGAGCGGGTTGCCGCCGAGCTGGTTGAGATTGTTGGTGTTGAGCTGCGAGGCGATCGAGGTCGCCGTCAGGCCCGTGGCGACCGCCGAGGCGTTCAGCGTCGAATTCTGCGAGTTGGTTCCCAGAATCTGCTGGGGATTGAACATCGAGCTCGTGACGGCCGTCTGCGCGAAGGCGGGCGAGGCCAGGACCGCGGCCAGGGCCGTGTATCGCATGAGGCTGGAGATACGCATGAACTCATTCCGGTTTTTCGAACGCGGGCCAGGGAACGCCAGGCCGGTTTCGTCCGGGGCGAAGCGTCCCGCCCGTGTCGAGAGGTGGTTTCGCGCGGTCGCCCGCGCGAAACCGTTTCTGGACTATCGCTATGAAGCGATCGCCGTTACTTGATGACGTTCGCCGAACCAACCGCCGACTGCGTGCCGATCACGACGGCGGCGCCGCCGTTCGAGCGGAGCGCGTTGACGTTGTTCGTCGAGATGCTCGTGCCGAGCTGCGACACCGTGCCATTCAGCACGCCGCCAAGGTTGGCGGTGTTCGCGCCGGCGTTGAGCGCCTGCGAAGCGCCGGTGATCGACGCCACGCCGCCGCCCGTCGAGGCGAGCTGCAGGTTCGTGCCGCCAACCGTGTTCGGGGTAAGGCCGGTGATGCCGGCCGCGGCCTGCTGCAGGTTAAGACCAACGCCCGCCGCGCCCGAAAGGGTGTTGACGGTGTTGTTCTGGCCCTGCGAGACGCCCGAGACGGTCGACCCGCCGAAGTTCGTCGTCGCGGCCGCGACGTTCGTCAGCGTGTTCGTGGAGATGCCGACAGCGGTCGCCGGCACGGTCGCGCCCTGCAGGGTCGAACCCGCCGTCTGCGCCAGGGAGCCGCTCACGATGCCCGTGGACGAGGCGGAGTTGAGCGTCTGGTTCGAGGACTGCGTCGGCGACCCCGTGGTCCCCGTCACGGTGGCGTTGCCATAGGCGGTCAGGGTGGACTGGTTGTTGACGACGTTGGTGAGCGGTCCTGGTGCGTTGGTCGGAACCTGGGTGCTGGGGCTGGCCGAAGTCGTTGACACGATGCTCGCGATGGCCGCCGTCGCTCCGGCATAGCTAGAGCTGACGTTCTGTGTGAACGGCGTGATCGAATCGCCGAAGTTCAGATTGCCGCCCGTGTTG